>JAAEOJ010000140.1 GCA_024244685.1 Mycoplasma sp.
AACCAAGGTTAAAGGAACTAAATTAAGAATATTTGAAGCATTTGCTGGTATTGGAGCCCAAAGAAAAGCTTTAGTAGATGAAAATATTCCATTTGAAATATCGGGTATGGCAGAGTGATATATTCCTGCAATCGTTTCATATCAGGCTATACATAATGGATTTAATTTAAAAAAAATTAATCATGAAATAGATTTAAAAACAATGATTGATTATCTTGAATCAAAAACTTTATCGATGAATTCAAAAGAACCTGTTAGAAAAGGGTTTTGATATAAGAAACATTTAGATGAAATAAGAATAATTTTTACTGCTGTAAAGATGTCTCAAAAAGAAGGTAATATTTTTGATGTTAGAACTCTTTTTAAAAAAGGTCTTAAAAATATAGATTTATTAACTTATTCATTTCCATGCCAAGATTTATCTCAACAAGGAAAACAGAAAGGTATGGGGAGAAACTCTCAAACTCGTTCCGGATTATTATGAGAAATTGAAAAGGCATTAGATAAATCAAAAAAAGAAAATTTACCCAAATATCTTCTTATGGAGAACGTTGTTGCATTAACTCATAATGTTAACTCTAAAGAGTTAAATGAATGAATGATTAAACTTGAATCATTAGGATATAAAAATGATATAAAAATACTTAATTCAGGAGACTTTGGTTCTTCACAAGCTAGAAGAAGAGTTTTTATGATTTCAGCTTTAAAAGAAAAAGTTAAATTACCAATTGGAATTAAAAAACCAAATTCAATTAATAAAATATTAAATAAAGAACCAAGTAAAAAAGATTTTTTACCTGCATTAGATAAATTTGATTTAACAAAATACAAAGAAACTAAATCAAATATCAATAAAGCTAAATTAATTAATTATTCAACTTTCAATTCAGAAGCATATGTTTATGACCCTAAATTTACAGGACCAACATTAACAGCTTCTGGTGCAAATTCAAGAATTAAATTTGAATGAAAAGGAAAAATTAGAAAAATTGGCGCAGAAGAAGCTTATGCATATATGGGATTTAAAAAAACTGATTATGAAAAAGTTAATAAATTAAATTATTTAAATGAAACAAAAATGATTTATACATGCGGAAACTCAATTTCTGTTGAAGTTTTAAGAGAAATAATGAAAAACATAAATAATAATTTTAAAGGGGTTAAATAATGGTAATTAAAATAAGTTTTAAAAAATATGGAGCAAAAACAGGTTCTAAATATTACTGAATCGAGAAATTATGTTAAATATGAAAAGAGTTTCAATTCCAATTATAAGGAGAGACTTCGATAAAACTAATTCATCTAGATTTAAAGGAGATATCGAAATAATTTCTAATGATAAAGGCATTATTTTTGATTGAAAAGTTAATTTTACTTATGTTGAAATAGATTTATATAGCACTCCCTCTTGGTTTAAAAAGAAAAATCAAAATTTTTTACGTAGAAAAAGTTTTTTAAATTTATTAATGATAGAACAAGAACCTAGACCAACAACATCTTCGAATAAATTAAAAGAATTAAATTCAGAACAATTAAAAATACTTAATAATTTTTTAAATAATAGAACTATGTATTCTAGTACGATTAAAAATATTGTAGCTTTTTTAAAAGGCAATAATCCTGGTGGTGAAGCAAAAAATCCTAAATCAGCTGAAATGATAATTGATTCAAAAAAAACTTTAAATAGTTTTGAAAATTTTGTTATATTATTTGATGATTTAATGATTAAAAAAAATCATAGAGATTCTAGCAAAAATTTATTTGATTTATATTCTTTGTCAGCAGAAACAATTAGTTTAGAAGATTTTTCTAGATTAAATAATAATTTATACAAAGCTTTTGAGTATATGCAAAAAGAAAAAGAACCAACAGATTTTGAGGTTTATTTACAGAATATAAAAGATTATTATCTTCAATTTAATAATTTTGTTGATAAAGCAACCAAAATCGTTAACAAAGCAAGAAGTCGTTATAGTAAAAATATTGATAAGTATGTAGTTAAACTACCATTCGGATTAGAAGAAAAATCTCAATTTCAAAAAGCTCATATTATCGATGTACATAAACTAAAAATTAAAATTGTTGATGCTTTGATTGAAAATAAAGGATATGAAAGAATTATTAATTTAATTGAAGATCCTCAAAATTTCATTCCTCTTATAGAATCAATACATAGGCAATTTGATCAAAATAATATTTCTTATAATCAAAATGGAGAAATGATTGCACTTAATAATAAAGGTCAAGATTTCATTGATAAATATGTAGGCGAAAATTTTAAATATATCGATGAATTCTTTTGAACAGAAAAAAGAAAAGAATATATTAAAGAAAGAAATCATAATTAAATATAAAAAATTAATACTAAGATCGGTAGGTCTTTTTTATTATTTAAATATGACATATAAAAAATTTTTAGAAAAAATAAAGAATTATTCAAATAGAACAATTGAGATATATATAAAATATGCTAAATTATTAGAAAGGTATAAATTAAATTATAAAAGCATGTTATTAGCAAGTGAAAATATTTCAATAAACACAAAGAGACTTATGATATCAGCAATTAAAAGTTACTATAAGTTTCTTAAGGATGAAAGATATAAAGAAATTGAACTCCCAAGAAAAGAGGTTTTAGTTAAAGAATTTGTTTCTTTTGAAGAGTATAAGAAATATTTAAGTATTATAAATAGAAAAACTAAAATGGGGTTTCAAAAAAGAATTATTATTAGATTATTATTTGAAACAGGAATAAGATCTTCTGAATTATTAAAGTTGAATAAAAAAAATATAAAAAACAATGAATTACATATATTTGGAAAAGGAAGAAGACAAAGAAAGGTTATGATATCAGAATGATTGCTTGAGGAGTTAAATGAGTATTTAAAAACTTCTAATGAAGTACTTTTTCCTTTCGGGTATAAGAACTTATACAATAAAGTGAAACTCTTAGATAAAGAAAGAAAACTTTCTCCTCATATGTTTAGAAGAGGTTATGCAAAATACTGTTTCGAGAAAGGGGTTAATATATATGATATTTCCCTATCAATGGGTCATAGCAATATTGAAACTACCGTTGGTTATATAAAAAGAAATAGTGAGGATGTTGAGATATATAAAATATTTTAAAAATGACATTTAGTCATTTTTTTATTTAGCATTAGATAATTGTATTTAGAAAGAAACAAAAACAAACTAATTAAGTTTGTTTTTGTTTTTTCAATCTATATAACCATTTTCATAAAATTTTAATTTACCTTTTTTTATTTTTTTTATTAACTTTTGTATATTTTGTTGTTTATTTAAATGATCAACATAATTTTTTGATCATATATCAACACCTTCTCAGGTAATTAGATTTTTATTTCTCGGAAATTTAATTCTTTTGATTTTTTTTCCACCCTTTTTAATGTATTTATAAACATCGGTTTCTTTTTCTTTTCAACTTTTTTTAAGAATAAAAAATACTTCTTTTATTCTTTTATCTTTTAATAATGGCTCGAAACAATCATTGCAAGGCTCAACAGTTATAATTAAACTTAATGGTTTCAATATATTATTGGTTAAATTCTTTAAAATAATTGATTCAGCATGCTTATCAAGAACATTATCGCCACCCTCTTGATGTAAATTTCAAGTATGATTAGAAAACTCTTTTCCATCATAAGTCATAGCCAAAACAGGTACAGCTGAATTTGGATCTTTTTCATACTTATTTGATTGTTCAAGCAATTGATCTTCAATTTCATTTAGCATATTAAGCTCCTTTCGTTTTTATATCGAAGATTTAAATGTGTCGTAGACTAACTTTGAGAAACAAGTTGTCAAAGTAATTAACATTATCTTCTGTTTTTTTCTTTATGGGTAACATAGTGTAATGGTTGTAAGTTTGTTAAATCATTATTGTATCTATTACCATCAATATGATCTACGTTTCAACCATATATAGAACCTTCTTGACCATAAGATGCTCTGTCTATTTCTAAATTAGAAATATCTAAACGTCTATTATGTCTTCCTGTAGGTTTAGCTTTTGAAAATATAATATCAATCATACCTTTGCTATAAGTTTTTCGTCTATTTGCCATGATTTCTCCTTTCATTTTTTACTTCTTCTTAAGAAGTAAAAACATTATCACAAACAAACATACATCATTTTGTATGTTTAGAGATTTATTAATTATTATTTAAAATAAGATAATTCTTTTGTGCATAGCACAGAAAGAAGGAAAAATGAATTTTTACAATTGATTATTAAATCAAAAGAAATTATCATATAATACCGCAAAGTTATATTGATATTGAACTAAGAATATAAACACAGAAAAATTTAGCGAAGAATACAATAAAATACCAAATGGAGGTAAAAAAAAGATTGTATATTTTGCTTTTAAATATTATTTTAATTTTATTGGTAAAACTATGCCGAAAGTTGAAAGACCAATAACCACAACACACAAAAATATCTATTCATTATCAAAATCAGAATATGTTAATATACAAGACAACTTTATAGATAATAATGATAATATATCTTTAAATGGAAAGTTAATTTCTGAATTAGCATATATTTATGGAATGAGAATAGGCGAGATTTTAAAGATACGTTGAGAAAACATTAAAGATGGAACATTAGAAATTATTGGTAAAGGTAATAAAAAAAGATTTATACCTATGCATAGTAAATATTCTATTGCTGCAATGGTTAATGAAGGTTATATTGTTAATATAAAAGGTAATAAAATTTCTTATTCATATGCAAGAGAAATCCTTGAAAAAATAAAAAAATATGTTGGACTTACAAAAGTTATAACATGACATTCTTTTAGGCATGGATGTGCTATTAGAATGTTAAATTCCGGAATTAATATTTATTCTTTAGCTAATTTTTTAGGGCACTCAAATATAAATACAACAACAATATACTTAAGGTATGAAACAGAAGATTTGAAAAAACAAATGAAAAAACTAGGTCTTTTCTCCTAGTTTTTTAAATTAACTGTTACTTTATAAGAATTTGCTATTGGATTGAAAAGACTATTTTGATTTTTTTTATCTCCAAAAGGTTTATAAAAATAATATATAGAAGGTTTTATATCACCGACATTTGTAACCAAATATAAATATCAATTATTTAATTTTTTAGATTGAACTAATTCATTGTTACTAATCATAAAAGTCACTCTATTTCTATTACTTGTTGTTGATTTTACTTCAATCAATCTTTCTTTACCATCTGAATTATACGAAAGTACATCATAACCAGTTCCATCAGTAGTTAATTTTTCAACTTTTTTTGCAAGATCTTCCCTTCCTTCTTTAATAAGTCTATTTTTTTCAAAATTAACCACAATATTTTCACCATGATCACCCGTCTTTTCTTGCTGATCTCTTCTACTTTTGTTAGCAGATCTTGCGATTGGTATTACACTTTTTTCATTAGCAACTTGATGTTGATTTGTATTGTTTTTACCATCAATAAAAGGTATTGTTTCATAATTAATTTCTTTAAAATATTTTTTTTGTACTTTTTCTATCAACTCTTCACTACTATAATTAACATTTTTTTTATATTCATTAATAATATTTAAAACACTTAAGCCACCAACTTTATTTTTGTGTAAAAGTTCATATGATCTTATAAGCATATTAATATCACCAATTATATTTTCTAAGTGTAATTCGGATTTTCTGTACATCTTAGCAGCAATTAATCCAGCTGCATATTCCTTTGCTCTTCTTGTGTATCCTAAAACAGGATTTGTAACAGAAAAATTTTTAATAAAATGATCATCATCTAATAATCCTCTAAATAAACTAGCAGCTTCAGCTATTTTTGCTATAGTCTTTTTATTTGGCCCATATTTTTTTGTAAATTGCTCTGCAGCTAATTCTAAACCAATACAAATTGAATCACTAGTAGCATCAAATAATATTACTATATAATAACCTGTTGATGTTGATGTTGATGCTTCTGGGTTAGATATAGTTATTCATGGAGTTTCACTTAATCTACCTTGGCCTATAGAGCATTTATAAGAATAATTATTAAATTCAAGATTTAATTCTTCAACAATTTCCTTAATTATTTGTTTTAATTTATAACCATCATTTACAGTCATATCCGTTCTATTTTTTTGCTCTTTTTTAAGTTCACTTTGTATAGTTATTGCATCTTTTATCAAATTTCTAAGACTTGGATTTGTTAATAAACGTGAATCACTACTGTTGATAACTTCTGTTATAAACTAATTTTTATAATATTTATAATTGTTATTTTAATAAATCAATAAAATTAAAAATAGTTTTGGCTATTTAAATAATGTAAAATTAATATATATGAAGAATATAACAGAAGTTATCAACAGTAGTGATTCACGTTTATTAACAAATCCAAGTCTTAGAAATTTGATAAAAGATGCAATAACTATACAAAGTGAACTTAAAAAAGAGCAAAAAAATAGAACGGATAT
>JAAEOJ010000141.1 GCA_024244685.1 Mycoplasma sp.
CAATCCAAAATCGATGGATCGCTCTCCATACACAGAACCGTAATCATCTTTGGAATCAGCCAATCGGTCAAACTCCAAATACCTTCTCCCCTGACATTGTGTACCTGCAACCGGGCTGTCCTAGGCAGAGTTCTCCCACTCGCGGAATTACTGGTCGTTTTAGTTTCCCGCGCTGCCTGCTCTAACGTTTCCATTTGTTTAATAACGTCGGTCAAAGAGGTGGCGTCGGGTAGAGCGAACAATTTTCTGCAGATTTCGTTGGAATACGTGTTGATTATGAGGTTTTCCTTCAACCTCTCATCCACTTCCGCAGTGGAGTAACCGCAATATGTAACCAACCATCTAAGCTCAGCAGTAAAAGTTCTTACCGACTCATCCGGTCTTTGGAGTCATTTCGTGAGGTTCTTTCTGGACAGATACCTACTTCGCGGAATAGCGAAGAGGCTGCGACAATGCCCCAAGAAAGCGTCCGGATCGTCCGTTGAAATGGAGGCGAAGTGGACGGAATTCTTGTAGGTCTGCAATCCAATGTTTCCGAGATTGCGAAGCATTATCTTGTTTCGGTGCTCGTAGGTGAATATTGAACGAGAATCCGCGTCTGACCAGTCTACAGGAGGGTCCAATTCTCTCTTGCGTTGTTTGGGAACCATTATCGCCTTGGACAGCAAAAGATCCAAAGCAAGAGTTTGCGTTCCTTCCCATACATCAAAGTCCATCATGTCTCCATCTGCGGAGAACAGGGCTTCCATTTGTCCGTCCATCATAGTCTTTGGCATCTGCTTTCCAGAGCTGCGTCAAGAGCTTGTCCGTTGAATCCGCACCAATTCTGCGCCAATAGTTGACCGAGAAGCCCAGTCGACAGTGGCACACTCCTTGTGTGTG
>JAAEOJ010000142.1 GCA_024244685.1 Mycoplasma sp.
GGACCATGCCCGCATTTGGAACCTCGAAATTTCAGCTCTATCCGAGTGCTCGCTCGTGAGCTCGCTGCGCTCAAAATGCTCGAAAGCGATTTTCTCTTGAATGGCCAAACGGATCGAGCTGAAATTTTCACTGAATGGTCCCTGCATACCGAAGATTTGGACAAAATTGTCCACGCATGATCAACAGCTCATACATGCGTGCGATGTGCATGAAGAAGGACATGTGATGGTTATGGCCTAGTGTCAAGGTTTAGTGTGATGGTTTAGCATAACATAGTCCTGTCCCGTTATTATTTGTCAGATTTTTATAAAGTTCTTTAAAGCTCATAAGTTTTATAATTGTAAAGTTTCTGTAATATGCATGTACGAGTATATAGATGAACTGCATGATATCCCATTGATGAAGCAGTTGAACATAAAAAAATAATTAAACATGAACTTTTATACACATGCAGATTTTCAAGTTTGTCATTGATTATACGCAATGGGAATAACTCGCAGCATTTCAGAAGATTACTGTACAAATACCTGCAATCTTCTGCTGGGAGAATCAGAGAGTTTTGGAGTTCTACTTACAAAAATTGAGAAAATCGCGCGAGACAGACCACGCGAGCGCGCGAGGTTTTGAGAACAACGCGAGAGAATCCTCGCGCGAAACAGTCCTAGCGCAGTCATGTCGCGCGACAAAATCGCGCGAGGAAGACCGCGCGAGGACGCGAGAAAC
>JAAEOJ010000143.1 GCA_024244685.1 Mycoplasma sp.
CAAATGCTTCAAATATTCTTAATTTAGTTCCTTTAACCTTGGTTTTGTCCATTTTTTTAACCTCTTTTTCCTTAAAATTATACAATAATAGATTTTTATAATCTATTTTTTAAATAAAAAAAATTACCTTAACCAAGGTTATGTCCGTTTAATTTATATTATTTTATTTTCAATAGATTTCTTTAATAAATTTTTTCTTTGAGTTAAGAAATAATCATAAGCAACCTTAAAAGAATCGTTGTTTCCTTCAATAATATGTTTTTCTAAATCTTTGCTAATGGTTTCTAATGCTGTATAATCACTCATTTTTTTATTCAGTGTTATTGTGTTTGCAATTTCATCGAGATATTCTTTCTTTTTATTAGTAAAAATATGAAGCATTTGACTAGATTTGTCTCTATTAATCAACTTTTTGATTAAACAAAGATTTCCAATATCATTTTGTTTTTCTTGGCTAATCCCTTGTTTTTTTAATATTGAACGAGGAATAATATGATCTATTTCAAATTGTGTTGCTAAAGCGTTATCTTTAATTTGATCATAATGTATATAAAATAAGTCTCATAATCATTTAGAGTGGTTTTTTTCTTCAATACTCTTATGTATTTTACTTATACTTTCTTGTGCAATTTTATAATCAATATCTTCTATAGTTAATGAAGATGATGATTTTAATAATTCATCAATTATTTGATTTGTTTTTGATGAAGCTCTTCCAGAAATTAATTGTAATAAGAATCATTTCATTGCAAATTCTTTTGAAATCTTAGAAGGGTTTAAATAATTAAATATAACTAAAGAACCTACAAGTGCGTGTGATTTTAATGCTGCTTTATTCAAATATTCCTTATTGTTTGTAGTTACATTTCTTGAATAAATATCTCTTATAGAAGCTTCTGTTTCATTAATTGCTTTTTTTATTTTTTCTATATAATTATTTAAAAGTTCTTCATTAAAAGAATTTTTGCTTTTGTTGTATCCAATAATTTCAGCAAAATTATACAATAAATTTTTAAGCATATTAGCCTTATATATTTTCTTTTTTTCTTTTGTGGTTGTTGAATACGCTATTTGATATCCTCACTCTTTAATAAAGGAATTTTCTTCTTTACTAGGAAAAATACTTCTTGCGTTTTTTTCTTTTGAAAATGAATAAATTGCATAAGTTAAGATTTCATAAATAGTTGTTTTTTCTTTTGAAGAAGTTTCTAAACCTATATCTTTATATTGGGCTGTTATTTCACTAATAAATTTATTAAAATTTTTTTGAAATATTTCTGATAATTTTGAGTAATCAATTTCATACTCACCACCATATGAAGCTAATTTTTCAAATTCATTTAGTTTTACTCCTCTATCATTAATATTTCTAAACAAAGATTCAGCTTCTGAACGAGAACCTTTAAATAAAGCTGCGGGTATCATAATGTTATATTTAGAATCATCGATAGAATTAATATTTTCAAAATACTTAAGAATTGCTGATGTTCTTTGTAGTCCATCAAATAATTGTATCTCTCCAGTATCTTTATCACAAAAAAGAAAGATATTTGGCATCGGTTCTCTAATATCATTATTACCAATAATACAATTAGATATAAAATCTTCTTTGTCATTTTCTTTTCATACTAAACCTCTTTGTACTTTCGGTATAAATATTTTTTCACTATCTCCAACTCTTTTTACCATTTTATAAAAATTAGGTAGTGATAAAACACCGTATGCAACTTTTACGTTTTCATCATCAATAACCTCTCTTAAATTTTTTTGGTTTGTAGAGTTTTTTAAATCACTATTTACAAAAAACATATTCTCTCCTTTTTTATTTTTTATATTGCTAATTTTATTTTCGCATAAAAAAAATATTTTAAACAATTATTTTAAAAAACAGCTATTAAGCTGTTTTTAATTACTCCTTAAATATTGATGTCCTTTCATAGCTTTATTTGTACGTTGAGAAATTAAGTGTAAAAGTTTTTTATCTTTTTCCTTATATTTGATAATTGGAATTTTAGATTTTTTTAAATAAGCTCTTTTTTTAACCTTATTTCTTGGATCGCAAATATAAAAAATCTTTTTTATATCTAATTTTTCAATCATAGAAAGGTAACATTTATAACATGGAGGTATAGTAATTAATAAAGTTATTTGTTTTAAGCATCGAACATCTTCATTTAAAGTTAATAAATAATCAGCGTGATTTTTGTGATCTGTAATATATTTTGAACTTGATCTTTTATTTGATAAAAAATTAATTGCAGTTCCATCTTCCGCAAAACCACCTGCAGAAACACAAAAACCATTTGATTTTTCAATACATTTTTCATGTTGATTTAACATTGTTATTCCTTTCTTATTTTTATATAAAAATGTTGCCTATTGATAAAGGCAAATTGATTATCTCAATCAAACCTACAATATTTTGTATGTTTGAAATATTAATTTAAAAATAAAAAGATTAGATTATTTTAAAAATATTTTGCTATAATATTTACATTGAGGTAATAGAAATAGAAAAATAAGGAAAGGAAAACAAGTAAAGGTCGGTGTATTTATGGAAGTTAGCTTTTTAAAAGAAAAAACAAAATTGAATTACGAAAACGATAAATGATTAGATCGTTCTTTTGGAATAGATGTTAGAAAAGGTTTTAAAAAGTTTCTGGAGTATGCTGGTGTTACAGATAATCTTTGGATGCTATATTCAACATTTAGAGGTTTGCGCATTGAATATATTAAAGGTAGTATTAACCCAAAGTTATATTCAGCAAGATTAAATAAAGATTATAGAGTTGAATTTATAAAAGAAAATAAAATTATGAAATCACAAACTGAAATAACAATAAAGAGAATACACCCACATGATTATTAGCTTGTAAAATACGGGAACAAATAATGATTAAAACAATTATTAAGGAAAATTTAGAATATTGAAATATTGATCAAAAACAGTTATCAATAAGAACAGGAATTTCAAAGAAAACAATATCTTTGATTATTAATGAAAAAATAGAAATCACACCAGAAACATCACTAAAAATTGATAAAGTTTTTTCATTTGAAGACTTAACGTTATACAAAATTCAACAAAAGAATAAAATGAGGGATATCATTAAAAATGATAATAAATTTAAGGAAATAACAAAATATATTGAATATATGAATATATGACCAAAACTTTCTAAAGTTTCTTTTGTTGAAAAAGTTTCGAAACTTTTTAAATCAAATACTTTAAATGAATATAAGGATTCACTGCTTGATTCCGGAACTAATTTTTATAAATATAAAGATAAGCCTCTTGCTTATTTATGGATGGCATTATTAGAAAATAAATTTGGGCATTTAAAATCTAAAGAAGAATTTAAGAAATCATCTGGAAAAACTGTTTTAAAAGGTAGTTTAGATATTCTTTTTTCTAAAGAAGACTGAAATACAAGACAAAAAAAATTAGAAGTTTTTTTAGATAAACATGGAATTATCTTAGTTTGTGCACCTTTTATAAAAGATTCAACAATAAATGGTTCTTTTTTAAAAAAACATAAACAAAGATTTATTTATATTAGCGATTCAAATAAAAGAGAATATAATTTTATTTTTACACTTGTTCATGAATTGTGTCATGCATATTTTTGAAAAAAAGGTGTTGAAGATAATGGCCTGGTTTCTAATTTAATTAGAAATCATATGAAAAAATATAAACAAAGTCACAGTGATTTAGAATTTGTAATGAATTTATATGATGATAAAAAAGAACAAAATTCATTTAAAAAAGAAGATTGAGATTTAATATATAAAAATACAAAAAAAACAATTAACTTTGGTGATGTAGAAAGTTTATTTAAATATTAAGAAACGGCTTAATTGTCGTTTTTTATAACATTTTTCTTTTTTGCAATATAGTTTGTAGGTTTAAAAATAAAGGAATCTAACATTTCATCTGAAGAAAGAATTTTAGTTTTAATAAAATTAAATTTTTCATCTAATCAAACACGAATTATACTTAATTTTTTATTTAATAGAAGTTCATATTCTTTTGATGAAAGAAATAAAGTGAAATTATTAGAAACTGTTGTTTTTACATCGAATTTAATGCCATTTATAATGAAATCAAATGGTTGATAAGTTTCTCCGTCTTTGTTTACCCACTTATAATTTAGTTTGCTACTAGTTTGTATAAAATCATTTTCATCGATTTTTTCTAAAAAATTAATAATTGAATTATATGAATGATTCTTTTCTTTTAAATGTTCATTAATAATTTTTTCTCCCTTAAGGCCAATTTCATGAAGTTTTTTAGCATCAGGAATATCAAAATATTTTCTTAATAAACTATAATCTTTTTTTTCGTTTTTACTTAGTGATTTTCACAATATTTTATTTGCTATCTTTATGTGTTTAAAGCTTATATTTTTAGATTTTGATATTAATTCAGCCACTTTAAGTCAAAGATCATTTCTTTCTATTCTTTTGTAAACACTCATCTTAGTTAATGCTGTTTTCTTTCCTATATTAGGATATTTTTTATTTGTTTTAATTATTAAATTATTAATACTTGTTCCGTACATATCCATAAGATATGACATTCCAGCACTTCTTACTATCTCTTTTATATTATGTTTCATATAATTAATTATATTCTTTATAATTAGAAAAAATTTAAAAAACAGCTTAATTGCTGTTTTTATTATTTTATTTAAATTTAATCATTTTGTTTTATTAAAAGTGATTAGCTATTATTTTATATATTTTTAAAAGAACAAGTATTTACATTTTGACATTTTTTATTTTTTAACATTTTATTCCTCTTTCCGTCATAGTTATTTCTATAACAAAGTAATTATGACATTTAAACATACATCATTTTGTATATTTAAAATAAAAAATAACCTTAAAATCATTATGGTTATTTTATTAAATGTTTTGCTTGATAATATCTTTAATTTGATTGCTTGTTTTCTTTGAATCTGTATTTTCTATAAATATTTGTTTCTTAGAGAATTTAAAAGCTTTATACATAATAGAATTTTTGTCATTATACATAGCATTGGCTTTTCTAAAAAAATCTTTATTTTTTAATTCTGTTTTTCTAATCTTTTCTGAAGAAGATCTTTGGGACCTTCTTGATTCAATTAATTTATCAGAACCCATTAATATAAACAAAATATCTAATTTAGGTAATGAACTCAAAATTTTTCAATACTCTTTTTCTTTGTTGTTTCATAAATCAATCTGTTCTTTTGTAAAATTATTTTCTTTAATATGTAATCTAGAAAAAATAAAATCATCTGTTGAGTGTCTATCCATAATACCTTTATTTAAAGAACATAATTCTTTTAATTGAGAAATTCTTTTATCAAAGAATCCTACTTGCATTTCATATGCGTATTTTTTCATATTATCCATATATTCACTAAATTGATCAGTAATAATACCTTCACGTTCATCAAATATAGTTAAGTTATTTTGTTTTAAAAATGGCCTTAAATTTTTTATTACTTCGGTTTTACCTATGGCTCCAGGACCAATAATAGCCATTCTTAAAGTCTTAGTTGTTCATTCATTTTTCAAAATAAAGAATATCAAGAATAAGAATGCAGCGTTCATAATTAAAATAGAAACATTAACATCAGCAATACCACCAAAGAATAATATTGCAGCAACATCTTTAACTATTCATAAGTATCAAGTTTCCTTATAACCACGAATCAACATAAACATTCCAACTACTGTTAGAGAATTCATTAGTGAATCTAATATTCTTCCACCTCAATAGAATTTAAAGTACTGTCCATATTTAAAATCTTCTCACTTTAATACTTTAGATCATAAGTTATTTATTAACGGATTAACAGTTATAAAGAATATAAAACTAATTACCCAAACTGTTACTAATCCTATAATAGTATTTTGTGTTAATACATAAATTTTCATCTTTGCTTTTCTTGACTTTATATTTGTAAAAATTAATATAGGAATTATTCAAAAGAAACAAACTAAAAAGTCTCCAGTAAGATTAATTGATAAAGCAAATAACCCAAATAAAATAGCATTAATAAAAGCGAATATATGTGAATTAGGATTTCTTTTTCAGAATAAGAATGTTGCTAGGATTCCTGTAAAAGCTGCAAAACCGGATAAAGTACCTAAAGCTTTTTGTCAAGTTCCTGATTTTTTAGACGCTCATATTCAAGAGTCATCTTTAACAGAATATAGAGAAAATATTATTAATAAAATTGACAATATAACCAACATTAGTTTTTCTAATATTTTTATTTTTTTCATATATTCAAATATATTTTTCATATTATTAAAATTATATTAAATAATTTATAAATATTTAGGTAGAAAAATCTAACTTTAAGTTGTATATAAAGAAGATAAATATTTTATTAAAGTCATCTTTATTTTCTAATGAAACGGTTAAACTAAAAAATTTGTATATATATGTATGTGTTTATTTGTATATATAAGAGTATAATTTTAATAGGCTAAAAAATAGTCTAATAAAACTAGGAGATTAAAATGAATCTACAATTATTTTTAGGTGAAATGTTTGGTACTGCCACATTAATATTAATTGGTAATGGTGTAGTATCCAACGTTTTGTATAAAAAAACAGGCGGATCTAAAGGTGGAATTATAGCTATAGCAGTAGGTTGAGGTTTAGCTGTTTTAATGGGTATTATAGTAGCACAAAAAATAGGAGATGGTCATGGTCACCCAGGATGAGCAGAATTAAATCCTGCCGTATCAATGGCTAATGCTGTTATAGGAGCTCATGGAGCTGGAGCAGTAGGAGTAGGTGCTTTCTTTGGCGCTATAGGTGCACAATCTGTAGGAGCTATTATAGGTCAAGGTTGCGTTACTGTAATGTATTGACATGCAGCAGCATCTGAAGAAGCTGACACTATTAAATCAACTTTCACAACAAGTTCGATTGTTCCAAAAAAACCAATAACAAATATATTTACTGAATTTTTAGGAACAACAGTATTAGTATTTGCAGTTATAGCTTTATTTGTAATTGGCCCAAAACATGGAGGTAGTATTAAACCTTTAGTTGGTGGAGCAATGGTTGCATTAGTTGTAACAGGGATTGGTCTTTCATTCGGAATGACAGGTTGAGCAATTAATCCAGTAAGGGACTTGATACCACGTATTATGTATCAGTTCACACCTTACAAAAATAAAACAAAAGCGAATTGATCTTATGCATTAATACCAGTTCTTGCTCCAATGGCAGCAGGTGCAATGGTAGGTGCAATAGCATTAGCATTTTAAAAAGGAGAATATCAAAATGATATATGATGTAGCAATAATAGGTGGTGGAATCATTGGTGGTTCTATTGCTTATGAACTTTCACAATATGAATTAAAAACAGTGGTTTTAGAAAAAAATCCTTTGTTTGCAGATGAGACATCTAAAGGTAACTCAGGAGCAATACATGGTGGTTTTGATCCAGAACCAGAAAAAGTAGAAGCTAGACTTAATGTACTTGGAAATGAATTATGAAGAACTAAAATCTTTAAAGACTTAAAATTTCCATTTGTTAAAGTTGATTCTTTAATTATAGCTTTTGATGATGAAGAAATGGAACATGTTCACATGCTTTATGAAAGAGGAATTATAAATAAAGTACCTAAAGAATTTATGAGGATTTTAACAAAAGAAGAAACTCTTGCAAAAGAACCTAACTTAAATCCAGAACTTAAAGGATCTTTATTATGTAATTCTTCATGAGCAATTGAACCAGTAAAAGCAACAATAGCTTTTATGGGTGCTTCAAAACAAAATGGTACAGAATTAAGAAAAAATTCACAAGTAACAGATATTAAAAAAGAAGGCGATATTTTTATTATTACTATTAATGGTAAAGAAACAATTAAAACAAAAAATATTATTAATGCCGCTGGACACTATGCAGATAAAGTTGCTGAAATGGCTGGAGTTAAAGATTTTGAATTAACTGCAAGACGTGGTGAATATAGAATCTTATCAAGAAATATAAAATATAAAGTAAACTCAATTTGCTTTATGGTGCCAACAATTCATGGTAAAGGAGTAATTGTTGCTCCAATGCTTGATGGTAGAACAATGGTTGGTCCAACAGCTGAAGAAGGTATTTCTAAAGAAGCAACAAGATATATAACTAAAGAAAAATTTGAAAGTATTGGTAATATAGGAACTAAATTAGTACCTAATCTAGAATTAGAAAAAACAGAAATCACTCTTGCAGGTTCACGTCCGATCGATGTAGAAACTAATGATTTTGTAATTAGATATGGAAAAGGTGATAAAAACTTTATTAATGCTGCTGGAATGCAAAGTCCTGCAATTGCTTCTGCACCAGCTATAGCAATGGAAATAGCTAAATTATTAAAAGAAAATGGGACAGAGTTAATTAAAGATAAAAATTACAACCCTAAATATGAGGTGTTATCATAATGTCAAAATATATAATGACTTTAGATTCTGGAACAACTTCATGTAGAACTATTATATTAGATAAAAAAGGTAATACAGTTTCTATGGCACAACAAGAGTTTACTCAATTTTTTCCACAATCTGGTTGAGTAGAACATGATGCTTATGAAATTTGAAATACTCAAAGAACTACAATTGTAAATGCTAAACATAAAGCAAAAATTAAATCTACGGATATTGAAGCTCTTGGAGTTACTAATCAACGTGAAACTATAGTTGTTTGAGATAAAGAAACTGGTTATCCTGTTTATAACGCTATTGTTTGACAAGATGGTAGAACAGCTAAGTATTGTAATGAATTAATTAAACAAGGTTACAACGATATGTTTAAACAAAAAACAGGTCTTGTAATTAACCCGTACTTCTCAGGAACTAAATTAAAATGAATTTTAGAAAATGTTGAGAGTGCAAAAGATAAATTAAAAAAAGGTAGTTTATTAGCAGGAACAATAGATACTTGACTAATATGAAAACTAACTAATGGTAAGGTTCATGCAACAGATGTATCTAATGCTTCAAGAACTTTATTATTTAATATAAACACTCAAGAATGAGATGATGAAATATTAAAATTATTAAACATACCAAAAGAAATCCTTCCTGAAGTAAGACCTTCATCTGGAGACTATGGTATTGTAGAACCTATTATATTCTCAAGAAATGCAAAAGGAAAAGTTCCTATAACAGGAGTAATAGGAGATCAACAAGGAGCATTATTTGGTCAATTATGTACAGAAGTAGGAGATATAAAAAATACTTATGGAACTGGTTGCTTTACATTAGTTAATACTGGTACAAAACCAATCCTTTCTAAAAATGGTTTATTAACAACTATTGCTTGAAAAATTAATGAAGAAGAAACAGTTTATGCAATAGAAGGTTCAGTATTTATTGCCGGAGCTTCAATTCAATGATTAAGAGATGCTATGAAAATTATTTATGATGCATCACATTCAGATCTATATGTTGACATGGTTAAAGATAATCAACGTATTTATATGGTTCCATCATTTACAGGTCTTGGAGCTCCATACTGAGATTCAAGTGCCAAAGGTGCAATATATGGATTAACTAGAGGAACTAAACGTGAGCATATTATAAAAGCTACATTAGAGTCTATAGCATATCAAGCAAATGATTTGTTTAATGCTATGTCTCAAGACTTAAAACGCCCTTTAAATAAAGTTAGTGTTGATGGTGGAGTTTCACGTTCAGATTACTTAATGCAATTCCAAGCTTCTATTTCAGATATTCATTTAGAAAAACCTGAAAATATAGAATCAACAGCTTTGGGTGCTTCATTCCTTGCAGGTTTACATGTTGGTTTTTGAACTAAAGAAGAATTAAAAACAATTAGAAAAGTAGACAAAAACTATAATTCTATAATAAAACCTCAAGAAAGAGAATTATTATTAAAAGGTTGAAGCGCAGCAATAAAAAGAACAAAAGGATGAGAAAATGATATTAAATAAAATATTATTTTTTTAACTAAAAAAGGATATAAAATATGAATAAAATTAAACAAATTTTTACACATGGATTACCAGGAAAAATAATTTTAGCTATATTTGTTTTAGCTGCTGTTGATGTATTTTCAATGGCTGCACCATATTATCTAAAATATATTATTCCTCATGTATACACATACCTAAAAATATCACAAGGTGATTTTGATCAACTTAATGCTGTTTTGGGATATGTTGTTTTAGCAACCCAATTACCTTCTGGTTGATTGGCAGATAAGATGAGTGGTAAAAAGTTATTGATAATATCGGTATTAATGTCGGCTATTTGTACTATATTATTTGGTTTATCCACAATTGGTATATTTGGTTCAGCACAACTTGTAGTATTATATATAACATTTACAGGTTTTGGTGTTTCAACAACACTATTTCTTTGATCACCTTTATGAAAGGTTTTATCAGAACAATCTGGTGCTAAAGATCAAGGAAAATTATATGGATTACAAGGATCATATAATGGTTTACTAGGAATTATATTTATTACTTTAATTGGTACAGTAGCAACAGAAATGGCAAGTAAAGGAAATAACATTCTGTTTTATGTATTAGTATTTATAATTGCTGGAGCATTAATTATTTCGGCTTTTGGTATACACTTCTTTGTTAAAGATACAAATCAAAAATCGAATTTATTATTATCAATTAAAAAATGATGAAAAGATAAAAAAATTGATAAAGGAAATGTAAAAGAAAAATTAAAAATTATTTTTTCATTTAGAGCATTTTTAATCTCTTTCTTTGTTCTTGGAATGTATATGTTCCAATCAATATTCGCATATTATTTAAAAAGTTATGTTGCTCTTATTTCAGGGGCTACTGTTATAGCTGCTGTTGCTGGACTTAGAACTTATGCATTAAGATTCTTAATTTCTGGTCCATGAGGAAAATTATTGGAAAAACGTAGAAGTTGAATATTTACTTTAGCAATGGTTTTAATTGTTGGTATATTAATAGCAACTGGTTTAGTACTTTCAGCAGGGGTAGGTAATAATATTGACGCAAATATTTCTGCTTCTTATAAACTAACACTACAAATATTATTTCCTATATTATTTATATTGGTTGGTGTTGTTTCATGATTACTTGTAGCAGGAAGATATATGCAAATTGGTGAAATACCACATACAAAAGATACTCTAGGATCTATAATTGCTTTAGTTTCTTTTATTGCTTTTTCATCTGACGCATGATTTTATCAAATGGCTTCAAGTTGAATGAAAAGTTCAGGCCATGAAATGACAGCTCTTGATGTAGCTAAATACGGATATGGTACAGTTGGTGGTTATGATCAAGCTGGATTACAACTATTATTATTTACAGCATTAGGTGTAGGAAGTTTTGGTGTCATATGTGGAGCATTATCATTTATAATTAATAGAAGAGAAATTAAAAAATTAAAAAAATCTTCATATCGTTGAAGAGATTTAGAGGAGGTAGATTAATGTCTGCAAAATTATTGGCACATAGAGGTTACTCTGAAGTAGCACCAGAAAATACTACATTAGCATTTGATGCTGCTCGTTTATTTGGTTTTGATGGAATTGAAATAGATTTACATTTAACTAAAGATAATGAGTTAGTAGTAATACACGATGAAAATATAAAGAGAACTTCAAATGGAAAAGGAAAAGTTGAAAAAATGACTCTTGAGGAAATTAGAAAATATAATTTCGCTCATACTTACACTAAAGGATATAGAGAAGAAAAAATTATGACATATGAAGAGTTTCTAGTTAAATATGGTAGTTTATTTGAAATTATTAATGTTGAAATAAAAACTGATGTAATTGAATATAAAGGTATAGAGCAACTTGCTTGAGATGTTCATCAAAAAGTAAAACCAAAAGCTGAAATAATATATTCATCATTTAACTTTAAATCTTTACAGGTTTTTAGTAAAGTAAGTAAAGATGCTATATTAGGGTTCTTGTTTGTTGATGAAAAAGATTGTTTTGGTAAAGAAGATGAAATTAAGAAAATTTGTAAATACTTACATCCTTGATTCAAAACAGTTATTAAAGAAAAAACAAATGCATTTTATAAAGCTTTAGGATTACCATTAAATCTTTGAACATTTGATAGAAGAAGCGGATTTAATAAATGAACACGTGGTTCTGATAAGTTATTCGAAAGAATATCAAATATGGATAATGTGTATAGTCTTATATCTAATTCTAAATATTAAAAAAACAGTTAATACAACTGTTTTTTTAATCATCTTTTTCATTCATAGCCATTTGAATAGCTTTTCTTAAAATAGCTTTTGTTCTTAAAGGGAAGTAGTTTATTGCACATACTAAAAATGTTCCATAATAAAAAGGTATATCAATTCATAGTCAAGGTAAACTTGCTCTATTAATTTTCTTTCTTAAAATACCACGGTCAATACTTGTTAACATTTGAGTTAATTCGTACATATAAATACAGAATCCAATAACAGGAATATATCAATATCAACGATTTTTATCAAGGAATTCTTGAGCTTTAATAATATCATCACTAACAACCTCTTGTTTATAAGCAGAAAAATTAAATTTTCCACCTTTCATTTCTTTTTTAATCTCTTGTAAAACTTCATTTTTGATTTCTTTTTTTAGTTCATCTATTTCTTTTTTTGTCATTTTTTTTACTCCTTTATATTAATTATACTAGTTGTTTTGTTTCATTTTATTTTGTTTTCTTATATAAAATCATCTTGAAATATAAGATACTCATATAGTTGATAATAAAACTAATATAGAAACTACATAAAGCGATCACATTGGAATGAATATATCATTTCTAAATATACTTACCATTGAAAAAGAAATAAGTACTAAAGAATTAAATGCACCTGTAATTCATGCTTGTTTCTTAAAGTTTAGTATTGTTAATTTTTCAGGTGATTTTAACGATGATAAGAAAAGATTCATAAATATTATTACAATCATTAATCCTATTGGTGCAGAACCTAATATATATTCTATATTTTTATCATTATGAGAGTTTATAATTGAAGCACCAAATAATGTTATACCTCAAGTTGTGAAAATATTTGAAAATGAAAGTTTTCATAAATTTACTGCATTCTGTTTTATATCTAAATGATGTGAGTACTCGGAATAAAATCACCACATTAAAAATCCTATTAAATAAACCATTGTTAAACTAAATAAAGCGTGTAATTCTGATGGATTTTTTAAATAATAAGCAAATTGTATTGTTCCCGAAATAAAAAATGATCCAATATATAGTGTTGTTAATTTTTTGTATCTCTCTGAAGCATCAGAAATAGATATCTTACTAATATTACTTAAGTTTTTATCTGTAACAAATAAAACATTACCTAAAAACTCTATTGAAATATATAAAGGCATAAATATATAAGTTGTTACAGCAAAATCAAAACCTTCAATAATTAATAATAAATGAATTATTCCAATTAAAATAACAACTAATCTTGAAATTGCTTTTGGCGTTGTTATTTTAACAAGAGTTTTATTATCTTTATTACTTAAAATACAAAGCGTATATTCAATTAATAAGATTAATCTTGAAACAATATAACCTGTTATCCAAATAATAATACCTATCTTTTCAATTCATAATGGTTCTTTACCTGGTGATGTGTTATTTCTAAAAATTAATAAATCTAAAGCAGTAGCAATAATACCTAATGATAAAACTTTCATAAGAGTTATTATTTTAAAAAAAACATTATGCTTTTCAAATCTTTGTTTTAAAAATGTTTGGACATATCAATATACAGTTACTAAACCAGCATTAAATAACATAAAAAACTTTTCATGCATTGTAGATTGTCTAGAGTTTAAAATCATTCCGTTAAATGTTAAAGATACTATTGTTATAATTATAAAATTAAATAATATATCTAAAGAATTAGAAGCTGGATGTGTTTTATTCATTTTAAAGTTTTTTAACATAATTAAATTATAATAAAAATGTTTTAAAGTTTTTACTATAATTTTATATAAGTAAGAAAGGTTGTTATGAAAGCTATAATAGGTTATGCAGGTACAGGAAAAACAACAATTTTAAAAGAATTAGCTAAAAAAGGTTATTCTGTTTTTAATTGTGACAAATGAATTCATGAACAATATAATACAGACTCAATAATAAAAAGCGAATTAATAAAAGAACTAGGCAATGAAATTATAGTTAACAATAAAGTTGATCGAGATATATTAAAAAATTTGATTAAAAAAAATAACAATATTCTTAATTTAATTGAGAAAATTACACACCCACATCTTCTAAAACAAATAAAAAATAATAAATATGATTTTGTAGAAATTCCTATATTAGAATACTCACCTATTGACTTTACTTATCTTTTTGATGGAATAATTAAATTAACAAGAAATATTAATTCTGAAAATTGAATAAATAAAATAATTAAACCTATTAGAAAAATAAATTATATAGAAATTAAAAATAATAATATATCAGATGCTGTAGAAGAAATATTAAGTAATTGTGTATTTTAAAAACTGGTTGTTACCAGTTTTTTATAATTCTTTTTTAATTGCATTTAATGCGGTTTGCAAAATATAATTAAATGGTTTATTGTAATGAGGCAAGAAATAAAAATCCATTAAAGCTAATTCTTGTAATGTCATTTTTTTAGATATTGCTAAAGATAACGCAAAAATTGATTCAGAGTGATTTTGTTTACCGAATGTACCTACTTGTGCACCTAATAATCTAAGTGTTTTCTTTTCATAAATAAGTTTGAATTGTACATCTTCTGAATTATGCATTCATTCTGGTCTATCTTTATCTTTTAAAAAAGATACTCCATAATCAATTCCATGTAATTCTGCTAATTCCGAAGAAATTCCTGTTGATGCAAAACTACAACCAAAAACATTAATTCCATTTGTTCCTTGTATTCCTGGGAAAGGTAAATTAGTTCCATTTATATGATGAGCTGCAACAATACCTGTTTTAACTGCATTGGTTGCTAAAGCTACATGACAAGGTTGATCTATTGCATTATTTATTAAAGCTACTGAATCTCCAAGACCATAAACATCTTTATTTGAAGTTTGCATAAATTTATTTACTAATAAAGCTTTTGATTTAGGTTCTAGTTCTAATTGATCAGCAACTAATTGAGTTTGAGGTACAAAACCAATTGACATAATTACCAAGTCTGCTTTATATTCACCTTTATCGGTAATTACAGAGCTAACTTTACCATTGGTACCCTTTATTTCCTTAACCTTTTCTTTTAGAGCTAATTTTAACCCTTTTTGTTCCATTCTAGATTCCATTTCATTTGTAAATTCTTTATCAAAGTATTTACCAATAACATTTCCTGACATATCAATTAATGTAACTTTTTTATTTGCTTTTATAAAAGCTTCAGATAATTCAACACCGATGTAACCAGCTCCAATTACAACAACATCTTTAATTTGATCATCTTTAGACATTTTTTTAATGATTTGAGCATGTTGAAATATTTTAGATAAATAAATATTTTCTAAATCAGCACCTGGAAAAGGTGGCGTAATTGGTCATGTACCTCCAGAATAAATTAATTTATCATAATTATCTGTGAAAATCTCTCCTGTTTTTAAGTTTTTAACTTCTACTTCTTTATTTTCTATATCAACCTTAATAACTTCGTGTTCCATCTTAACATCAATATTTAAACTTCTTAATTCTTCTGGAGAACTATAAAATAATCCTTTTGGATCTTCAAATTCATCAGAAACTCATAAAGCTATTCCACATCCTAAAAACGAAATGTTATTATTCTTATCATATGTTACTATTTCGTGTTTTTTTCCTAAAGAAGCAATTGTTCTCATAAAAGATGTTCCTGCATGATTAGCTCCTAATACTATTATTTTCATATAACTCCTTATTAAATAATTATAACTCTTTAAAATAAAATATATATCTTAATATAAGATATAAAAAATAAGTTTATTTTGTTTATAATTTTTATATGAAAAAAGCTATTTTTGCAGGTTCTTTTAATCCATTCCATAAAGGACATTTATCTATTTATAATAAGGCCTCAAAATTATTTGATGAAGTTATTTTATATGTTACTTTTAACCCAACAAAAAATAATACAGAATCAATAACTGAAAGAGCAGATAATGTTAGAAAGCAACTTCCTAATGCAAAGGTTATACATGGAACTGATTTAACAGTTGAAGTTGCAAAAAAAGAAGGGTGCAATTATTTAGTTCGTGGAATAAGAGATACTAAAGATATAAAATCAGAATTAGAATTAGCTAATATTAATAAAGTATTAGATGAAAGTATAGAAACTGTTTTTATTATTGCAGATAATAATTTAAGAAAAGTTTCATCCACTTCTATAAACTTAATCGAAAAATCAAAAGAAATAGCTAAAAAAAATAAAAGTTAAAACTTTTATTTATAGTCAAGTATTTAATACATCATAATCTGGATCGCTAGATACTTCTTTATTAATAGAAATTCCTTGAATAATATTATTTTCATCTAATAATATAAAGCCTCTAACCAGTTTTTTAATTTTATTAATTAAAGTATTTGTTTTAATTGCAAAATCTTTATATTCCTTATCTGAAATAATTATTATATTTTCTAATCCATTTGCTGCACACCACTTTTTTTGTATTTCAACAGAATCTGTTGAAATAGATATAAAAGTAATATCTTTATATTTATTTGCCATCTGTGCTATTTGTTTTGTTTGAGCATCGCAAATTCTTGTGTTTATATCAGGAAATAAAGAAATAACTTTTTTACCTTTAATATCAGTAATAAAAAAATCTTTATCATCTTTATCTTTTGCTTTAAATTCTAATTTTGTGTTTTTCTCAATTATTGTTCCATTTAATTTAAATGGTATTTTTTTTATTTTTATTTTTTCCATAATTTAATTATAACTCTCATTAAAAGAAACTTTTTAAAATTAAAAAACACCCCTGGAAAAGAGATGATATGGTGGCTTCGGCAGGAATCGAACCAGCGACACACGGAGCTTCAATCCGTTGCTCTACCGACTGAGCTACAAAGCCTTTGGCGGTCCAGACGGGGATCGAACCCGCGATCTCCTCCGTGACAGGGAGGCGTATTAAACCACTTTACCACTGGACCATGGTTGCGGGGACAGGACTCGAACCTGTGACCTCCGGGTTATGAGCCCGACGAGCTACCAGCTGCTCTACCCCGCGATATGTTTGCTTATTTATTTTATCAAATATTTTAACTTAAAATAACTTTATTTAATAAAAAAAACAAAAAAAGTATATTTCTATCCTTATTATTCTATAATTAAAGTATGAAAAAATTATTAGCAAATTTATTTATATTTAAATATAATATTAAAAATATACACTGAAGAATGTTTGGTCCTGATTTTATTGATATACATAAATTTACAGATAAAATATATGCTGAAATAGATGAATTTATTGATAGAGTAATAGAAAAATATATTCAATTAGATCAAGATATTGATACATCAATAGATAGTCAAACAAAACTTTCGACTTTAAAAGAATTAACAGTTAAAGAAATTTCTGTTGAAGATGGAATTAAAAGAATTGTTGAAGAAGGAAAAGAAATATTAGCACAAGCTGAATCTTTAGAAGATAAAGTTGGTGACTTAGGAACTATGTACTTAGTTTTAGATGACTTAAGAGAATTTTTAGAAAAGCATATTTGATTACTTTCAAAGCAAAAATAATAGTGAAAAAGCGATAATAAACAACAATAATAAACATAAATAAAAAAACTTGTATATACATAAAGAATAACTTGTATATACATTAATAATAATAGGTATAATTTAAATGCTAGCGATTTAAATCACAGCATTTTAATATATAAAAAAACGAAAGGAAAAATATGAATTTTTCACTTATTAAAAAATTTTTTCAAAAAGATAAGAAAATAAAAGTAAATAATGGCAAAGGTGGAATGAACAAGTTTCTATCTAAGATATCTGGTGCATTTATGTTACCTATATCAGTGATGGCTATAGCGGGACTATTCTTAGGTGTTGGTGCTGCAATCGCTTCTCATTCTGGACATAATCATGGTGTTGAAGTATTTGGACAATTTGTTTCAAAACTTGGGGATCCTGTGTTCGGCGCAATGCCTATTCTGTTTGCTGCTGCAATAACAGTTGCATTTACAGAAGAAGCTGGTGTTGCCGTATTTGCTGCAATCATAGGGTATTTAACATTCTCAATGTTACAAACTCCATTCATCACAGAAGTAAACCACGGAAGCGGTACATTTTTAGCTGATGGTAAAGTTGTTGCTAAGGGTTCATTAAATGCCAAAGAAGTTATGATGCATGATGGTTGAAAAGTATTATTCGGTGGTGCTGGTAGAACAGCTAAAGAAATGGATAAACTTGTAGGATCAAACCTTGGTGTTTCATCACTACAAACTTCAGTATTCGGAGGAATTTTAGTTGGGGCTTTAACATCATGAGCTTACAATAAATTCCACACAATAAAACTTCCAAATATTATTTCATTTTTTGGGGGTAAAAGATTTGTACCATTAGTTGTAATTATTTTAATGATTCCTCTAGTATTTACATTCTTATTATTCTGACCATGAGTTGGATATGGACTTGCAAAATTCGGTGAAGTTTCAGGTAAAGCTCCTGTAGGACTTGACTCATTTGTATTTGGTCTAATAGAACGTTCACTAATTCCATTTGGATTACATCACGTATTCTATGCTCCATTATGATGAACAAAAGCTGGTGGTGATTTCACTCAAGCTTATGATAATTGACATAATGCAGGTAATATAATGGATGCTGCTCAATACACTGAATTAACAAAAGCTGTTGGGACAAAAGCTGGTGATTCATCTCTATGAATTGCTATGGCTGGTTTAAAATTTAATGCAATCAATTGAAAAGACGTAAATGGTGTGCAACATAGTTTACCAGTATTTGAGTTTATGAAATCACAATTAGGATTAAACCTTGGTAGATTCATGCAAGGTAAATTCCCATTCATGATCTTCGCTCTTCCTGCAGCCGCAGCCGCAATGGTTATGGCCGCTCCAAAAGAAAATAGAAAAATGGCGCTTGGAACAATTCTTCCAGCTGGCCTTACATCAATGACAACAGGTGTTACAGAACCTATAGAATTTACATTCTTATTCTTAGCTCCTGCATTATTCTGAGGATTCCACGCTTTTATGGCTGGTTTCTCATTTATGCTAATGAATGTATTCGGTGCCCACATTGGTATGACATTCTCAGGTGGTATGATCGATATGGTTATATATGGTATGCTTCCAGTTTCAAAAGGTACACAATTCTGATGAGCCATTTTAATTGGTTTAGCATATATTCCAATCTACTTCTTCGTGTTCTACTTCTCAATTAAGAAATTTAATTTAGAAACACCAGGTAGAGGTAATAATACAAAATTATTCTCAAAAGCAGATTTCAAAAACAAAGGAAAAAATAATACAAAATCAGATCCTATTGCTGAAGGAATCGTAGCCGCTTATGGTGGTTGAGATAATATTACTGGTACAGCTAACTGTGCTACACGTCTAAGATTTGATGTTAAAGATGCCTCAAAAGTAGATGAGTCAGCATTGAAAGCTGTTGGTGCTGTTGGAATTATGAGAACATCAGCAAAACATGTTCAAGCTATTTTTGGACCGCAGGCTGAACAAATTCATAATGCTATAAAGAAACTTCCTAAAACATCAGTTGCTCCAACAACTCCTGTTAAAAAAGAAGCTGCAGCTAAGAAACCAATAGCTAAAAAAGCTCCGGTTAAAAAAGTAACTACAACTAAGAAATAGTTAAAAGTTATTATAAAAAAGATTGAGTGAAAACTCAGTCTTTTTCTTTGTAATATTTCAGTTCTTATTCACATTAGGATTAATATAGTTAACTTAAAAAGTAAAGAATTTATTTGTCTACGTTTAAAATTTTTCTTTTAATATTTCAATATTTTTTTTAGCTATTTCTAAGTTGTCACATGTAAATCCGGAAGAGGAGAAATGTCCTCCTCCACCAAAATTACTTGCTAATATTGAAACATCTATATTACCTTTTGATCTAAATGAACCTCTCAAATCATTTTTTTCATCTAGCATTATTGAACAAAAGACTTCTGTTTTTGTAGCGTTAGATAATTCCGCAATTATTGGTCTAAAATAATCTAATGGAATAACTTTCTTATCTTCAATAATATAAGTTAAATCTCCATGAACAACTCATTTACTTTTTAAACTATTAATTAAATCTTTAATATCATCTGGTAGTTCTAAAGATTTTTTGCATTCTTCAGCAATTCCATCTTTACCCAACTCTTTAATTGCATCAATAGTAGCTTGTGAAATGTTTCTTTGAGTTAGACCTTCTGTATCTGTTCATATTGCATAATACATACCTCTAGCAGCCTCTTTATTTATTTTTAGGTTTAATTCTTTAGCCATTTCATAAAGAACTTGCCCAGTAGCTGGCCAATGATCTCCACCTATTCTTAATTTAAATTCATCTTCATCGTGATGGTGATCTATATTTAAACAATCGATTGCTTTTGCTCTTTTATCTGCTATTCTTGCTTCTGTTCCAGTATCAACTACAACTAGTTGTGAAGAATAAAAATATTCATCACTAACTTCTTCATGATTATTAACTGAAATAAGATTCTTAGGAACTCTTTCTCCTGTAACTTTTATTTTCATTGTTGGTTTTGATTCTAATAATAGGTGTTTTAGGGCATGTGTTGACCCCATTGTGTCTCCATCTGGATCTATATGAGTTAATAAGGTTAACTTATCGTGCTTTATTAATTCATTTCACATTTTTTTATAAGTAGTCATAATATAATTATAATAAAAAAATCAATCTAAGGATTGATTATAAATACTTAAATTTTATTTAAATTAATATTTTGATAATATTCGTCATTATATTTATGCCTAGGCTTTCTAAATATATAACCACGATTAATTTTAAGTCTTGTTATATTAGAAATTTGTTCTAAGAAAAGAACTACTGCAATTGTTACAATTATAAATGATGATGCTTTTCCGAAACTATTTATAGAGCTTGTTGCATTTAACATTTCATAACCAAATGAACTTATCCCCAATGCTCCCAACATAACTGTTTGTTTAAAGTTAACTTCTAATCTATATATTGCAGTTGAAAATACTTGTGGTTTAACCTCTTTTCAAATAATATATTTCATTTTTGAAAATATACCCATACCAAAAGCCTCTCCAGCAACCAATGTTTCTTTATCTATATTATCTGCAGATTCAGCAATTAATTTTCCCATCATTCCTATTGCATGAATACCCAGAGCTAGAGCACCAACAAAGTTTTTACTTTCTATAGGAGCACCTAAAAAGAATATTATGGCATATAAATATGCAGGAACAGATCTAATTAAAATTAAAATAAATCTAAATACCGAAGAAACATAAAGTGGAACTATATTTTTTGAAGCAATTAAACCTATTGGAATTGCAAGTATTGTTCCAATAAGAATTGAACAAATAACCATACCAAGAGCTTCAAAAGCTAATTTAATGGCATTCTCATTTGATCAGGTTGTTATATATTTTCAATCTGGTTTAAATATAGCTTTTAATAAAATAGGGAATTGATTAGTATTTCTTTGGAATCCTAAGTTTAAATTGATAAAGAAATATATTGTTAATGAAATGATTATTATAGTTAATATAAAATTTGGTATTCAAATTCTCCTTGGATTTTTAAGTGTTCAATCAATTGCTTCTTTTTCACTCTTAAAATTATTGCTTTTAAAATTTTCGGAATAATCTTTAACTTTAAAATCAAGGATATACTTTTTAATTAATCATGATAATAATTCTACAAATATAACAAAAACTACAATTACAAGAATAACTATAAATAGGTGTCCTCAAGCATCAGGTATTGATTTATACCTATCAATTAAAACTCCTATACCAGTTAGTCCAACAACACCTAAAATAGAAGCAAAACGAACAGTCATCTCAAATGAATATAAACATAATGAAATATACTTCTGTTTAACTTGTGGTAATATACCATTTTTAAATGCAATTCATTTATTAGCACCGAAAGATTCAAGCATTATTTGAGCATTTAAATCAATAGAATCAAATTCTTCATACATTCATTTAGACATTATTGATGCAACAAAAATTGAAATTGTTAATATACCATTTGTATCAGGTAAAAATTCAAACTTAAATAAATAAGCTATTAGTATTGGAGGAAATGCTCTTAATAAAGATAAAGCAATTCTAACAGGAATATATATCGCCTTATATTTTATAGTATTTTTAGAAGCTAAAAAAGCCAATGGAAGAGAACATACAGAACCAATTATTGTTCCAATAAAAGCTATTCCTATAGTTTTTAAAATAAATCTTATTGACTTGCTAAAAGTATCTGATATTGTATAAACATCATATTCACCATCATGATAATCGGCAAAATGAAATAACTTTTTAAAATTATCAAAAAATGAATGAATAACTGCAGTATCTCCATTTATTTTTGAAATAGAAATAAAAGCGATAATTAAAATAGTAATAGAAATACCTAAAGAAGTTCAAGGAAATTTTTTATGGACTTCCTGCTTTTTAAAGGCATACCTAAAATTTATTTTTTTAGAAAATCACTTTATTTTTGTGGCTAAATTTTTAAGCATTTTTTTTACTACGCTTTCTAGATTTAATTATTGTTAAAGCAGCTTCAACAGCTTCTTCTTCTAAATTATCACCATAAATTGTTTTTAAAGTTTTATAATCCATTTCTTCACTTTTACCGTCATATATTATTTTTCCTTCTTTAACACCGATAATTCTTGTTGCATACTTTAATGCTAAATCTACATGATGTAAATTAGCAATAATTGTTATTTTTTGTTTTTTATTTATATCTTGAAAATTATCCATAATTGATTTGGCCATTATTGGATCTAAAGCACCAACAGGTTCATCAGCTAAAATTATATGTGGGTTTTGAACGATTGTTCTTGAAAGAGCAACCCTTTGCATCTGACCTCCAGATAATTCTTCTGCCCGAACATAGGCTTTTTTTAACATATTAGTTTGTGCAAGTGCTTTTAAAGCTCTTTCTTTTTCTTCTTTAGTAAAGATACCAAAAACTTGCCTTCAAACAGGCAATTGAGAAACAATGGCATTTAAAACATTTTGAAGAACAGAAGTTTTTCCTACTAAGTTATATCTTTGAAAAACAATACCAACATTTTTTCTAACTTTTTTTAATTTTTTCTTAGATGGATTCTTTGATATATCAATACCATCAACGAATAAAGATCCTGATGTTATTATATTTAATCCATTAATTGATTTTATTAATGTAGTTTTACCAGCTCCAGATAATCCAATAACAGCGGCAAATTCACCTGGGTTAATTTCTAAATTTATATCTGAAAGAGCAACGGTTTTATTTGGTCACACTTTATTAACGTTTTTAAATTTAATTGTATGACTATACTTTTTGTTTTGTTTTATTGGCTCATTTTTTTGTATTAAAATAAACTTATCTTTAAAATTTTGTTTTATATTATTTAATTTAACAGAAAGCTTATTATTTAAATTAATTTTTCATTTTTTTATTTTATCTTTATTTGTATTTTTCATTTTTTTATAATTGCAATAAAGCATTTTCTCCTGTTTTAAATAATATAAAATAAGATTTAAAAATCTTATTTTAATAATTTATTTATATTATATAACTATCTTAAATATTATAATCCAAATTCTTTTTTAAATGATTCAAATCCGAATTTATTAAATTTATTTCTAAATATTTCTTGTGGTTCCATATATGAACCTCCAGAAGTTTCTGATCCGTGACCAATTCTTATTAAGTCTTTTACTTTATCTCATTTTTCTTTTGTAGGATTTTCGAATAAATCTTTTAATAAGACACCATTTATTTTTTTACCTTTTTTAGCTAATAAAATTGATCTATAAAATGTTGTTTTTTCTGTTTTTGAATTCATTTCAAGTTCACCTTTTTTATTAAAGAAATATTGTGTATCATTAGCTTTTTTTAATACTTTTTGTAAATCAGTTTCAGCTTGTCCAGCGGATACTGGTACATCTCAATTTATTGCATCTCTTGATGCTTGAGCAAACATGTGAATATCTTTTTTACCTTTTTTTACTATATTAGAGAATGTATCGAAAGGTAAGAAACCTATATCAGATGTTCCACTTGCAACTCTTTCTGATGCTACTGAATAATCATTAGCAACATTAAAGACAACTTTTGTAACTTCTTTTCATTGTTTTTTTAAACTTGCTTGTAACTTAGGTACAATTTTTTCAGCTGCTCTTTTTAGTCTTTGTGGGTCTCTTGAAGCCACAAATTCTATTGTAATTATACCGTGGGGTTTTTCTTTACCAAACTTAGAATTATGTTCTTTGAATTTAGATTCTTTAATTGGTTTACCATCTGCTGTTGGTTCTGTTGAAGCACTTGATGTTTGACCATCCATTGTATTTCTATAACCTGTATGTCCGTATGTTGAGGTAATAGCATTTTTTTTATCAACCATAAATGAATCCTCTTTGATATTAACTAACTCTGTAAAAATTTTAGCTAATTGATTATTAACTTCTTTGCTATATCCTGGCTTAGATACTATTCCATCATTTTGAATAGCTTCAGATACTGCTATAATTTCTGTATTTTTAAATCCAGTTCCTTTTTTATCTTTTTCAAGAGCTCATTTTTGAATATCCTTGTCAAAATCTTTACGAGCATCTGAATAAATAGGAACTAAATCTACTTGTTCTGCTTTTAATATTCTTCCAGCATTTTGATATGATCCTTGATTTATAAAGTGATCAGCTTTACTTGATGTTCCACAAGCAACAACTGTTGCAATAGGAACTATTGCGACAGTTGTTGCTGCAAAAAACATTCCTAAAGTCCTTTTTTTCTTTAATGTCATTTTTCTCCTTATTTACATTTTATGTAACATTTAAATTATAGTTTATTTAAAAAATAAATATTAGATTAGATTTTTATAACAAAAGGAATTGTTGTTGATTATAATGTATTTTTAAGTATAAAGATATGTTAAAAAAATATAATATTGAATTATAAAAAATATTTGTTATCATTTTAATTGAATATGAAAAAAAATATAATAAATAACTGAATAATTTTTTTAAAGAAAAAGTATTTGTTTGTTTTATATCTTAATTTAAATATATAACCTTTTATGGTTATATATTTTTTTATATTTTTTGAGTGTTTTTAAATAAAAAGGAGTTATATGAAAATTAACTATAAAGGTTTTTGAACCATGCTTGCGCTTATGTTTGGTTTCACTATATTCTCTGCTTCTGTAATGTCAGGGGCTCAAATTGGTAAAGATATTAAAGTATGACAAGGAATTTTAGCTATTATTATTGGTAACTTTATTCTTGCTGCTTATGGTTCTATATTAGCTTGAATATCAAAAAAACAAAATAAAAACTTAGATGAAACTTTGAAAAAATCTTTTGGAGAAAAAGGTGCCGTTGTGCCATCTATGGTTATGGTTATAACTCAAGTTGGATGATTTGGTGTAGGTGTAGCAATGATTGCTAAACCAATAGCTGGAGCATTAAATATTTCTCCGTGAATTATTGTATTTTTAAGTACTCTGTGTATTGTTTCTACAGCATTTTTTGGAATTAAATCACTTACTATAATTTCTACAATTGCTGTTCCATTAGTTATATTGTTAGGTTTTATAAGTATGGGAAATAATGTTCATGGTGGTGCATTCAATGAAGAAAATAGTCACAAAAATATAAAAAATATTTTTCAAGCTACAGCTGTAGTTATAGGAACATTTATTTCAGGAGCCACATTTGTTCCTAACTTTGCAAAAGAAGCGAAAGATCATAAAATAGCATGGAAAACAACTGCTTTAGCATTCTTTGTAGGAAATGGATTAATGATTACATTTGGATTTGTTTCTCAAATTTATACAAAGGAAACAATTTTTGATTTCATAACAATAACTAAGAATGGTGGCGCAGGAATGGTTATAGTTGGATATATAATATTAATATTAAATGTTTGAACAACAAATGATTCAGGGATGTTTTCGATTTCATTGGCATTTAATCATTGGTTTAAATTACCTAAAAAATTAGGTGTTGTTATATTTTCAATAATTGGAGCAGGTGCATCTTTATGATTGTTTGATAACTTTCTTTGATTCTTAAATTATATGAATAAATTTGTTCCTGGTATTGGTGCAATTGTGATGTTAAATTATTTCTTATTAGATGAAAATAAAATAAGTTCTAAGCAAAAAAACATTGTGCAAATATCGGCATTAATTATATTATTGTTTTCAACACTTATTACGTTTATTAGTCAAGTATCTCCATATTCTCCATTTGCATCATTTGGAATTGCATTAATATGTTATTTATCATTGATTATAATAATTAGAAAGGGGGTAGGTAAAAATGAAAAAGTTATACAAACAAATAACATTCAATAATCAAGTTGTAGATATTCTTGTAGAAGAAGGTTTAATTAAAAAAATAGAGGCTAATATTAATATTCAAGAAGCAGAAATAATTGATTGTAATAAAGGTCTTCTATTAAGCCCTTTTAATGATCCTCACATACATATTGATTCTACATTTACTTCTGGAGAACCTAAATTTAATGAAACTGGTTCATTATTTGAAGGCATAGAAATTTGAAGACAAAGGAAAGTTAATTTAACAGAAGATGACTTCATTAAAAGAACAGATAAGTTATTTGAAAGATATATAATTAATGGAACTCAAAATATAAGAGCTCATATTGATATAACTGGTAATGATGTAGAAATAGTAAAATGAGCAGTAAAACAAAAGCAAAAATGATCTAATAAACTAAATATTCAATTAGTTGGTTTCCCGCAAGATGGTATATTATCGAAACCAGAATTTAAAAATAACTTGGAAAAGGGTATTGAATATGGTTTAGATGTAATAGGAGGAATACCTCATTATGAACTTTCAACTAAGCATGGTTTAGAATCAATAGATTATCTTTTAAATATAGCAAAAAAGAATAATTTATTAGTTGATATGCATTGTGATGAAATTGATGATCCTAATTCTAAATTTTTAGAATACTTAGCTGCTAAAACTTATGATTTAAAAATGCAAGGTAAAGTAACAGCTTCTCACACTACAGCTTTTGCAAGATATAATAATGCATATGTAAGAAAGTTGTGAGGGACTTTAGAAAAAGCGAAAATGAATTTTATAGCCAATCCTTTAGTGAATGTTCATTTAGGTGGTAGATTTGATAAAAAAGATCCAGGAAGAGGGATAACAAGAGTAAAAGAAATACTAGAGCATAAAGAATTAAATATCGCTTATGGACATGATGATGTAAAAGATCCATGATATCCTTTGGGAGACGGTAATATGCTTCAAGTTTTATTTATGGGTTTACACTTAAATCATTTAACGGGTCATATTCAAATACAAGAATCAATAAATTTAATAACTAAAAATTCTGCAAAAATTATGAGATTAAAAGATTATGAAATAAAAGAAGGAAATCCAGCTAACTTCATAATTATGAATGAAAATAATATATTTGATGTTATTCGTATGATAGATAAAGTTAAATTTAATATAAAAGACGGAAATATAATAAATAAAAAAGCAATAAATTAATTTTGCTTTTTTTTATTTGTTATTTAGTTGTTGTATCATCTTTTGTTTTAGTTTTTGTAGATGATTCTGTTTTATCTTTTGTAGGTGATTCTGTTTTATCTTTTGTTTTATTATCATCTGGAGATTTTTTTTCTTTAACCTCTTTAATTAAACTTTTAAGATCTGGTTTTTTTGCACCTTGTTTTTTAATTATTTTTTTATCTGGTAATTTACCATGTTTAGCGATATGTTCTATTTCTTCAGCAACAATTGTTTCTTTTTCTAATAAAGCTTTAACAATTGCTTTGTGTAAATCCATATTTTTCTTAATAACATCGATCGCTTCTTTTTCAGCGCTTAGCATAATTGAACGAACCGCTTTATCAATTTCAAATCCAACTTGATCTGAAAATTCTTTATTTTTCATATAATCTCTTCCAAGGAATGGACCTCCTTGAGGAGATTCATATTGAATTGGTCCAAGTTCTTCTGACATACCGAATTGAGTAACCATAGCTCTTGCTATTCTAGTTGCTTTTTCTATATCGTTTGAAGCACCAGTAGATACTTCTCCTTTACCATAAATAATTTGTTCTGCTGCACGACCACCCATAAATGACATAATCATTGCATATAATTCTGATTTTTTAGAATTGTAAGTTTCTTTTTCTGGAGTCATTAAATTATAACCTCCGGCTTGTCCACGAGGAATAATGGTAATTTTTTGAACTTTTTGTCCACCTGGAACTTTAATTCCTATAACTGCATGTCCAGCTTCATGTTCAGCCACCATCTTAAGTTCTTCTTTAGAAATAACTCTTGATTTTTTAGCTGGTCCAGCCATAACTCTATCAATAGCTTCATCAATTTGTTCTGCTGTAATAATTCCTGTATCTTCACGAACAGATAATAATGATGCTTCATTAATAACGTTTTCTAATTGTGCACCTGAATAACCTGGTGTACGTTTTGCTATTTGTTCAAAATTAATATCTTTAGAAATACGCTTACCTTTTGCGTGTACTTTAAGTATAGCTTCACGTTCTTTAATATCTGGATTATTTACTGTAATTGTTCTATCAAAACGACCTGGTCTTTGTAAAGCTGGGTCTAGTACATCTGGACGGTTGGTTGCTGCAATAACTAATAATCCTGTATTATCAGCCATACCATCCATTTCAACTAGTAATTGGTTAAGTGTTTGTTCACGTTCATCATTTCCACCACCCATACCAGTACCACGAGATCTACCAACGGCATCTAATTCATCAATAAATATAATACATGGAGAGTTTCTACGTGCTTCTTTAAACATTTCACGAACACGTTTAGCACCAACTCCAACAAACATTTCAACAAAGTTTGATGCAGATATAAAGTAAAACGGAACCCCTGCTTCTCCTGCTGTTGCTTTAGCAATTAATGTTTTACCAGTTCCTGGAGGCCCACCTAATAAAATTCCTTTAGGTATTTTAGCTCCTGCTGCTTTATATTTTTCTGGTTTTTTAAGATAATCTATTAATTCCATTACCTCTTCTTTAACTTCTTCATTTCCAGCAATATCTGAAAAACGCTTATCAGAAGTCATTTTAAGTGCTTTATTATTACCAACTGAAAAAGGAGAACCACCACCAGATCCGCCGGCTGATTTTCTGGCAAAATATACCATAACAAAAATAATTATTATAACTGGTAATAATCTAAAAAGTAATTGAAGCCATTGATTTGGAGGTGAGTATGTTTTAGCTGATACTTTTATAAGTGAATTACCATTATCTATTAAACCTTGAAGAAACTTATCTAAAGCTCCTGTTGTTGGAGCAGAAACTCAATAATCACTATTATGTGTAAATACATGCACTTTTAAGTACATAGGATCAGAAATTATTTCTTTTATAGTGCCAGGTTTAGCTTTAGCTAAATCAACTAAATCAGTTCATCTATGGACTTCTTCTTTTTTAAATCAAATATATCAAATTAATGTAGCTGCACCCGCCAACAAAATTATTCAAATAATAAGAGATATTCAATTAAACTTTTTTTTGTTTTGATTCATCTTTTAATCTCACTTTCAATCTTTAAATTATAATTATTATAACATTTATTTTTTAGTAATTATTTTAATCACTTTATTTTCTTTTTTTATAAATACTTTGTCTTTTATTTTATACTCTCTTTTAGAGTTATCAGCTTCAATTCATTGAATGATTGATTTAATTTTATTAGAACTTACTTTTATATCTTTATTATTGTCATGTAAAAAATTAAACACTAATTCATTCTTAAATTTCATATATCCAAAAGTAAATAAAGAAAAATTACTTTTACATCATTTTTTATAGTAAATATTAACTTTTTTATTTTTTTTATCTAAAATTCTATTTGATAATTGAAATCATGAAAATTGATCTTTTTTTTCTTTTGGAGTTAATTTTTCAATTTCTTTTCTAACTTGATTTCTTGTATAAATAGTTTCTGAATTAGAAACATCAATAACATAAGGAATATTTAGTCTTTCACATATGTTTAATATGTCTTGTTTTCAATATTTTTTAATAAATGGTCTCATTATTTTCATTCCATTTACAATTGAAACTCTTTTAATTCCGAATTGTTTTGGTTTTCTATTATCATTGATTTGCATTATTGCAGTTTCTAAAAAATCATCTTTGTGGTGACCTAATAATAAAGATTTGCATTGATATTTGTCATAAAGATTTTTAAAAAAATCAAAACGTTTTTTTCTAGCTCATGCTTGAAAATTTTCATCTGGTTTTTCTTTTAGATTTAAAAGAAAAAAAGGTATATCGCGTTCTTTGCAAAATTTTTCTACTAATTTTTCATCTTCTTTAGATGTTTTTCGTACATTGTAATTAACGTGTGCTACTATTATTTTTTTGTGTTGATTTTTTGATAATAGCAACATTGAATCCGGACCTCCAGAAACACCTAATATTTTCATATAATCTCCTTAATTGAATTTATTCATTGTTGAATTTATATCTTTATTAATAAATTCTTTAATTGCTTCAATAGCTTTTACTTTTGCTTCATTAATTAAAATCATTTCATCTTTAGTGAATTTACCTAAAACATGCTGAGATGATTCTTTACCTCTTCCTATACCTATTTTCATTCTTGGTATTTCATTAGTCCCTAATTTATTTATAATATCTTTCATTCCATTTTGACCACCGGAAAAACCTTTTGGTTTACACATGATTTGAGCTGTTGATAAAGACATATCATCATATATAACAAAAATATCATATATATTAATTTTATAAAATTTAACTAAAGATTGGACTGCATTTCCAGAAAGATTCATAAAAGTTTGAGGTTTCATTACAATATAATTATCTTTTTTAAAATATAAAGACTGAAATTTATTTTTATTAAATTCTTGGTTAATACTTTCAGCAAAAAAATCAACAATATTAAAACCAATATTATGTCTTGTATTGTTGTATTCTTTACCTGGATTTCCTAAACCAATAATTAATTTCATAAGTTTATTATATATAATAAGAGTATGAAAAAAATATTAAATTGAGATGAATATTTTATGGCTATGGCAAAATTGTCAGCAAAAAGATCAAAAGATCCAAATACTAAAGTTGGAGCTTGCATTGTAAATAAAGAAAATAGAATTATTGGTTTGGGTTACAATGGAATGCCTCAAGGAAATGATTCTTTTAAATGAAACAAAGAAGGGGAAGATAATAAATATAAATATGTAATACATGCTGAAGCTAATGCAATAATGAATTCAATTAAAAAAATAAAAGGTTCGGTTATATATGTTTCTTTATTCCCTTGCAATGAATGTGCTAAATTAATTGCGCAATCAGAAGTTAAAGAAGTTGTTTATGAAAATCATAAATATAAAGGAGAGCTGATATTTGATATATCTGAAAAAATATTAAAAGAATGTGGTGTTAAAATAAGACAACTATCAATAGATGAAATAATAATTTAATAATTTATATAACCTTTAAAAATAAAGTTTTATAAATTGTGCTTTTCAGTTAAAAAATAAACTTAAATTTCTTAAACAATTTTACTTTTTTTTATTATAATTAAAAAGCATAATGTTATATAATGTGATGAATGGAGAAGTAGCTCAGCTTGGTAGAGCGCTACGTTTGGGACGTAGTGGTCGAAGGTTCAAATCCTTTCTTCTTCACCATTTGGGGGGGTAGCTCACTTGGCTAGAGCGCCTGCCTTGCACGCAGGAGGTAGTGGGTTCGATTCCCATCCTCTCCACCAAAGTCACGGTAGCTCAGTTGGTTAGAGCATTCGGTTCATACCCGAAAGGTCGAGAGTTCGAATCTCTCTTGTGACACCAAATGGAAATATATTCAACGGGGACCTATAGCTCAGTTGGTTAGAGCAACCGGCTCATAACCGGTTGGTCACAGGTTCGAGTCCTGTTGGGTCCACCATATCATCCCTTTTAAAGGATGTTTTTTTATGTTCTTTTTTATATAACTAATTGGTTATATGTTATAATTAATTTTGAATAGAGGAAATAGTATGAATAAATGAAATGAAAAAACAAAACTAAAAAGTATTGAATTAAAGAACAAAGTGGCAATGGCTCCAATGTGTACATATGTTTCTGTTAACGGAGAACCAAATTCTTTTCATGTTCAACACTACTTATCAAGAGCATGAGGTAATGTTGGATTAATTATCCAAGAATCTACAGGTGTATCTAAATTAGGCGGAAGAATTGATGATAAATCATTGGCTATTTACAATAATGAATTAGCTAAAATGTATATCCCCATTGTAGAAGGAGTTCATAAAGCTGGTTCAAAGATTTTTATACAACTTTCTCATGCAGGTCCAAGAAATGAAGTTAAAGGGCAATCTTGATCATCTTCAGAAATTAAATTATCTGATAAATATGAAAAAGCTGAAGAAATGACAAAGGAACATATAAAGGAAATTATTAACGATTTTGCAAATGCTGCCAAAAGAGCAGAAGAAGTAGGATATGACGGAATTGAAATCCATGCCGCACACGGATATCTATTAAGTTCTTTTATATCTCCTGCTGTAAATGTAAGAAAAGATGAATATGGAAAAGATAGGTTTTTAATCATTAAAGAGGTTTTTGAAGCAATTAAAAACAAAGGGGTTAAGATACCTTTAGGAATTAGAATTTCTGCAATTGAATGGGCTGTAGAAAAACCCAACTCTAAAATAGAAGATTTTGTTAAAGGTTTAAAACCGATTGAAAAATATTTGGAATATATCCATGTTTCAAGTGGTGGTGTATTACAAGAAGGGATTAACATTAAGGCGGTTCCTCTTTATCAAATACCATATGCTGAAGCCATTAAGAAAGAATTTCCTGGAACTCCAATAATTGGAGTTGGTTTAATTAAAACTAACGATGATTTAAATGAAGTAGTTTCAAGAGTTGATATTGCTGCAGTAGGTAGAACATTATTGAATAATCCAATGGTTTTATTAAAATGACAAGAAAATTTCGAAGATGATGTTACTCCTAGAGTTTATCAAGTTACTCATGGTGGAAAATCTCCTTGGGAAAAATAATAATAATTTATACTAAAAATACTTTAATTTATATTATAATAAAAAGGCACTTTGTATAAATGGGCAAATACCCAAGTCTGGCTGAAGGGACTGGTCTTGAAAACCAGCAGGGGCTTTACCGCCCGCGGGGGTTCGAATCCCTCTTTGCCCGCCATATATTAAAAACAACCTAATAGGTTGTTTTTTCTTTTATTATTAAAATAATTATTTTGTGTTAAAATATTTTGAATAATGAAAAAGAAAAAAATTTTATTAATAACAGCGATTTTATTAATTATGGCATCTTTATTTGGTATTTTTGTTTTAGGCGTTTATAAAATTAGTGACAACATTTTTATTTTTAATGAATATGTAAAGAAATTATTAAGTGAAAGACCATTGAGAAAATTAAATATAAATAATAATAAGCATATTTTATTTATTGGTGTAGATGGATTATCTGGTCCAGCTGTATTACAATCAAAAAATAATAACTACAAAGATTTAGAAAAACATTCTATATATAATGTTAATGGAGAAAGAAGCCGTTGAACATATACAATTAGAAGTTTTATGTCGATATCATCAGGAAAAGATTTAAATGAAATTGAATTAAGTTTAATTAAGAACAGACTTATTGATACATCTATATTTAATACAATATCAAGAAGCAAAAAAACAACTGCTATTTTTGAGTCTGGTTATAATGTAGATGGAGATGTATTTGCTGCTCCAGATACATATATTGATTATTATCCATTTAATGAGAATATTAGCAAAAGTGTTATGATGAATGAGTTTGAAAAGTTAGATGAAAAAACAACCATAAAAGGAATGGATTATTTCTTAAAAAATCAACCAACATTTGAAATGATGTATATTGCAAATCCAGATCATGCAGGACATAATTTTAATGGTTGATCAAAAGAATACTTAAGGTCTATAGAATTTATAGGAGAAAGACTAAAATATATTATAGACAGATTAAAAACAAATCCAACACTAGCAAAAAATACATTAGTTTATATTACAAGTGATCACGGATTTGAAAAAAATATGAATTCTCATACAAATGTAAATACATTTAACACAAAACATGTTCCAGTATATTTTTGAAATATAGACTATAATTCTAAAAAAGCTAATGAATATGAAAGCAAAAATTATAATGCTAGATTTTACTGAGAAGAATGGCTAGAGGGTAAATAAAAGTTAAAAAGTTTGTTTATTATTTTTTAATTGATATAATTTTATTAAGTAATAAGGGGGTTTATGTCTTTAATTATTAAAAATGTAACAAAAGTTTTCGAGAATAAAAAGGTTGCTTTAGATAAAGTTAATTTAGAGTTTAAAAAAAATCAAATTACTGGTTTGATTGGTTTTAATGGCTCTGGAAAAACTACTTTATATAATATAATTTTAAATTTTATTGAAAAGCATGAAGGTGAAATTTTATTAAATAATAAACCTATAACAAAAAAAGATTTAAGATTTTTTACATTTTTAGGTGCAGGTATGGATTCTAAAAATACCACCACTTCGAGAAATTATTTATTGATGATTTCTGATTTATATTTTGTTCCTAAAGAAAAAGCCCAAAAAACTATAGAAAAATTAGCTAAAAAAATGGATTTTATTGAAAATTTAGATAAACCAATTAAAACTTTATCTAAAGGTAACCAACAAAAAATAAAAGTTATTATTTCATTATTAAATCCAAATACAAAATACTTAATTCTTGATGAACCATTTGATGGTTTAGATCCATTAATGGTAGATACAATTGCAAAATTATATTTAAAGCTTAAAAATGTAACTATAATTGTAACATCTCATAGAATGGAAGTTGTGCAACAAATGTGTAATGATTTTTATGTTATTAAGGATGGAAAAATTATTGATATGAGAAAAATTAATAAAGAATCTATTATGGTTGCTGTAAATTCAGAAGTTTCTATTAAAAAAATTCAACAAGAAAAATATGTTACATCAATTAATAAAATTAATGATGAACACTTAATTGAAATTAAAGATATATCATCATATAAAAAATTAACTTCTTTACTTATTGCAGATAAAAATTATACATACTCAACAATTAGTCAAAAAAGTATTGCTGAATCGGTATTTTTAGGATATGGAGATAAAAATGAATAAAGTAAAATTAGAAAAAGAAAATAATAATTTTTTTAGAACATTGAAAATTGCAAAAACAGAATTTAAAAATCAATTTAATATAAGTAAAATATTTGTTGCTTTAATTATTATTGTTGTAGCTTTACTTGGGCCTATTATTCAATTGTCTGTAAGAGATATAGAGACACTGCAACAACAAAAACTTATTAAAATAGTAAGCAAAATTCCTCAAACAATTAAAGATAGTTTGAATATTACTAATTCAACGCATATTGATGATGGTGTATTGAAACAAATAATTGATTTTTTAAAAAACAACTCAAACTTATTACCAAAAAATTTAAATATTTCTATTCCTGCTTTAGAAGCTGCAACAATTTCTTCATTATCTTTTAATATGCTAAGTCAAATTTTTGCAACATCAATACTATATGCTTTAGCACAAAGGATTTTCTCTATTATTAAAAATAAAAACTCAGCTGATAGAAATAGAATAATGTATATAAATTACAATAAAAATACTGTATTATTTTTTAAATTATTAATGAGCTCATTTATGTTTATGTTTATTGTTGGTGGAGCAGATTCTATTGGAATATTTCTAGTTAAAATTGTAGGTAAAGGATATATTAATGCTAATATAACAAAACAATTATTAACACAATTATTCGGAATATTTGTATTCTACTGATTTATTCAAATATTCTTGCATTTCATTTTATCATACATTAATTCTAAAAAGATTAAAGCTATTTCAATTGCATCTTGATTATTATCAACAGCATTTCTTTATATTATTCTTTCAATTGTATTAGGAGTTAGAAGAGAATTAAATGATGTTATTGTAAATAATGTTTATGTATTTTCATTTATACCTATTATTAATATAGTTGTATTGCCATTAGTTCTATATGGTATTATTCCACTTTGAACTATAATTCCTATTTCAATTCAAATGATTATAGCTATAGGTTTAATTTGAAAACCAACAGCATCATCAGTAAAAAATTATTTATGTAGTTAAAAATAAGGGTTAACCCTTATTTTTATATTCTAAAATTACTTCAGCCGCTTTTGCTATCATAGCTCCATTATCAGTTGAATACTTTAAGTTTGGTATTATTGGATTGCTATGAATTTTTAAAAACTCTTTTCTTAATTTAGAATTAGCAGATACTCCTCCAGATAAAAGTATAGAATTTGGATTATATTTTTTAATTGCCATTTTCATTTTATTTATTAATAAAGTTATAGCTGCATTTTGAAAAGCAGAAGAAATTTCTTTTTTATCTATTTCTTTATTTTTTTGTTTTAGATTATGTATGTGATTTATTGTATGTGATTTTAAACCAGAAAAAGATAAGTCTAAAGAATCATTGTTCATTGGAACAGGAAATTTTAATTTAGGATTATGACCTTTGCAAATCTTATCTATATTTGGTCCACCTGGATAATCTAATTCAAGTTTTCTAGCAACTTTATCATAAGCTTCCCCAACAGCATCATCTTGTGTCTGTCCAACTATTGTAATATCTTCAGGGTTATTAATAAGCATAATTTGTGAATGTCCACCTGATACTAATAATGCAAGTGTAGGGTAAGTAATTTCTTTTTCAATAGCACAAGAGTATATATGTCCAATTAAATGATTGATTGGCATTATTGGTATTTCTAATGCAAAAGAAATTCCGTGAGCTAATAATGAACCCATATGTAAAGCTCCAATTAAACCAGGTTCTTTAGTGTAAGCAACAAGATCTATGTTGTCTATTTTTGACTCTAATTTTAAAGCTTCTAAAACAACACCTACATTAATAGCGTGCTCTCTTGAAGCGATTTCAGGAACTACTCCACCAAATTTTTTATGTTCTTTTATTTGTGAATATGTAATTAATGATTCAACAACACCATTATCAATTATTGACAGTGAAGTGTCATCATGTGATGTTTCTATACCAAGTATTCTCATAAATTAATTATAAATAAAAATAACAACTCGAGTTTGCTATTTTTTAAATTTATTCATTATATAAGGTTTAGCTTTAACACAAGAATTTATTGCATATGAAATTCCTTGCATTCCTACACCAGAATTATTAGTTCCTAGAAATGGTAGATTATTAGTTTCTCTAGATGGAATACCGTTTACATTTATAGAACCGGTATTTATATCTTTCCCAATATTTGCAGCCTTATCTATATTTGAACTGAAAATTGAAACAGATAAAGCAAAATCAATATCATTCGCAATTTTTGTGGCTTCCTCTATTTTTTTAAAACTTAAAATAGGTATGACTGGTCCATATTGGTCTTCTTTAACTATATCCATATCTATTGTACAATTTGATAAAATAGTAGGCGACATTAAGTTTTCATCATATACTCCACCCATTTCTATGACTGCTCCTTGTTTGGTTGCATCATCTATTAAATCCTTTAATTTATTAACTGATTCCTTGTTAATAAGAGGGCCTACTAATGAATCATTCAGTGGAGAACCTATACCAACACTCAATAATTGTCTTTTAATTTCATTTATTAATTCTATTTTAATATCTTCATGTACGATAAGTCTTTTTATTGCAATATTGCTTTGACCAGAATAAGAAAAAGCTCCTTTAATAATTTCTATAGCCACTTTTGGAATATTAATATCTGAAAATATAATCGCAGCATTATTCCCACCTATTTCTAAATCTAAACTTGGAAAAATATTTGATTTCAATATTTTATTTCCAATTTCTTTTTTTCCTGAAAAAATAATTTTATCTATTTCTTTATTTTTAATAAGTATCTCTCATAATTCTTTTCAATCGCCAATTATTAAATTAACAACACCAGAAGGAATACCAGAAGAATGTAATAATTTAAAGATTTCTGCAGCAATAACAATAGCATTATCATCTGGTTTATAAACAATACAATTCCCTGATATAATTATCGAAATAATTTGAGCCACTCCTATTCTTAAAGGTGAGTGGAAAGGAGAAAATGAAAGTATTACTCCTAAAGGTTCTAAAACAATAAAAGCGGATTTATTTTTATTGTGTATTTCAGAAGAATCTATATTTTTTATATAAATATTATAATATTCATGTATAGTATCCTCTATATATCTATAAGTAGATAAGATTTCTTCTTTTGCTTCACTAATACTTTTACCTATTTCTGAAGTTAATAATTTTATTAGAAATGATTCGCTTGTTTTCAAAACTTCTAAGAACTTTTCAATACAATTAATTCTTTGATCTCTTGTTTTTGCTTTTCAGTTTGGTTGCGACTTTCTCGCTGAAGAAAATGCCAACTCAATATCTTGTATGCTACTTTTATATACAGAACCCATAGGTTGCATATCAATAGGAGAAATTGAAACCTTAACATTATCAGAAGATTTAAATTCTCCGTTAATATATCCTTTTTGTTTTATCATAAAATAATTATAAATAAAAAAAGAGAATACTAATCTCTTTAATTAAAATATTTATAATAAAAAATTAACCGATATTAGGTTTTTTTATATATAAAGGTTTTAATTCCAAAATATTTTTAACCTCATTAAAAAGAACTAAATATTCATTAGGGCTTTTAATTAATTCATCATAATTATAATTAGTAGATGGTTTAAAGGGAATTATTTTTATAGGATTTTTTAATTTTCCATTTAATACAATTCCATAATAAGACATATTTGATCTAGCATCAATAAAAATTTCTTTTTCTCCTTTTGGTCCAGCAATTAATTGTATTGAAGAAGTTACAAATATTTTTGCTTTTGTTATTTGACAAATAGACCTAACAAATACCAATGCTGTTCTAGAACCGGTAAATGATCCTGGGCCAATTGTAATATAAAATTCCTTTATATCTTTTGTTTTGTATTTTCCTAAAACTTCTAAAAATACTTTTGGTAAAGCATCAGCTTTTTTTACTAAATCTTTTATTAATTTATAAGAAATATTTTTACCATTTTTAATTAGTAAAATAAAAAGGTGTTTGTTTGATGTATCTATAATTATTTTCATATTTATTTATAAGTATTTTGACATTTAAATTTAAAATATATTTATTAAATTGTTTTATTATGCCTTGAAAATACCCCTCTCTATTTGTATCTAAATGTATTTCATATCTTTGTCCTGAATAAATAATTGTTTTTGCAAATTTATTATTTTTATTGTTTCTGTAATTATTCTTCTTCAAATATTCTTTCATTATTTTTTTTATAAATTTTTATTTTTAAAGAATTTTCGTTGAAATTTTCTTTTAAATTTTTTCATCATTCTATAATTACTATTTTATCTCCAAAATAATCTTCGTATTCCTCTAATGTCCCGTTTAATTTATATGCATCAATATGAATGAATTTATCATAAATTTTCATTATGTTGAAAGTTGGAGATACAACTACTTTTTTTTCACCTAAAGCTTCAGCAATAAATTTTGTTAATGTTGTTTTACCAGAACCTAAATCTCCATCCAATAAAATAAATTTATGATTACCTAATTTTTTTATAATTTGGTTTGCATATTTTTTTGTATCTTCCAAACTTTTAACTATCATAAATAAAATTATAGATTAAAATTTTGCTTGTAAAAAATTAATATTTTTTTCTTTTTCAGATCACTTTTTTTCATAACCAGTCATAACATTATGTTTTGAAAAAGGAGAATTATGAAAATCGTTAGTTGATACTAATATTTCCATCCCGTATTCTTTCATTGATTCTAAAGAATATTCAAAAAATTTATCGTTATCTGTCTTTAAATTAATTACACCATCTTTATCTAAAATATTTTTATATAAATCTAAAAATGATTTATAAGTTAATCTTCTTTTTTCATGCCTTATTTTAGGTCAAGGATCTGAGAATGTTAATCATAAAAACATAACTTTTCCTTTTATTAATTCTGAAAGATCTTTAATATCTTTATCAATAATTAAAAAATTATCTATATTTAATATTTCAGCTCTTTTCATTGCTTTATGAGCAACGGTGGCATATTTTTCAATTCCAACAAAAAATTTATTTGGATTATTTTTAGCTAATTGAGTAATCATTTCGCCTTTACCCATTCCTAATTCAATAATTACATCTTTATTGACTTCTATGGGATATTTTTTAGTTGTATATTTTGAATTATCTAATTCAATTTGTGCTTTAGGGTTGTGTCTTAATCTCATAATAAATTAATTATATAAAAATTTATTATAGTTTATTAAAACTCGATACCTTTTTTAGCTTGAACACCTTTATTAAAATAATGTTTTTCTGCTTTTAAGTGTGTTATTAAATCTGCTTTATCAAATATTTCTTTTAAAAAATAATGACCAGATATTAAAACATCTTTTGTTTTTATATGATCTTTAATTGCATCTAATAATTGTTCTGTTGTTGCATGTTTTGTTTCAACTAAATCTAAAAACTCATCTAAAAATATTATATCTGCTGAAGACTCAGATATATCTTTTAATCCTTTTAAAATTATTTCTTTTGTTTTTATTTTTTCTTCTGGGGTCATATCTTTAGTAAATTTATTTGTGAAATGATAATTTTTAATTTCTAAACCTAATTTCGCCAATTGTTCATTTTCTCCTGTTTCTCTTCCTTTTAAGAAACGAAAGTATTCTACCTTTTTCTTTGATGATATTGCTCTTAAAGCAGTACCATTTAAAGTAGATGTTTTACCTCTTCCAAATCCATAATATATATGTAACATATCTTTATTATAAAATAATAAATAAGCATTTGCTTATTTATTATTTTTTTTGAAATTTTGGTTTAGCTATAGATTGTGTATATCTACATTTAGGGAAATTTTTACAAGCAATAAATTTTTGGCCTTTACGAGATCTTTTAAAGATTAATATTCCACCATCTTCAGGACAAGGTTCTTCAGATGCTGGTAAAGCCAATAATTTTGTATGTTCCATTGTTTGTTCGGCTTTATCGATAGTTTTATTGAACTTATCTCAAAATGATTGCATTGTTGCTTTAAGTTTGTGATTTCCATCAGCTATTTTGTCTAACTCTTTTTCTACTTCAGCAGTATAAGTTTCGTTTATAACTTCTGGAAAGTGATTTATTAATTTAAAATTAACAATTTTACCAAACTCTGTTGGTTTAAGAGCTCTTCCTTCTTTTTCTACATAACCACGTTCTTTTATTTTATTAACTGTTGCTGAGAATGTTGAAGGACGACCGACACCAATGTTATCCATTTGTTCAATTATAGAACCCTCATTATATCTTGCTGGAGGTTTTGTTGCTTTTTCTTCATTTATATAGTCAATAACATTAATAACTTCACCTTTTTTAAATTTAGGAAGTTCTTTTGAAGGGTCATATCCAGTGGCTTTTAAATAACCATCAAATATAACTTTTGAAGATGACATTTTAAATTGATTATTTCCATCTAATAATTCATATCTTATAATTTCTCTTATAGGTTGTGTCATTAGTGATTGAATAGTTCTTGTATAAATTAAATTATAAACTTTGAATTCTAATGTTTTTAATTTAAATAGAGACTTAGCTTTTTCCGGTGTTAAAGATATATCTGTTGGCCTAATAGCTTCATGAGCGTCTTGAGCACCAGCAACACCCTTTATGTTGTCGGATACATATTCTTTACTATATTTTTTTTCTAAATAAATTTTTGATTTTTTAACAAAAGTGTCAGACATTCTTGTTGAATCTGTACGAGGATAAGAAATAAGCCCACCTTCTCCATAACCTTCATAAAGTTTTTGTGCAGCAAACTGAGTTTGCTTTGAAGATAATCCTAAAGATGATTCTGATGCTTTATATAAAACAGATTGTTTAAATGGAGATTTCATTGCATCTTTTCTTTTTGAAACTTTTATATTTTTAACTTCTAAAGAATTTGTAAGTGTTTTCATTACAGAGTCATTTTCTTCTGGCATGATTCATTCTTTATTATCTTGTTCTGAATTTGGATTATAATATTTTGCAATTACATCTTCTGAAATTTTAGCTTCTAAATTAAAATATTTAATTGGAATAAAAGCATCTATTTTAACTTCACGTTCAACTATTAATTTAAGAGCTATTGATTGAACTCTTCCGGCTGTTGGTCTAATTGGGTAATCAGATAGTTTTTTTGCTATTAATCCAGATAATCTGTATCCAATAATACGATCTAACATTCTCCTAGTTTTTTGAGCATCCACAAGATCTTGATCTAGTTTTGCAGGGTTTTCTACAGCTTTATTAACAGCTTCTTTTGTAATCTCATTAAAACGTATACGTTTAAATTTATCTTTAATATTTAAAAATGTAATTAAATTATCAGCTATAGCTTCACCTTCTCTATCGGGGTCGGTTGCAATTAGAACTTCAGAAGATTTTTCTGAAGCTTTGGTTAACTTTTTAATTACTTCTTTTTTTGTAGGATCAATTTTATATTTTGGTTCTCAATTTTCTATATCAATACCTAATCTATATTCTCCTGTTGAAGGTAATTTAACAATATGACCAACTGATGCCATAACATTATAATTTGAACCTAAGTATTTTTCTATTGACTTTATTTTATTTGGGGATTCAACTATAACTAATTTTTTATTCATATATTCAATATACCAAAAAAAATATAAGAAAAAAAATATAAGAAATAAATTAATGTAAAAAAATTAATTGATTTCTTCTATTTTAGTTATTAAATTAGCACCTTGTTTTATTAATTCTATGTTACCTGAATTTTCTGAATATTCTGGAAAACAATAAATTTCTTTTCCTTGGTTTAAAAATTGAGTAACTAAATTCATAAGACTCGACTTTTTATTTGATGAAAATAAAATTAATTCTTCAGCCATTGCTGCAATAATTCTGTTTCTTCCTCTTGTTCTTTCTTTTTTTACTGTTGTTTCAGGTGGATATTCAGAAATTACTAAAGTATTTTCTCTAATCTCATTTTTTAAAATAGAGCACGCAAGAACATCTATTCCACTTGCTAAAACTATACAAGAAGGTAATTTATTTTCTTTATAAATCAGTTCATCTACCCCTTTTTGTAAAGGTGTAATAATTGCTTTCTTATCTTTTGTATGTGGAATAGAGTCATTAACTCATTTTTCTATATCTTTATTTAAATAATTACCTGTTGCACAAGTAAATTTTTGTTTTAATAAATCTTTATTTCCTTCGTAGAATATTACAAAAGGTGGCTTATAAGCCTTTTTCAGTTGATTTGGATATTCCATATCCAAAATTGTTATAGCGTTCATCTTGTTTTGTTCTAAAGACTTTTCTAAAGTCCTTAAATCATCTAACTTAACTTTTTCTTTATCTTCCAAAGCTTTATAAATTAAATCTCAATCTCCTTTATATTTAATTGAAAAATATATTAAAATAATATTCATGTTTTCCTCCTTGTTTTTATATATCTTTTTTTAAAATAAAAATAAAAAAATAACCTTAATGGTTATTCATCATCTAATTCTTGTTTTTCTTCAGCAATAATTGTTTCAGAAATTGATTGAGCTTTATTAGGAGTGGCATCTATATGTGATTGCTCTAACTCTTTTATATCATGTATTGGAATTTCTTGAGTTTTTTTAATTGCTTCTTCAACTTTTTCTTCAATTTCTTGAGTTCTAATTAAAGCTAATGATTTAATTGAGTTTCCTGAATTAAGTTTAATTACTTTAACGCCTTTAGTTGCTCTTGATGAAGTTGCTACTTGTGATAAATCCATTCTAATAGCAATACCTTGTTTTGTAATTACCATAATATCTTCTTTACCTTCAACAACTCTTACAGCAATTAATTTACCTGCTTTAGATACATTAATTGATTTAACACCTTTTGCTCCACGTTTTGTTTTACGATATTCTTTAATATCTGTCATTTTACCAAAACCATCTGCTCCAACAGAGAGAATTTTATTTCCTTCTAGTGAAGTTGATGCACCAACAACATAAGCTTTTCCGGCATCACTTAAATCAATACCTTTAACACCCGAAGCTGTACGTCCCATTGCTCTAATTTCTGAAATTGGGAATCTAACAACTTTACCGTGATTTGCACCAATAATAACTTCTGATTCATTATCTACTACCATAGCTTTAACTAAAGAATCTTCTGGTTTTAATCCTAAAGCAATTTTACCGTTTTTATTAATTCTTTCATATTCTGAAATTGCGGTTTTCTTAACAACACCTTTTTTTGTTACTGTTAATAAGTAAGAACCTTCTCTATAATGTTCTACTGTTAATAAAGAAACAACTTTTTCTCCTTTTTTAATTCCTATTATATTAATAAAAGGAATACCTTTTGCTTGTTTTGAAAGCGCAGGAATTTGATGAGCACGAATTCTATAAACTTTACCTTTTGTTGTAAAGATTAATAGATCTGTATGAGTGTGAGTAGCTAAAATACTTTCAACATTATCATCTTCATAAGTTGTCATTGATTTAGTTCCAACACCTCCACGATTTTGAATTTTATATTCTTCTAGTGGAATACGTTTTACATAACCACGAGATGACATTGTAATAGCAATATCTTTTTGAGGTATAAGATCTTCATCTTCAATGTTACCAAAAGCTCCATCAAGAATTTCTGTTTTTCTATCATCACCAAATTTGTTTTTAACTTCTTCTAATTCAGAAATAATCAATTCAATTAAAACATCTTTATTATCAAGTATATTTTTAAATTCATTAATTCTAGAATTTAAATCATTTAATTCTTGCTCCATTTTTTCTTGTGCAAGTCCAGTTAAACGGCCTAATCTCATATCAGTTATAGCTTTTGATTGTAATTCTGATAAAGTAAATTTTTCTTGCAATTTTATTTGAGCTTCGTTATCTGTTTTTGAAGCTTTAATAACATCAATAACACTATCAATATTATTTAAAGCTATTTTTAAACCATCTAAAATGTGAGCTCTAGATTGAGCTTTATTTAAATCAAATGTTGTTCTTCTTTTAACTACTTCAATTTGATGTTTTAAATATGTTTCTAAAGCTATTTTTAAATTTAAAACCTTAGGGGCTCCTTCAACTAATGCAAGCATATTAACACCAAAGTTTGTTTGTAATGGTGTTAATTTAAATAGTTTATTTAAAATAACTTCAGGAACTACATCACGTTTTAATTCAATAACAACACGAATTCCTTTTCTTGAAGATTCATCACGTAAATCTGTAATACCTTCAATAACTTTATCTTTAACAAGATAAGCAATTTTTTCAATTAACTTAGCCTTATTAACCATAAATGGTAGTTCAGTAACAATAATTCTTTTTTTGCCATTCTTCATTTCTTCAATTGAAGTAATTGAACGAATAGTAATTGAACCATTACCAGTTTCATATGCTTTTTTGATTCCAGTATTCCCTAGAATTGTAGCTCCAGTAGGGAAATCTGGTCCAGTAATATAATCATTTAATTCTGTAATTGTTATTTTTGGGTTTCTTGCTAATGCAATAATACCATTTATAACTTCTGTTAAGTTGTGAGGAGGAATATTCGTTGCCATACCAACTGCAATACCTGTTGCACCTGTAATTAATAAGTTAGGAAATCTAGCAGGTAAAACTTCAGGTTCATTTTCTGAACCGTCATAATTTGGAACAAAATTAACTGTTTCTTTTTTAATACTATCTACAAGTAAGCCAGAAATTTTTGACATTCTAGCTTCTGTATAACGCATAGCAGCAGCTGAATCTCCATCAACAGAACCAAAGTTACCATGACCATCAACTAATGGGTATCTCATTGAAAAATTTTGTGCCATACGAACCATAGCTTCATAAGCAGCTGAATCTCCATGTGGGTGATACTTACCAAGAACTTCACCAACAATACGAGCTGATTTTTTATGTGGTTTTGAAGATTCAAGACCAAGTTCTGACATAGCAAATAAAATACGTCTATGAACAGGCTTTAAACCATCACGAGCATCTGGTAATGCACGAGATACAATAACTGACATTGCATATTCTAAAAAGGAGCTTCTCATTTCATAAGAAATATTGACAGGAGATAAAGATTTTGTGGCTTCAAGAATAATCTGAGATTTAACCTCTTGTTCTTTATTTTCTTTTTTTGATTCCACTTCTTCTTCGTCATCAAATATAGTAGAAATTTTTTCTTCTTCTACTTCATATTTCTTATCTTCATCATCTTCTTTATTAAACATTGAAAATTCTCCTTCCTATATAATTAATTTGTAATATTATCTTTTTATTTTTCTTGATTGAATTATTGACATAATAGATGTCACTAAAAATGGTATTCCTGTAATTTTAAAAACTGCAAATATAATTCCAATTGATTTACCTTCAATACCTGTTTTATTTATAGCAACTTTAACTGCAATTGAAGTACCTATACCAACTAATCAAGTAATAATCATAATTGCAAGTGCTAATCCAAATAATGTTTCTCCTGCATTTTGAAGTGAAACGAATAAAGCTCCTAAAGCTCCTATGAATACTTGCGCTTTACCAGAACCAACCATTATAATTGCATTAATATCTTTTGGTTGTAAATTTTTGTGTTTATCAAATTGTTCTTTAATGATATCTACATTTTTAGAAGCTCATTCTTGAAAATCTAATATAGCATCTGCAATAGTTTTATTTGAACCAGCTCAATGTTTTGATGAACCTACTAACTGTCCCCCTTTTGTAATAAAATCTATTTGAGCTTCTGTCAGCCCATCTGTACCACCAACTTTTATTGAATTTATTTTATGTATTTCTTGCACAAAATGTACACCTCAAATAAGTAGCATTATAAATCCTATTACAGATATAGCTGCTACAATCATATTTAATCAAACTTTTGCTTTTAAACTCATATTATTCTCCTTTTTTAATTTTTCTATCTTTTTTACAAGTCGATATTCTTGACATATTTTGCATTTTCATTTATAAAATCTCTACGAGGTTCAACATCATCACCCATTAATGTTGAAAATGTTAAATCTGCAATTGCTGCATCTTCAATTTGTACTTGAAGCATCTTTCTTTGCTCTGGATCCATTGTTGTATCTCATAATTGTTCTGCATCCATTTCTCCAAGACCTTTATAACGTTGAATCGTAAATTTTTGATCTTTATCTAAAGTTGATAAATAATCATTTTTTTCTGCATCTGAATAACAATATATAGAATATTTTCCAGTGGTTATTTTATATAAAGGTGGTTGAGCAATATAAACAAATCCATATGAAATAAGTGGTTTTAAATATCTATAAAAGAATGTTAATAATAAAGTTCTAATGTGGGCTCCATCGACATCGGCATCAGTCATGATTACAATTTTATGATATCTTAATTTATTAATATTAAATTCTTCTCCAACACCCGTTCCTAAGGCTGTAATTGTTGCCATAATTTCTTCATTGGAAAATAATTTATCAATTCTTGCTTTCTCGGCATTTATAACTTTACCTCTTAAAGGTAATATAGCTTGATATTCTCTATCTCTACCCATTTTAGCTGATCCACCAGCTGAATCACCCTCAACAATATATACTTCTGATTTTGAAGCATCCTTTGAAGAACAATCAGATAATTTACCTGGTAATGATGCTATATCAAAAACTGATTTTCTACGCGTAGCTTCTCTAGCGTTGGCAGCTGCAAAACGAGCACGTTGAGCTAATAATGATTTTTCAACAATTATTTTAGCTTGACTAGGATTTTCAGCTAAAAATTTTTCTAAAGCTATTGAGAATGCTTTGTTAGTTGCTTTACGCGCGTCTGTATTTCCTAATTTACCTTTTGTTTGCCCTTCAAAAATTGGGTCTGGATGTTTAATTGAAATAACGGCCGTTAATCCTTCTTTAATGTCATCACGAGTTAATTTTTCTTTTTCATTTTTAAATAATTTATTCTCACCTGCATATTGATTAAAAATACGAGTTAAAGCATCAGAAAAACCTTGTTCATGAGTTCCGTGTTCTACAGTTGAAATGTTATTAGCATATGAAACAATATTTGATTGATAACCACTATTATATTGCATCGCAACTTCAACATTAATACCGAACACTTGATCTTCTGCATAAATTACATCTTTATTAAGAATATCTTTTGTTTTATTTAATTCTTCAACATATTGAATAATTCCACCTTCAAATAAATATTCTTTTTTGTTTTCTGTTCTTTCATCTTCTACAGATATTGAAAGACCTTTGTTTAAATAAGCTATTTGTCTTGCTCTATCATTAATAATGTCAAATTGGAATTCAATTACTTCCATAACTGTTGAATCTGGATGAAAAACAATTCTTGTACCTGTTTTTTCTGTTTTACCAACAGCAGATAATTCTCCTTGTGGTTTTCCACCATTTATAAATTTTTGGTAATATGTTTCACCATCTCTTTGAACTCAAACTTCCAATTTATCAGACATTGCATTAACAACAGAAGCACCAACACCATGTAAACCACCGGATACTTTATAAGTATCAGAATCAAATTTACCTCCAGCATGAAGAACAGTTAATACTGTTTCTACTGTAGATTTACCTGTTTTAGGGTGTTTATCAACAGGGATACCACGACCATCATCTTGAACATCAATTGAACCATCTTTTGTAATTTTTATAGAGACATGAGTTGCAAAACCAGCCATAGCTTCATCTATAGAATTATCAACAATCTCTCAAACTAAATGATGAAGACCTTTTATTCCTGTTGAACCAATATACATACCTGGTCTTTTACGCACCGCCTCTAAACCTTCTAAAACTTGTATATTATTAGCTGAATATTTTGACATTTATCCTCCTTATATATTTAATATAATTAAACTTATATTTTTCTAATAAATTATAACATTTTTAGCTAATTTTATAGTTTAATAAATAAAAATAATTCATTTAAGTTTTTGTTTAAAAATTATTATTAATTCCAGATATATCTTAAAAATTATTTGAAAAATGTAGATAACTAAAGTTTTCCAATATTATTTTTTTTAAATTATGTGGATAACTAAAAAAATATTTTAAAATAAAGTTAATTTTATGTGGATAACTTATAAATAAAATCATTTTTTCAAAATTATTATTAGTTTTCCACATACATACCCATTAAAATAATAGTAAAATTAATATTATGGACGATAAAAAGATTGCTAATAAAAGTGAAATAAATAATTTTACAAATACACATACATTAATTAAATATTTAGAAACATCTATTGCTGATCAAATGGTCTTTAATTCATTCATTAAAGACATTAAAGTTATAGATGATTTTAATGATGAAATAATAATAGAGGTATTAAATAACTCAATTTTAGAAGTATTAAACGAAGATTATAAACAAAATTTTGTTAATGCTATTAGAGAAGTTCTTGAAAGAGAAGTTAGGGTAAGATTTGTTGTTAAAGGCGAATATATAACTTCAACAAATAAAAAAACGAGTGAATCAAATGTTATTTTTAAAGAAAATATTATAAATAAATATACTTTTAATAATTATGTTGAAGCTGCATTTAATAAAAATGTAATAAAAGCATCTAAATCAATAATTGAAGAACAAGGGATTTTTTCCCCTCTTTTTATCTATTCTTCTTCTGGTTTAGGAAAAACACACTTATTGCATGCTATTGGTAATGAAATTAAAAAAAAGGGAAAAAAAGCTTTATATATTAATCCTGATATTTTTACTTCAAAAGTTACTTTTGCAATTAAAGAAGGTCAAACTCAAGTTAATAAAATTTTAAATGAAATTAAAAGTTTTGATTATTTATTATTTGATGATATTCAAAATTTAGGTGATAGAACTAGAACGTTGCAATTTTTATTAAATATTATTAATGTTGCATTTGAAAATAATATTCAAATAGTTATTAATTCTGATAAAACTCCAAACGAACTTGGTGGATTTGAAGATCGTTTTATAACAAGATTTGAAAAGGGTTTAACTTTAAAAATAAAACAACCTTCAATAGAAGATTTGATGTTGGTACTTAAATTTAAACTAAAAGAAGAAGAACTTTCTGAATTAGAATGAGAAGATGAGGCTCTTGAATTTATAGCCCGTAATTATTCAACTTCAATAAGATCTATAGAGGGTGCTGTTAAAAGAGTTAAATTTTTTAACATGAGTAACAATTCTTTAAAATACACTTATTCAGTTATAACTAAAATATTTGATCAATTAAAAATAAATAAAGAAGAATTAACACCAAATAGAATTGTTTCAGTTGTAGCTGGTTATTATAAAGTATCTGTAAATGATATTTTTGGTAAAACAAGAAAAAAAGAAGTTGTTCTTGCTAGACATATTTCTATGTGATTAGTAAGATCTATAAATAAACATTCTTTTAAACAAATTGGTAAAATTTTTGGAAGAGATCATTCAACAATTTTATCGGCAATAACAAAAATAGATACAGCTATAAAAATTAATTTAGTTGTTAAAGAAGCTATCAAAAAAATTAAATCAAAAATTTTATTGGTTAGTTAGAAACAAGTTACAAACATTCTTTTAAACAAATTAAAATTACTATTAAAAACACTTTTAAAAGTTTTCCACAATACAAACACAATTAATAATAATTATTAAACAAAAACTAACTAAGAAATAATTTATAATAAAGGAGGTAAAAATATGAATATCAAAATAAAGAAAAAAGTTTTAGAAAATACATTAAGTAAAATTTCTAGAGCTATAAGTTCAAATCCAATATTAACTTCTTTAAAAGGAATAAAAATTTTCATTGAAAATGAAAAGATCATTTTTTTAGCTTCTAATGGACTACTTTCAATAAAAGAATTTTTAAAAATTGATAATGAAAATGTAAAAGTTAATTCACCTGAAACTATTTTAGTTCCGGGTAAAACTTTTATAGAAATAATAAAAAAACAATCTAATGAAATAAATATAGAAACATTTGAAAAAACAATGGAAATATTTTCTGAAAACTCTTCTGTAAAAATTAATTTATTACAAACAGAAGATTTCCCTAAAATTGATTTTGATATTTTAGGAGAAGAATTAATTATTAATATTGATGATTTTAGAAAAAAAATAAAAGACGTTTCTTTTGCTGCTTCTGAAAATGATAAAAGGATACTTTTAAATGGTATAAATTTAATTGCTAAAAATAACAAATTAAGAATTTCAGCTACTGATTCTTTTAGGTTAGCTACAACTAAAATGAATATAATAAGTAATAATAATTTCAATATCACAATCATTTCTAAAAATTTAAAAGATTTTATACCTTCTTCGATTGAAGGTGAAGTTAAAATAAAAGTAGATGAAAATAAAATTAATTTAAAACATGAAACTACTTTATTGCAATCAAGATTAGTTGATGGTATTTATCCTGATTTAGTAAATTTGATACCTAAAGAATATAATTTCAATCTAAAAATAAAAACAAAAATACTTTTAGATTTAATTGATAAAGCAATTGTTATTTATTCTTCAGATCTTAAAACAGTTAAATTATCAATTGAAAATAAAAAATTATTTATTGAATCAAAAAGTAAAGAAATAGGTAACACTAAAATTTCAACAGAAGAATTCGAATGAAATGGTGATGATTTTGAAATTTCTTTTGATTCTAAATTCCTTAAAGATGCATTAAGACAATTTAAAGATGAAATTGAAATTAGATTTATTAATAATCTTAAACCTTTCATAATAATTTCTAAATCAAAAGAAAATTTAGTTCAACTAATTTTACCTTATAGAGGATACTAATTATGAAAATAGAAATTAAAGGTGAATTTATAAAATTAGGACAATTACTTAAAAAAATAGGAAAAATTTCAACAGGTGGCCAAGCTAAGGATTTTATAGAAAGAAATAAAATAACAATTAATGGTAAAAAACCTGAAGGACGTGGTTCAAAAATTAAACCTAAAGATACTTTATGAATAGAAGAACAAGTTTATTTAATCGTTTTAAAAAAATAAAAGACTAAAATAGTCTTTTATTATTATATTGTTTTTAAAATTGTGTACTTAAATATTGTTATAATATTTTATATGTTAGATTTAAAAAAAATAATAAATAATACAAATGAATATAAAGAAAAATTATTAAAAAGAAATTTTGATATTTCTGTAATTGATGAGTTAGTAAATTTAGGAAATAAACGTTCTAAAATTATGACTGAATTAGAAAAATTACAATTTAAACGTAATACTCTTTCAAAAAAAATAGGTGAAATAAAATCAAAAGGTGAAGATGTTTCTGGAATATTATCTGAAGTTTCTGAAGTTAAAAATGAAATTGAAATAATAGAAAAAGAAGAAAGAGAAATTAATTCAGAAGTTGAAAAAATAATTTTAAATATCCCTAATATTCCATCAAATGATACTCCTGATGGTAAAGATGAAAAAGATAATAAAATAATCGAAACAAAAGATAAACTAGGTAGAGGAAAAATTATTCAAAATAAAAATCATCAAGAAATTATGCAAGAACTTGATATTTTAGAAGTTGAAAGATCAGTTAAAATTTCTGGAACAAGATTCGTTTCTTATAAAGGAGTTGGAGCAAAATTATTAAGAGCTCTTAAAGATTTTATGTTAGATAAACATATTTCTAATGGATATATTGAATACACTCCACCAGTTATAGTTAATACAAAAAGTTTAATAGGTACAGGTCAATTACCTAAATTTTCAAAAGAATTATTTAAAATTGAAGGTACTGATAAATGACTAATTCCAACAGCTGAAGTTCCTTTAACTAATATTTATTCTAATGAAATTATTAATTTAGATAAAACAAAAAAAATTACTGCTTATACACATTGTTTTAGATCTGAAGTTGGTTCTGGAGGTAAGGATAAAAAAGGTATAATTAGATTACATCAATTTAATAAAGTTGAACTAGTTAAATTTGTTAAACCTGAAAATTCTCAAAAAGAATTTGAAAAACTACTTAAAGATGCTCAAAGTATTTTAGAAGATCTTGAATTACCTTATCAAACATTATCTTTATGTTCTGGAGATATAGGTTTTTCAGCTAATAGAACAATAGATTTAGAAGTATGAATGCCTTCAGAAAATAAATTTAAGGAAATATCTTCTGTATCTCATTTTGGAGATTTTCAAGCAAGACGTTCAAAAATAAGGTTTAAAGATAAACAAGGAAAAATAAAATTTGTTAATACTTTGAATGGTTCAGGAATTGCAATAGATAGATGTATTGCGGCTATTATTGAAAATAATTATAATAAAGATGGTACTGTTACAATACCAAAGGTATTAATACCTTATATAAAAATAGAAAAAATAAAAAAGTAATTTTATTAATATAATTTCTTTTATTTTTAATTGTATAATAATAATAATATGGAAAATAAAAATTATGCAATAGAAGTTAAAAATTTCACAAAAAAATATAAAAGAAATGAAAAACCTGCAGTTGATAATATTAATTTCAAAGTAAAACAAGGTAGTTTTCATGGTTTTATAGGAGCAAACGGAGCTGGTAAAACAACAACAATAAAATCTTTAATTGGTGCATATGCTAACTTTAAAGGAAAAATAAATTTTTTTGGAGTACAACATAATTGACCATCATCAAAGAAAAAAATTGGTTATATTCCTGAAAAAACAACTTTTCCAATTGGAATTAAAACAATTACTTATTTAAAGTGATTTGGTTTTTTATCTGGTCTTTCATTTAAAGAATCAAAGTTTAGAGCTTTACGTTTATTAGAAGAGCAAGGTTTATTAGAATTAGCAAATAAAAAACCAAATAAATTTTCTTCAGGTCAAAAAAAATCAATAATATTAATTCAAGCTCTTTTACATGAACCTAGAATATTAATAATGGATGAACCTGCAGCTAATTTAGATCCTACAGCAAGAATCATTTTTTTTAACCAATTAAAAAAATTGCAAAAACAAGGGATAACCATTTTTATATCTTCACATATTCTTTCTGAATTAGAAAAATATATTTCTTCTGTAACAATACTTGATGGTGGTAAAGTTGTTTATTGTTCTGAGTTAAATAAAAACAAAAATATTTTTGACGAAAATAAATATATATCTTCAACACCTGAAAAAAAAGAAGAATTATTTAAGATATTAAAAGATATGGAATTACAACCAAAACCAGTAAAAACAGGTTTTAATATAATAATACCTAATGAGGAAACTAAAAATAATTTATTAAAAAAATTAATGAGCGAAAATATTTCTTTTAATTCATTTATAGATAACAAAAATAATTTAGAAGAAATTTATAGAAAATATGTAATAATAGGTTCTAACCATACACAAGCTATAAAATTAAATAAAAATAAAGTTAAAAAAATGCAAAAGGAGTTATGATAATGATTAAATATTCACTTTATCTTTTATATATAACATTAAGAAAAACATCAACCTCAGTTCTTTTAATTTTTTTTTCAATTATATTTGGTGGGTTATTAGCTTTAACATCCAAGTCAAATAAATCTCCATTACCAACAATATTATATTTATGAGAATATTTTTACTATATATTATTTCTTTTTGGTTGTTTATATATTGGTGTTAAAGCTATTAATATTTTTAAAGAAGGATTAAATAATGGGACTGAATTATTAATTATTTCAAGACCAATATCAAGAAATAGAATTATTATATCTAAATTTTTTGTTATGTTTATTCATATATTTATTTTTTCTTTGGTTGTATTTTTAACTTGTTTATCAGTTGCACAAATAGAAAACGGAAAAGCCACACAAAAACAAATTTTAAATTTTTCACTTTCTTTATCTACTGGTTCTTTAATTATTGGATCATTATTATCAGCTATAATTATTTTTATATCATCTATTGCTTCAAAAATAGGTACTTTAATATCAACAGCATTTATACCTTTCATTTTAATTGTTTCTTCAGCTGTTATAACTTTGGTATCAAAAGGTGATACTAATGGACAAGTTTATCGTAGGTATGTTTTCAATACAAAATGAGAGAAACATAATTCTGAAGAATGATTGAAAGGTTCTGATTCTTTTGCTTCTGATACAAAAGGTTATTTCAGGCAACAAGAGGGTTGATATGACAATGTTAAATATATTGATGTTTTTACTCAATTAAGTTCATTTTATAAAAATTTACTTCCTGAAGTTAATATTCCTGCAAAACCAATTAAAATTATTCCTACAATTTCAAAATTTACTAGTGATATTGAATTTTTTGGTTTAGATACAAAAGATAAGCCTGCAAACTTTATTTTTGTGCCTTGATCAAACGATAATAATTTTTTCAAAAGAAAAGTTTGATCAAAAATAAATGACAATAAAACACTTATTACAGAAGAAATTTATGATTTTATGGTTAAGAATTATAAACAACCTTTACCATCAACACAAAAACAATTTGAAAAAGAAACTGCTACAGATGTCAAAAATTTTGTTGATCCTGGTGATATACTTGATCCAAATAATATACAAGCAAATAAAGTATCTCAAAGAATGAAAACAAACATGGCTAAAATTATAATTGATTATTTTAAGTTTTTTGAAGCTAGATACGTACCTCATAAAAACAATAAAGACGATATTATCGCAAATGCATTAAATTATATTTCTAATTATGAAAAACACGATTCAAACAACTTACATGAAGCAATTATTGATTTAACAAATAAGTTTCTTTTAGGTAGTGCAGGCTATAAATCAGTTCCTATGATAATAAGTATTTATATTTACAGAAAAATATTTAAGCGAAAAATTGAGGTACAAACAACTACCGGTGCTTCTAAACTTGATTTACCTATGGTTACCGATTTTAGAAAACTTGTATTTAAAGGAAAGTATGAATTAAAAAGTGGTTCAGTTGTTGATTTTTCTAAAGATGCAAAAGATGCTGGAATTTTAGAACAAGGTGGAAATATTAAATCTTCTAAATTTGTTTCATGAGTACCTAGAAAACAAGTTTATGAAATTTGAATTTCTTTAACAGTTATATTTTTAGCAATAACTATTTTTAGGTATTTTAAAGTTGATTTTAAATAAAAAAATTATTTTTAAATATATAAAAAATTATTTTTATATAAAAATAATAGTTATTTTTTTATAACCAAAAACAATTTTAAAAAAATATAAAATAGTTATACAAGCAATAAAATTAAGATTAAAAATTCATTAAGATTTTAAAAAGGAGAATAAAATGAGCAGATATACAAAAACACAAATAGATAAATTGAATGAAGTTATTAAAAATAAATTTCCTAATATATCAACAGTTACAAACGACATGAAAATAGAAAGAGAATCAGTATCAAGAATGGTTATGCTTGATAGATACGCTCAAAAAGATTTAACCCTAGACACACTAACAAAAGATGATTTAGTTATAGCAAAAATTAAACCAGACCCTAAATTTCCGACTTTAGGAACAGGTTTTGTTAAAGAAATAGATGGTAATTCAGTTATTGTAAAAATAGAAGATGAATATATCAATCAAATTTCAGAAGATTTAAACCCAACAAAAGATGGTTTAATTAAAATAAACAAAAAAGAACTTCAAAAACCACTAGAAATTTATTTTGAACAAATAGCAAAACGTGTAGGTTCATCATTAGCTAGTAATGAAAAAAATAAAAAAGAGTGAACAGATAAATTTACAGAAGAATTATCTTTAGGAAATATAGTTCCTGCTGGCCGTGTTCTTTATGGTGCTGGTTCTGATTCAAAAGTTACTTATTTTAATTGTTATGTAATGCCTATGCCTAAAGACTCAAGAGAGGGTATTGCAGAACACCGTAAAGAAGTTATGGAAATAATGTCTCGTGGTGGAGGTGTTGGAACAAATGGTTCTACATTAAGACCAAAAGGAGCTGTAGCTATATCTGTTGGTGGAAAATCATCAGGTTCAGTTTCATGATTAAATGATATTGCATCATTAACAGACCTTGTTCAACAAGGTGGTTCAAGACGTGGTGCACAAATGATTATGTTAAGTTCATGACACCCAGATATTCTTGAATTTATTATTTCTAAAATGCAAAAACCAAATGTTCTTGAATTCATTAAAACAAGATTTAAGGATGAAAGCATTATTCGTTTAGCTAATGAAAAATTAAAGTTTAGACCACTTTCAAATGAAAGAAAAGAAATGATCGAAGCTTTTGTAGAATACGGGAAAACCGCAAGTAAAGAATTACAAGAAAAAGCAAAAGCTAAATTAGAATTAGGCGGAGAATATGAAGTTAATTATCCAGAATTTTTAACAGGAGCAAATATTTCAGTTGCAGTTACAGATGATTTTATGTCTGCTGTAAAATCTGATTCTGATTATAAATTAAGATTTCCAGATTTAGAATCTTTTACACCTGAACAAAAAGAATTTTATGATGAAAAATGACATGAAATTGGTGATATTAATGAATGAGAAAAATTGGGATATCCAGTTAAAATTTATAAAACAATTAAAGCTAGAGAGTTGTGAGATCTTATCAATTTCTGTGCTACTTATTCTGCTGAACCTGGTGTATTTTTCATTGATGTAGCTAATAAAATGACTAATGCAACTTCATATGATCAAAAAGTTGTTTGTACAAACCCTTGTGGTGAACAACCGCTAGCCCCTTATTCAGTATGTAATTTAGCTGCTATTAATTTAGCTAATTTTATCGAACATACTAAAGAAGGAAAAATATTATGAGATAAATTAGATAAAACTATTTCAACAATGGTACGTATGCAAGATAATGTTATTGATGCAACTCCATACTTTTTACAAGCAAATAAACATCAAGCCAAAGGTGAAAGACGTGTTGGTATGGGAGTTATGGGATTACATGATTTCTTAATTTGAGCAGGTTTAGAATATGGTTCAGATGAAGGTAATCAATTAGTTGATAAATTGTTTGAAAGAATTGCTACTGTAGCATTTACAACTTCAGCAAGACTATCTAAAGAAAAAGGTGCATTCCCATTCTTAAAATCTATAGATAAATTATTAAATACAGGATATATCAAAAAATTGCCTGAATCAGTAAGAAAAGAAATTCAAGAAAATGGAGGATTAAGAAATTCTCATTTATTAACAATTGCTCCAACTGGTTCAACAGGAACTATGATGTCTGTTTCAACAGGTTTAGAACCTTATTTTGCATTTAAGTATTTCCGTTCAGGAAGATTAGGAAAATTCATGGAAGTTGATCAAAAGATTGTCTCTGAATGAAAAGAAGTATTTAATTGACCTAAAGATAAACAATTACCAAGCTTCTTTAAATCATCTATGGAACTTACTCCAGAAGCACACGCTGATGTTCAAGCTATCATACAAAGATGAGTTGACTCTTCAATTTCAAAAACAGTAAATGCCCCTAAAGGATATTCTGTTAAACAAGTTGAAAGCATTTATCAAAGATTATATGATAAAGGAGCTAAAGGTGGAACTGTTTATGTAGACGGATCACGTGATGCTCAAGTATTATCATTAACTGCAGATGAAAATGACTCATCAAATAAAACTTTGGCTGATGAGTTACAAACAGAATCATCCGCTGCTAAAATACAAGAAATTTCTTTAAAACATGATAATATACCTGGTAATAAAGCTAATAAAAACTTCGGTACAAAACCAGGAGATGTTTGTCCTATATGTAAAGAAGGTATTGTTGAAGATCTTGGTGGATGTAATTCATGTACTAATTGTGGTGCACAATTAAAATGTGGTATATAAAATAAAAGTTAAAAAGCTTTTATTTTTTTAATTTAAAATTTATTACTTTTAATAATATATAATATAAAAGCATAATATTTAAATTTAAATGTAAAAGGAATGGTAATTTAACCAGCTGTCCTAGCAACCGTAAAGCCGGAAAACTTATTTAAAATTAAAAAAACAAATACTTTACTAAGGATGAAGTTTTGCGTTTCTTTTTTAATCACGCGAACACTGTATTGAGTTATGCTTTTTAAAAAAGGAGAAAAATGAAAAAAAAATTTAAATTTATATGAATATTTATTTTTATAATTCCTATATTTGTTGTTTTTTCTTGTTCTGATAATAATAAAGTAACGAAACCTATTTTACAACCAACAAAAAAAGTAAAAATAAATAAACCGATAGTTACTACAGCCATAATAACAAATATCTTTAATATATTAAACGAAAAAACAATAAATGATGCTAAAAGAAGATCTCTATTAAATAAAGCAAATATTAATTATAATTCAACAACCTCAAGTAATTTATTTAAACCAACAATAACTAAATACATTTTAGATGTATCATACCCTAAAAACTTAATTAAGAGTAGTAGAATCGTAGATGCAAAGCCAGGAAAGGTTATTTCTAAAAAAATTATTTTAAATAGAATAGAATTTGAGGTTCTTTCGGAATTTTATACAAAAGAATTTTTTATGAAACTTGGTAAAAATAATCTTATTTTACCTGTTTCAATTAAACATGATAGAGCAGAATTAACTAAATTAATTAATAAAATTAAACCTTCAAGTCATTGATTTAATAAAGTGATTGAAAAATAGGAGAAAAATGAAAAAAATAAAATTAGGATTAATAACAACAACTTTAATTACAGTTCCTATGGTTATTTGTGTTTCTTGTTCTCAAAAACAAAAATCATTTATTGAAAAACCTTTTACAATACATAGTGAATCAGAGTTAATTAATTTTGATATGTTAAGAGAAGCTGATGCAAAAGATCAATTAGAAGCTGATGCACAACCAGGTAGAAGAATTATATCTACAAATGTTCAAACAAAAGGTTCTGCTGGAGACTTATTATCTGAAAAAGTATTATCCAATGGTCACAATACATTTTATTTAGATTTAATAGATAAAAGAAACCATAAATCTATAACCAAACAAAAAATTAAATTAAATAAAAAAGAACTTTTTTCTCTTTCTGCTTTTTTAACTAAAATATTACTAGAAGGACCACAAAATCAAGAAAAGAAACGTTTTCTTCCTTTAGAAATATCTCATGACAGAAAAGAAATTATTAGAATATTAAATGAATATGTAAAATGGCGTTCTTTTTCTTGAAAAAATATATTTTCTGAATTTCCTAAACAAATAGATATTAATGACGCTAAAAAACATTCATATAAAATAACTAATTTAGATGATTTACTTGTTGTTAAAAAAATTAAAAAGTGAAGGCGTAAAGCTTTATTAATAAATACAACACCAGATAAAAACAAAGCAATATGAGAATCAAAAAATACTTGATTTATTTTAGATCCGAACTATTTGCCTAGAACAAACGGATCTGGAAAAGTATTAAAAAAACCAATCGGTTTAAATAGGTGAGAATTAGAAATTTTTGCTGATTTTTGAACTGAGTTTAGAACCTTTCCTTTGACTTCAAATTTAACAACACTTACTTTACCAAAAGAATTAAAGAACAATAGAAATGAATTAATAGAAATGATGAATAAATTAAAGGATCATAACCACTATAATTTAAAGGTTATAGATTTTTAAATAAAAAGGATTATTAATGAAAAATAAAAAAAAGAACTTTAAAGAAATAATTCAGTTAACACCTAAAAGAATTTCTGTATTAGGTATTTTTTTATCATTGTTATTAGTATTTAAGTATATTTTTGGATTTGTTCCAGGAATTGAAACAACAACATTCTTTTTTGTTATTTTTGGTATTTTTTTACCAATTTTAGATTTAACTTTATTGCTTGTATCTTTCAATCTTTCTTTATTAGCTATATATGGAATAAGTTATTGATGAATTATGTATTGAGTAATTTGACCTATAGTAGCATACACTTCTAAATTGTTCTCTTTAAAAATAAAAAATGTATTTGCATTTTCATTATTAGGTTTTATTTTTGGTTTTTCTATTGCATTTTGAGATTTTATACTCAACTTATCACTACAAGGAATTGGATATGCTAAATTAAATTTAATTACAGCACTTCCGATAAATACAATTGAAGGTTTTGTTACAATGTTTTTAATCATAACTTTATCACCAATAATTCAAAAGATATTTTCTTTACATTCTTCAAGGTTTTGACAACATGAAGTATTTAAATTTACAACTATTAAAAATTTTAAAATATCTTTAGCATCAACAATATCTTTATCTTTAATTTCATTATCAGGTATTGTAACTTTATTTTCTACAAATGATTTATTTACATTATGAAGTAATAACAAAATAAGAGGAACATTAAAACAAAATTATCTAAAAAATGATGTTTCATTAATAAATATATATGATGGCTCAAGATTAAAAGATGAAACAACAACAGGTACAATAAATAAATATCTTTATAATACAGATTATAATAATATATTGAGAAAATTAAAAACAAAACCAGGCAAGCAAGTCGCTGTAGTTGTTATAGCTAGCGGAAAATTTTATACAGATTTTATAGATGTCAATAACATAAAAAGAAATACAAATGTTGTAGATATATTACAAAATTCTAAAAGATTTATTTTTAAAGGTTTAAAACACGGGATGATTTATGAATTTAGATTCAAAAAAAATAAATTGCAGCTAAAAAGTGATTATGATTTACATGGTAACACAACAAGAAAATGATCTTTATCAATACCACATTACTTCCCTTTATATTATATTAATCATAGGTTTGCTTCATTATATGCAAATAAACAAACCGTTAAAGAAAATGATATTTTAGAAATAACTTATGACCATACATAAAAATACATTTAACTTTTAATTATTAAAGATATCTTTTGTTTTTTAATTATAATTAATAATATGAATAATACCTTTAAAGAAAAAACAAAGAAACATATAAATAACCAAAATATATTTACTAAGTTAGAAAAATACGTTTTTTTAATAGAAGAAAAAAACAAAGTAATTAATTTAACTGGATTTACAGGAGATAAATTATGAGAGCAAGGTATTTATGAATCCATAATTTTATTAGAGATGTCATTTAATAATAATGAAGGTAACATTCTTGATATTGGAGCAGGCGCAGGGTTTCCTTCTGTACCTTATTTAATAGCTCACCCAGAAAAAAAACTAACTATTTATGAACCCATAGGAAAAAGAGTTGATTTCTTAAATGAAGTATCAAAAAAATTAGATTTAGATATAGATGTTCAAAAAATTAGAGTAGAAGATTCAAAAGAATATGAAAAATTTGATTTTATTTGTGCAAGAGCAGTTGTTGAATTTAAAATACTTTTAGAAATTTCTCATCATATAGCTAAAATAGGTGCTGATTTTGCTTTTATTAAAGGTAAAAAAGCTAAAAAAGAAATTCATGAAGCTAGATTTCAAATAAAAAATTTTAATGTAAATCCTAAAATAAAAAAATCAATAATAAATCAAAAAGAAAATAATATTATTTTTTATAAAAAAGAAAATAAAACACCAAAAAACTTCCCTCGAAAATGATCAGTTATAAAAAAAGCTTAATTTTTATTTTTTGGTTTTTTATGTAAAATATATATAAAGGAAATTTGAATGCCAAAAATAAAAAAATCACAAATAGTTGATACAAAAACCTCTAAAAGAGATAAAGATTTAAAAAGCTTACACACAAAAAAAGATATAATAAAACAAAAAACAAAGAATATATTAAAAATAAAAGGCGTTGAACTAGTTAAAGCCAAAACAATAACACTTAATAACGAAAATAAAAAAATAAGGAGAGAAAAACGTCTCCAAGTTTTAAATGATAAATACCAAATGAAGGCAGTTAATAAATCTAATATAACGCCCAAAGGACTTAGAAATTTAAAAAATATTCCTGGCAATATTATTGATATTAAGGATGTTAAAAAGGTATACACAACAAAAACATTAAGATTTGTAGCTTTACAAAAAACATCTTTATCAATTAAAGATGGAGAATTCGTAGTTATTCTTGGTCCTTCAGGTTCTGGTAAAACAACTTTATTAAATGTTATTTCTGGTTTAGATAGATCAACAGAAGGAGATATAGTTGTAAATAATGTAAATGTATCATCTTTAACCAATAAAGAAATGACTTTATTTAGGAGAAAAAATATTGGTTTTATTTTTCAATCTTATAATTTATTGTCATCACTTAATGTTGAAGACAATATAGAAGTAGGAGCTCTTTTACAAGATGATAAAAAATCTAGAATTTCAACTTCAAGTCTATTAAAACAATTACAAATATCAGAGATTGCCAAAAAGAATATTTATGAATTATCTGGTGGACAACAACAAAGAGTTTCAATAGCTAGAGCTTTAGCTAAAGGACCTAAACTTATTATTGGTGATGAACCCACAGGAGCTTTAGATACAACAACAACAGCCAAAGTATTACAAATATTCCAAAATATTAATAAAAAAAATAACACAACAGTTATATTGGTAACGCACAACCCCAATATAGCTAAATTAGCAAATAAAGTAATTTATGTTAAAGATGGTTCTATAATAGAAATTAAACAGCAACAACCAGCTGATGCAAAGGATTTTAAAGAGATATAAATAAAAAAGGAGAAAAAATGAAAAAGATTTTTAAAAGTTCCGCTAAATCATTTATGCAATCAAAAATAGCGATGATTTTACTTAGCATTGTTGTTTTTATATCCGCTACAGCATTTACAATGTTGAATTCTTCTTCAATTTCTTTTCAAACATCTTATAAAAAAGTTATGTCAGAAGGTAAAGTTCATGATTTTACAATTAAAGAAAAATGAATAATTAATGGAAATCCCAATATTACAATTAAAGAAGATATTAAAAAAACCCAAGAAAGACCAACAGTTATTTCCAAAACTCCTACAGAAGTTGATTTTTCAAAAAACCATAAAAATATTTATTTAGATAAAATTGATTCTACTCAATTTGCTCTTGAAAAAACTTTTGCCAACAATACTCCAAATTTCATTTTAGATCTTTCAGAAGCCATCTTGTCATATCCAAAAGGAAAAAATAAACTTTCAATAAACGGAATTATAAAAATTAGATTATTTACAAACGGGAAAGATAAATTTGAAAATATAGTGTCTACAAAAAATCCTATAAAAGATATAGATGAAAATTTTTGAACTTCAAATTTAATAATTGATTCAAATGTAAAAGCTAATTCAACTCAAAAAATCAATTGAAAAATTAATGCGTCAACTTTTCCTGGTTTTTGGGAACCTGGAAAATCTAAAGTTGCAAAAATAACAATTAAAAAAGATGGTAAAGAAATTTTAGAAGATATGGCAAATTTAATAAATAATTATTTTGTTAAAAAAGTATATCGTGCATATATATTTGATAATTCTGCATCAACAGGTCAATATAAAAATTTAATAAATGAAGATGATATAAATAATTTGGTTGATTCTAATTATCCTTTTATGTTTGATGGAGATCTTGCGGCGGCAAAAAAAGATATTAATATTATTAATAGTTTAAAAAAAATAAATAAAGATATAGAGTCTTTATTAAACTCAAGAATATCAAATATATATGCTTCTAAAGTAAAGAAATTAAAAATGAAGAATGGAGAAACTATAGATAAGTATATAGAGGATCCTTCTGTAGTTAAATCTTTATTTGTTGGTTCTTATAAAGATAACAAACAATTTAAAATTGTTTCATCTAGATTTGAATCATCTTCTGTTGATAATACAGTTGTTTTTAAAGGTGGAAAACCTAGAATGGCTTATTCAGATTCTGAAATGAAAAAAGGTCTAGATAATATTTGGAATAAAAAACCTCCTAAATCAGCTTTATTTAATCAAATGGGTAAAAAGCATTATGATAAATCAAAACAATTCCGTTGAAATAAAGAAGGGACATTATTCAATAATTCTATTAAGTCTATTAGTTTCAGTAATTTTGAATCTTTACAAGCAGTAGTGTCATCATCTTATGCTAGTGAGCATAATTTATCATTTATGGATAAAAATGATTTACAAAGTTTTAGATCAAGATATCTAAATGCTTCTAAAACAAAACAAGAGCTATTCAATGAATATAAAAGAGAAGGAAAAGTAATTACAGTTGATTCAACAGATTATTTAATTTCAGGTATAGGTACTTCTCCTGATTTTGCGTTTCCAATTATTAATCAAAAAAACCCTCTCCCAAACGCCAAATCACAAGCTATTTTATTTACAACAAATCTTGGATTCAAAAGGATTAAAGATGCTTTTAGAAATAATGAAACTGAAAATTATATTGCATTTAAATTTAACAATCATGCTTCAACAGTTATAAGAAAAGAAATTATGCAATTAATTTCAAAAAACGCTCAACAACAAATGAGTTGACCACCTTCTATATCACCATTAACAAAAAGAAATGATATTAATGAAAGAGTTATTTTAGCTCCTCAACGTATTTCTTTTCTTGGTAAAATACAAAAATCAATATCATCAATATCATATCTAACTACATCTATGTTATCAATATTTACATTTTTTATTATTGTTATGGTTATTAAAAAACAAATTAATTCAAAAAGAAAAATATTGGGTACTTTATTAGCTAATGGATATACAAAAAACCAAATAGGTTTATCTATGGTTTCTATTTCTTTTTTAATTATTATAATACCATCTATATTTGGATATATTACCGGTTATTTTTCACAACAATTATTCGTAAGTATTTTTAATAATTATTGGACTCTCCCCATAGTTTTTAACTCCTTTTCATTTATTACTATGTTTTTAGTTATTGGTTTCCCTATGTTAACAACTATGATTGTAGCTTTTGTTTTTACAAGAATAGAATTAAGGGGAGAATTACTATCAATAATTAAAGAGTCAAATTCAAAAACAGGAGGTTGATTAACCACTAAAATAAACTCTTCTTTAAAATTTGTTACTGCTAAAGGTAAAATTACAATTTCTTTATTTACATCAAATCTTTCAAAAATGTTTATGGTATTTGTTACTTCAACAATAGCTTTATTATCAGGATCAATTGCGTTTTCTATTATAGGTAAATTCGATTATGCTCAAAGAAAATCAGCTTTACCAATAAAATATAATTATAAAATAGATTTAGAAACACCTACAAGTTCATCTAATAGGTATCAAGTATCTAATTTAGAAAATTATGGTTTAGGAGATAAATCTTGAATTAAAAGTATCGATCCAGATGATATGTATAACCAAAAATTAAATGATCAACCATATTTTCATTGAATAGAAGATCCTATAAAAGAAGCTGCTAAATCAAAAGAATTAAAATATTTAAAGCATAAAATACAAATTAGCGCTTTATTAGATATGGAAATTGGCGCTTCTGGAGTTATAACTAACCCTTGATCAATAGCAAAAGGCGCTATGCCTGATAATCAGTTAAATCAAGCTAAAAAAGACGATGAAGCATTTAATAAGTCTTCTTATAAATTAATAAGCAATTATAATAATTTAGGTTGATTTAAAAAATTAAATTTAAATGATAAAAATATAGTAAAAAGAAAAATAGAAGATATTAAAAAAGAAAAATGATTTAAAAATATTGAGAACACTTCAAAACTTAATCAAGTATCAAAAAATAGTAAAATAACAGATACTTTTAAGGATTTTATATTCTTTGCTTTAAAATCACAAATTATTAATCGTTTAGAAGGTTTTGAAAATCACTTGCCGTTTATGATTTCTTATGGAAATATTGTTAAAAATAAAAACGATGAATTATATTCACAACTTTCTTTTAACTATAATGGAAAAACTAGAACAGGAATTAGTAATACAAGTTCAAGAATTATAGGTATAAATGAAAATAAAAATACTATGATTAATATTAACCCAAAAAATATGGAAGCATTAAAAAACTTTAAAATGAATGATTTATCCACACCTGATAAAGAAACGGATGCAATCCCTATTATTATTAATCAATATTTTAAAGAAGCATTTGGAGTTAGGGTTGGTGATACTATTAATTTAGAAATTACAAATCATAAAAATAAAAATAACGCAAATATAATAAATAGAACAAATGCAAAAATTATTGGAGTAGATGAAACTTATAATGGTATTAAAATTTATTCATTACAAAAATTTGTAAATAATAAATTAGGTTTTGATGAAAAACATCCTATATTTAATGGAGTTTTTACAAAACAAAGAATAGATCCTACTATTTTTAAGGGTGTAAATCTTTATTCTACTTCAAATTTCTATGTTGGAGTTTCAACAATTACAGAATCAAGTGATTTATGAAAAAAAATAGAAACAGTCATTAACAATAAAAAACAATGAAAAAATTCTTCGGTAAATAATTTTCAAAGTTTTATCGCAACATATTCAACTACACCATATGTCTTAACAATGTCAAACGCCGATTGAGCAGCAATGTCAGCTTATGCATTTAAAAATACATTAAACTTAACTAATAAGATGATTTGGATGGTTGAGGGTGTTGCTGTATTAATAGCTATATTCTTTATTATAATTATTGCTTCAATGGTTGTAGAGGATAATAAAAAGTTTATCGCAACAACTAAAGTTCTTGGTTATACTAAACAAGAAATTAAATCAATGTTCTTTAGGTCAATATCACTTTCTTTAGCACTTGCATTAATTGTAACAATACCTATTTCATCCGCTATTTTATTTGGTATGAAATATATCATTATGTCCTTTGGTTCTATTTTGGTTCCTGTTGCAATAGTATGATGGGCAATACCACTTTCATTTTTAATATTATTATCTGCATTTTCAATTGTTTATAGAATAACAATAAGTAGATTTAGTAATGAAAAAATGTTAGAAGCATTTAAAGCATAATTAATTATGCTTTTTTATTTTGCTAAATGATTTATATAGTAGAATTAAGAAATAAGAAAGAGAATTAAAATGAAAAGAAAATTTACAGAACAAGAACAAATAAGAAGAAATAAAATTAAAGTTTATGAAGACATGGGAATCAAACCTTATCCCGAAACATCAAAACCTTCTCATAATTCAGAAATTTTAAATAAAGAATTTAATCATTATTCAAAAGAAGAATTACAAAATTATAAACATGTAGTTTCAGTTTCTGGCCGTATTATGGGAACTCGTGGCCCTTTTATAATAGCAAAAGATTTTAAAGGAAAATTACAAGCTTATATAGCTAAAAAAGAGTTTGAAGATGTTGCTAAACTAGTAAATACTTTAGATATAGGAGATATTATTTGGTTTGAAGGTGAAGTCATGAAAACAAATACTGGAGAACTAACAATAAGAGCGTCAAAATTAAAATTATTGGCAAAATCTTTAAAACCATTACCTGAAAAATTTCATGGCCTTCAAGATATTGAGGAACAAAGAAGAAGAAGGTATTTAGATTTAATTATGTCTGAAGAAACAAAAAAAAGGTTTTGAACTAGAACTAAAATTATTTCTTCAATAAGAGAATATTTTAATAATTTAGAATATATGGAAGTAGATACTCCGGTTTTACAACCCTTACTTGGCGGAGCTTCAGCCCAACCATTCACAACTCATTTTAATGCTTTAGATATGCAATTTTATTTAAGAATAGCACAAGAGTTACCACTTAAAAAATTAATTGTTGGTGGTTTAGAAAGAGTTTATGAAATAGCTAGACTATTTAGAAATGAAGGTGTAGATGCAACTCATAATCCTGAATTTACAACAATAGAGTTTTATGAAGCGTATTCAGATTTAAATGGAATGATGGAAAGAACCGAAGAATTATTTTTAACAATAACTAAAAAATTAGATAAAACAAAATTATCTTATGGTGATGTTAAATATGATTTTAATAAAAAATTCGCAAGAATTAATATGATTGATGCTATTAAAGAAAAAACTAACATTGATTTTTGAAAAGAAATGACTTTAGAAGAGGCAACAAAAATAGCAAATGAAAAAGGCATAAAAGTAGAACCTTACTATACAGTTGGCCATATTATTAATGAATTCTTCGAAGAATTTGTAGAAGAGACATTGATTCAGCCTACATTTATTTATGGTCATCCTATTGAAATATCTCCTTTAGTTTCTAAAGACTTAAAAGATCCAAGATTTGTTCAAAGAGCAGAATTATTTATTGGTGGAAGAGAGTATGCCAATATGTATACAGAACTTAATGACCCAATAGATCAATTAAATAGGTTTGAGTCTCAATTACTAGAACGTGAAGCTGGTAATGATGAAGCAAATGAAATTGATATTGATTTTGTAGAGGCTTTAGAATATGGAATGCCTCCTACAGGTGGATGTGGTATTGGTATTGATAGATTAGTTATGTTATTAACTGATTCAAAATCTATAAGAGATGTATTACTATTTCCTCATTTAAAGAATAGAGGTAAAAATGAATAATATAAAAGCATTAGCATTTGATATGGATGGAACAATCTTAAAAAGAGATCAAACTATTCATCCAGATAATATAAAAGCAATACAAGAAGCATCTAAAAACAACGTTAAAATTATTTTGGCTTCAGGAAGGCCTTTTATATCAATTTTAGACACTGCAAAGCTTTTGGGGTGTGTTGACCTTATTGTTGCAAATAACGGCTCTTGTATTTACAATATGCAAACTAAAGAGTTTTGGGATTTAGACCCCATACCTAAAGAAATTTTTAAAATAATTAAAGAAAAAGCTATAGAAACAGAATCCTTATTTACATTACACACTAAAAAAAATGCTTATAAAGATAGTTTTTTATCTAAAGATAAACAAAGACCAGAGTGAGCTGGTAAATCAAAAGAGGAATTAAGTCAATTTTTCGTAACTAATAAAATGGAGGATATTATTGAAAGTGAACCAATAACACAAATTTCAATTGTTAATAACAAAGAAAATATTATAAAGATACGCGATGAATTAAAAGAGGTTTTAAAAGATGAATTTTCACTTCACATTGCGAATACAGTTTATTTAGATATTAATCCTAAAAATACATCTAAATTAACAGGAATAAATAAAGCTGTAAAAATTTATGGATTATCTTCAACAAACGTAATGGCATTTGGAGATTCAGATAATGATTTGCAAATGATTGAAGGTTGTGCTTTAGGTGTTGCTATGGAAAACTCAACAAAAGCATTAAAAGAAATTTCTGATGATATTATTGGACATCACGAAACAAACGCTATATCAAAAAAAATAAAAGAAGTATTTTCTTTTAATTAAAATTTAAGTTCATTGTGGCTTATTTTTTTATTGGATTCTGTAGGTATTATATGTATATGAGTGTGAAAAACAACTTGCTTAGAAGAAGCTTCATTATTACATATTATTCTAAAGCCATCTACTTCTAATTTTTTTATTAAATGTTTAGCTACTTTAACAGCAACCTTCATTACATTAACCAAACTTTTTTCTGAAATATCTTTTAAGTTTCTTGAAAATTCTTTTGGAACAACTAAAGTATGACCAGTAGTTTTAGGCATATGATCTAAAAAAGCGATCACATTTTCATCTTCATATATTACTTTGGCAGGAATTTCACCATTTATTATTTTTTCGAATATTGTCATATATAAATTATAAATAAAAAAAAAGGAATTATCCTTCTTTTCATAAACCAAGACCTTTAAGAGCTTCTCTAGTTCTATCATTTTTAACACTTAATTCATAACTTCTAACATTAACCATAAATCTTTTTGCATCAGAAATAATTGAATTTGAAGATAATGCAAATTGGAAAATTAATCTTCTTAAATTACTTCTATTTGATTTATCTACTAGATTACTATCAGCAAAAAAGAATGATTGATCTCCTTCTTCAACATATTTTAGTTGTTCAGGATCTTTTATTAATTGTTTATCTTCACCCATGAAAGCACCATTAATTTGGTGTGTTTTTGCATCTCATGTTAAGTGAACTCAATGATCTTTAAGTCCGTTTTTATACATTTTATCTGTTTTAGTATAATCTTGACTATTCGCTTCTGTTTCTTCTTTTATATCAACATATTTACTTTTAGGAAATTTTGCTGTATCTTTAAATCATTTTGTACCTGCATCTCATTCTGCGGTTGTATAAATACCACTTGAGATTTCTATGGCACCCCTATAATTAGAATCTTTTGATATAGTTGTTTGAAGAGATTTAATATTAAAAGCAATAAAATGTGGTAAGAATTGTTGAACATATTCCGCTACAGCAGAACCATCTTTAATAAAAGTACCTGCTTTATTACTTGTTTTAGCATTTATATCAATTAATTCACCTTCTTCATTTAAAAATCCTGATTTTGAACTATTATCCTTTAAACGTTTTTTAAGTCCAAGAACACTTATATTAACATCACCCTTATCTGTAATTTTAGGTGTTGTAAATCCTTTGAAACCTTCAAGTTTAGAAATTAATTTTCTATCAAAACCTTGGGTTTTATTAGATTCAATTATTTGGTTATCGAAAATTACATCTGAACCCAATAAATCTCTTTGTCTAGAGTTAACAGCATTAAAATCTGCAGAGTTTTTTATTTGAATTTTAGAACCAGCTATAGCATTTTCTTTTGTTGATTTTTCTCAAACAAATTGTGGCTTGTTATCAAATAAATATTGATTCAAAAAGAAGTATTTAACAAAAAAGTTTTCTGTTTTACCTTTAAACTTAACTTCTCTATCTGTTCTAAGTAATAATGAAGGTTGATCCCCATCCTCTTTAAATCAAAGACCACCTCTTTTTTTGGCATCGGCTTTAACTTCTTTTGATTTATCACTTTCCATTTGGTAATTATCAACTTCATCACCCGTCATTAATTCAACTTTTTCAGCAGTAGTTAATCATATTTCAGATAAAAGTAATTTATATAATTCTAAGCCTCATCCTAATTCAGGATGATTTTTCATAATTTTCTTAGCAATTGTATAAGGAGGATAGTACCCTGTTTTCATAACATTTTTACTTACAATCACATTACCACTAATAGCTGGAATTCATTTTTCCATTTCCATTTCAGCTTTAGTAACAACACCATTGGAAACCATTTTATTAACTTCATTAGGTCAGAAATTATTATTTGACTTTATTTTATTTGAAGCTCATGCATCTCAAGCATCTTTCATAGCCGCTTGCTTGATTTTTTCAGTTCATTCTCCTTTTCATTTTTTCTCTGAATTTTCATATTCACTATCAATTATAGATTTAAAGAATTGTTGTTGTAATAAAGTTTTCATTTTAGGACCAGTTAATAATTCTTTAATTCTATTTTCAGCAGCTGTTGCTTGTTTTGAGGTACAAGAAACAACAGCAGCAACAGGAATAGTTGCCATCAACATTGAAGAATAAAGCATTAAAGCTTTTTTACCTTTTAAAAATTTCATTATTTTACCAACCCTTCTTTGGCAACATCTAATGCATTATCGTAGATTTTACTAATGTTTTGAACCCATTTATTTTCATCTTTTAATTTAATTAATTCATTTTTGAAATAAGAGTTTTGAATATTTGTTCTAATTTTTTGTATTGAATCATAAGCTCTATTTTCATTAAAAATATCTTCATATGATTTTAATGCTTTAATAATATTCGCAAGATCTTTAGAACCACTTGCAACATTATAATTCGGGAACTTATTACCCTTTGGTTCAGCACTATAATTTTTTTGTGTTCCAAGGAATTTTTTAAAAGCCTCTTCTTTCATAAGTGCTTTAACTATTAAAAATTGATCCGAAGAGTACTTATTAATTTCTTCAATAGCTTTAAAGAAAGGAGTTTTACCTTCTTTACTTCTTTGTACATCACTTGCAATCATAGTTTTTATATTTTTTAATGCATCTTTTTCTTCAAGTTTATGAATAGCCATAATATGAACACCATTATTTGATAGTGTAATTTTATTATCTCCTTTACCTAAATAAACAGCAGATCTATATTTTGTTGCGGGAGAACCAAAAATATCTCTAAAAACACGACCCATATTAGCAAGAACATCTTTTTCACTTTGTGTAGAAATTAAACCGTCAACATATTCTTGTCATTCAATTGCACTAGCAGTTTGATTTTGACTATTAGCTGCTAAAGCTGCTCTTTTACTTATTGCTGAAGCTGCATCCGAAACTACAGAAGGGAAGTCACCTATACTTGTTCCATCTGGTGATTTTCCACCATTCATTTGTTCAAGCTTTCAAATTAATCTTTCACTTAATCCTTCGATAGGGTCCTTTTTATTTTCCTCGAATAAAGTAGCCCCTGTTGAATCTTTATTTAAGATAGCTATAGAAAAACCGGGATCCATTTCATTAACATATTTTAATTCATCTTGCAGACCTAAAGAACCACCTGAAAGTTTAGAACCAGGACCATTAGCAGAAACAAGTTTCAACATATTTTCGTCTTCTTTATTTACTTTTCATTCTTCTTTACTATTATTATTGTCTTTAAAAACACCTTTAAATTGATCTAACTGTGTTGAAATAGAATTTTTACCATCTGTTGAATATAACAATTTTTTTAAATCAGGCATATCTATTTTTCAAGGAGATAATCTATTTTTAGCATCAGGAATAGCTTTAATTAAAAAGTGAGAAATATACATAGGATCAAATTTATTTAAATAACCATTGTTATGACCATTTTTAGTTCCGCTTGTTGTTTTATCTCCACCTATTATTTCTGCAGGAGACTTAAATTCAGGAACAAAAGAATTTGTTGAAATTATAGTTATATAATCACCCTCTGTTAATTGTCTTAAAGTTCTATTTTTATTTGAAGAACTAACAAAACCTTCTTTATCTAATTTAGCAAGTCAAACAAAATAAGGTGCCATTTGAGCTTTAAGTTTATCTCTTCCATCACCACTGCTAGATAAATTTTTAATTTGAGTTTCTGTTAATTTTCCTAACTCTAATTCACCTTTTGTATATTTAGTAGTTGTTTTTAGCATTGTATATCTTATATAAGCGTTAGACTTCATTTCTTTTATGATTAAATTATTTATAGCTTCTTCATCACTTTTAGAACCGTTATATGATTTAGCAAGTTCTGTTCCTCAAGCCTCTTCACCTCATTTAGTACCTACTTTATTTTTAAAAGCATCTTTAGCATCTAAAAAACTAGCAGTTACTCTTTTCTTGATTTTTTCTTCATTATCAAGAGCTTTAATATTAGCTGCTTTAATTTTTTCTTTTATTTTCTTTTCTTCAAATGAATAATTTTGATATCTAATATACATTTCTCTAAATTTTTTATCTTTTTCTGATCATTTTTGTTCTTGTTTATAAAGATACTTAACAGCAGCATTAAATACGTTTGTAATTTCTTTTGTTTTTTGAACATCACTTTCTTTAATGTTTTCAAGAACACCCTTCAATTTAACGCCAGAATCTTTTATTTTTTTATTTTTATGTAATACTGTTGCTATATTACCTTCAGAATCAGAACTCATCATTGAACCACAAGAAACAACTGCAGATGTAGTTATTGCACCAACCCCAAATAAACCAAAACTTTTTAGCACTTTCTTTTTCATCTTCAACTCCTTAAATAGTTTGTAAATAAATTATACATATTTTTTTAAATACATAAAATATATAAAATTTAATTTTAAAATAAAAATTTATAAATGTAAAATATTTATATGAAAAATATAAAAGAAAAATATAAGTTGTTAAATCAATTTTCTATTAAAGCTAAAAAATCAAATTCATGATATGCATTAACTGGTAAAACTTTATTAACAGCATTAAGAACAAAAGATATTGTTGATTTGGATGGCCCTGTAGAAGTTATGATGACAATTGAATCATATAATAACTTCAAATCAAAGAACTCTCATTTTTTATCTGATAGAACATTGAATAATAATCATTTAGAAATTAGACCACACTACTTTTTAAATACTGAACATCACGGTGAATATATTAGAATCAACATTGTTGTTCCAACATTAATAAATAAATTAAAAAAATTCAATGGATGGAAATCTAGAAAAAATTATTATTTATTTAAATTATTCAATGATGATAAATACGAAAAAACTTTCATGGAAAAAATTTTATATATTTCTATGTTTCCTTTTAAAAATAAAATAAAATATAAGTCTCATATAACAGTTTATAATCAACTTTTTATTAAAAAAAACGAAGGTTTTTTTGAAATAACAAAACCTACGAATCCAGTAAATAAAAATTGAATTCCTCAATTAACATTCAAAACATTATCTATTGAAGTTAATTACATACCTGTAAAAATTCCTTATGAATATAAAACTATCTTAAATATTTGATTTAATTATAAATAAAAACCATATTTATATATGGTTTTTATTATTTTTATATTTATTTTCTTCTTTTACATAACCTGGTTTACCAAGCAACTCAAATATATTGGATTTATAAACTTCAACACCTGGTTGGTCAAATGGATTAACACCTAATAAATAAGCTGACATAGCACAAGCTCTTTGAAAAAAGTAAACTAATTGACCAAAATTCATTTCATTCATTTCCTCAATAGATATATGAATATTAGGAACTTTACCAAATTTCACATGAGCATCGACAACACCCTTGAAAACTTTCTCGTTAATTGAATGCACTGTTGCTTCGTTTAAATAATTTAAATTATCAATATTTCTTACATCCGAAACAACTCTAACATCTAAATTTGGTTTATAAGTAGTAATAACTGTTTCAAATAATATTTTGGAACCATCTTGAATAAACTGTCCTAATGAATGAAGATCCGTTGAAAATATAGCTGAAGTAGGTAGTATACCTTTTTCATTTTTACCTTCTGATTCACCAAACAATTGTTTTCATCATTCATTTAACATTTCCATTTGCGGTTCATAAGAAACCATCATTTCTACAGGATATTTTTTCCCAAGTATATATCTTGCAACACCATATCTATAAGCATCATTATTATGAACATCTACACCATAATTTTTTTGACCTATAGAAGCACCATCCATGATTTTATCTATATTTAAACCTGCACAAGACATAGGGAACATCCCTACTGGTGTTAAAACTGAAAATCTTCCTCCTATATTATCAGGAATAATAAATCTAGTTCATTCTGATTCAATAGCTTGTTTTAATAATGAACCTTTATTTGCATCTGTTGTTGCAATAATAAACTTTCTAGAATTTGAAACACCTATTTTTTCTTCAAGTAATTTTTTAAATAACCTAAAAGCAATTGCTGGTTCTGTCGTTTCTCCTGATTTTGAAATAACATTAATAGCAAATTGTTTAGATTGTGCATAAGCAATTTTTTGAGCTAAATTCGTTGATGAAACAGATTCACCAACAAACATAACTTCCATTTTTTGTTTTGTTGGATATTTACCCTGTACAAACTCAATACCAGCTTTAGCACCTAAATATGATCCACCAATACCTATAACAACTAAAAGTTCAACTCCTTCATTTATTAATCTTTTAGTTGTTTTTTTAATTTCTAAAAATTCTTTTTTATTATATTTTGAAGCTAAATCTTTTCACCCTAAAAAATCATGTCCAGGAAGAGAATATTTTTCAATTCCATTATGTATTTTAGTTACTCTTTCTTTATATTTATCTATTGCACTACTTTTTACAGCTTTACTAAAATCAACTTTTATCATTTAATTCTCCTTATTTTAAATAAATCACTCTTTATTAAATTATATCATTTAATAACTTTATATTAATTTAATGGTGTAAAATTAAAATTAATGGATAAACTAGAAATAATAGAAAAATGAAAATCCCAAAAGACAAAAGATTTTTTTTACAAAAAAGACAAAAAGAAAATTAAATTAAAAAAATATGATAGATTTTTTGGTAAAAAGTTAAACTTTGGCGTTGAAGGTTTTGTTGGAAAAATGGGTTTAGGAACAAGCAAAATAAATGAATTTACAATAGCTGCAATAGCTAAAGCATACGCTAAATTTATTTTAAATAATATACCAGAAGCTCAAAAAAAAGGTATTATTATTTCTCACGATTCTCGCATTAATGGAGAGTTTTATTCTGAAATAATTTCTAGGGTATTTGAAAAATATGGTATTTCTGTTTATTCTTTTAAAGTTAATAAACCACAAACATCACCAATTACATCTTTTGCAATAACTAAATTAAAATTAGCTGGAGGTATTGTTGTTACAGCAGCACAATTATCTAAAAAGTATAACGGTATTAAACTATTAGACCAAAAAGGCGCTCAAGTTTCTTCTATGAGCAGAACAAAAATACAAGATATTTATTATAGTATAGATCCACTAAAGGTAGAGTTGGGAATATACAAACCAAAAAGAATAAAAACTATTCTTATTAAAGAATATATAGAAGAAGTCTTAAAAATTAGAAAAAGACCTTTAGATCAAAAACTTTTAAAGGTTACTTTTGTTTCTTTAAGTGGTAATCAATCCATAATCGGACCTAAAATATTACAAAAAATGGACCTTTCTTACCATACACTTAGAAAAAAAAATAAAACATTAAAGAAATATTATAAAAAAGATTTTAGTTTTAATTCTAAAATGATACTAAACAAATCTATTTTAATGGCTAGAAAAAAACAATCAGATATAATTATAATAATGGATTCTGATTCAAGTTCTATTCGTGTTATTTATAAAAATTCCAAAAACTTTTGAAAAGAATTAAATGGAAATCAAATTGCAGCAATAGTTTTTAATTATTTAATTAAAACAAATAAAAAATTAAACGGAAAAGTTATTCAGTCAATATTATCTAGCTCTTTATTAAAAGAAATGGCTAAAGTTCAAAAAATGGATTTTATTGAAACTAAACCAGGTTTTCACAATATCTCAGAAACCGGACTTAAAAATAATTTGATTACAAGTTTAAGCTGAGAACAATCTCATGGTTTATCTGTTGATGCAAAAATTTGTAGAGATAGAGATGGATTTCAGGCTATGATTTTTATATTAGAATTTGCTAATTATCTAAAAACACAAAATTCAACTTTTGAAGATGAACTTAAATATCTAGAAGATAAATATAAATACTCTAAAACAGGTATAAGTATTAAAAAATTAAGCGGAGAAGAATTGGAAGAATTATTTGATAAAATTGTCAAAACACAATTTATTAATAATGATTCGGTTTTAAAAATTCATAACTACACAAAAACAAATAATCCAACAGAATCAAAAATATTAAAAATAGTTTTAAAATCAGGTTCTTGATTCGCTATTGAAAAATCATTAATTAATGAAAATCAAAAAATTTATTATGAATCTCTTGGAATTAATAAAAGGTTAGTAAATGATACATTCAGAAAAATGAAATCTCATATTAATGATATAGTCTCAATAATAAAAAAATAAGCATCAAAGCTTATTTTTTATTTTTATCTCCGAACATTCTATTAAATCTTTCTACACGTCCTGTTGACTTTGTTGCTCCACCTTTACCAACATAAAAAGCGTGACATTTTGAACAAGTATCTACTGAAATTTCTTTAGCAGTAGTTCCGATCTCATGTTTATTTGAACAAGTTATACAAGTTACTTGAATTGTTTTGTATTCTGGATGTATGTTCTTTTTCATAATTTCTCCTATCCATAAAGTACTGTTCTTCCTTTATAGTTTTAAATTTATTTGCTTTTTAATAATAACATAATTTTAATTAGTAATATCTCATTTAGGAAAAATATTTTTTAATTGTATTAAATTATATTTTCAAAATCCCTTTTGTAAGTATTTTGCTTTTTCTTCCAATCTTAAAACATATTCATAATATTTTTTAGGAACATGAAATTTTCCTGGTTTATATGTTATATATGCACGACGAGCTAGACCTTGTCTTAAAAGTTCAAAGGAAAGATTAATAACTTTTTGATTTTGATCTTTATAAAAAACTTCTCCAACATGTCTTCCATATGTTTTATATCCATTGAAAATAACAGTAACATTTTTATTTCGTAATAAATTACGAACAAAATCTCTTGCTTTTGTAGCTCAAAACAATTCTAATGAATAACTTTTTTCTCAACCTCATTTAGTACTATGCGACATTTCTGGAGTGTCTATTCCTAGAAGTCTAATTTTTTTGTTTGTTTTTGTTGTTAAAGTATCTCCATCATGAATATTTTTAATAGAATTATATCCCTTTCAAGTTATTTCTGAACCAGAACTATATACAGAGTTTTTGATGCCTATTAAATTATCATTTATTGTTGGAGGAACTATTTTTGTGCAACCAACAATTAAAAACGGAAAGAATAATAATGCTATTTTTTTCAATTTCCCCCCTTTAATATTTATGTCTTATTTTTTAAAAATAATAAAAACAAACTATAATATTTATATGAACAAAAACTATATTGACACACATATGCACATTAATTCTGTGGAACATGAAAATTGAAAAGAAATTATAGAACGAGCTTATAAAAATGGTGTAAATAAACAATTTTTGGTGGCTTGTGAAAAACAAACTATTAAAAGTTGTGTAAAAGATGCAAAAGAATTTGAATATGTTTATCCCGTTATTGGTTTGCACCCTACAAAAGCAGAAGGAGAAGTAGATGCTAAGTTTATTGAGAAATATTATGACGAAACAGTTGTAGCTATTGGAGAAATAGGTTTAGATTTACATTATGATGATAATCCTACTTTAGAAATACAGATAAAATCTTTGGAGGCTCAAATAGAGTTCGCTAATTCTAAAAATCTACCAGTTGTTATTCATTCCAGGGATGCAGATGCAGAAACTTTTAAAGTATTAACTCAAGAAAAATTTAAAGATACTAAATTCTTATTGCATTCTTATGCTTACGGTTCTAAAGGATTACAAAAATATATTGATCATGATTTTTATTTTTCTCTTTCAGGAATTGTTACATTTAAAAATGCTCATGAATTTAAAGAAGCAGCAAAATTAATCCCATTAGATAAAATGGTTTCTGAGACAGACTCACCTTATTTAGCACCTGTGCCACACAGAGGAAAAACAAACGAACCTTCATTTGTAATAGATACAGTTAAATATATCTCAGAATTAAGAGGTATAAAAGTTGAAGAATTAGTAGATCAAATACAAAAAAATGTTAAAAAATTATTTGGTATTTAAAATTTATTAACTAAAAATTTGAAATCATTTTTATAATGTAAAATTAAATCATGCTTACATTAAATGATATTAAGGATTTACAAAAAAAATATGAAATAAAGACCAAAAAAAGATTTGGTCAAAATTTTTTAATTGACTCTAATGTATTAAATAATATTATTGAAATTTCTAACATTAAAAATAAAAAAGTTGTTGAAATTGGACCTGGTTTAGGTTCTTTAACAAGAATGCTTTTAAAAGATACTGAAGAATTAACGGCTTTTGAAATTGATGATGATATGATTCGTGTTTTAGAAGGTGAAATTAATAATGATAAATTTAAACTTATAAAAGGCGATTTTTTAAAACAAACATTAGACTGAAAAGGGAAAAGAACATTAATTGCTAATTTACCTTATTACATAACAAGTGATATTTTATTTAAGTTATTTGAAAATACAAATAAATTTGATAAAGCAATTATTATGATTCAAGATGAAGTTGCAGATCGTTTAATTGCTCCAGTAGGATCAAAACAATATGGAAAATTAACTATATCAACAAATCACTTTGCTTTAATTAAGAAAAATTTTGTGGTTAAACCAAACTCTTTTTTTCCAGTTCCAAAAGTTAATTCGGCTGTTATATCTTTAGAATTCAAAGAACCATCTAATATTAACGATAAAGAATTTTTAGAGTTTGTAAAATTATCTTTCAAACAAAGAAGAAAAACTTTATTTAACAATTGAAAAGATATTATGGGTAGTAATAATGCGAAAGAATTAATAGAAAGTTTAGGATTAGATTTATCTATTAGACCACAAAACTTAACTTTAGAAAATTATAAAAATGCTTTCATTAAAAGAAGATAACCCCCTTAATAAACAATTTATGTTAAAATTAAAATATGAATAAAAATGTAAAAATATTTTCTATGGAGAATTCAAAAATTCTTGGAGAAAAAGTATCTAAAATATTACAAATACCTTTATCAGAAGTACAAAAAACTGTATTTGCTGATGGAGAGTCATTAATTCAACCAATAGATACTGTTAGAAATAATGATATTTTTATTATTGCATCAACTTCAAAACCAGTTAATAAAAACATAATGGAATTATTAATATTTATAGATTCTCTTAAAAGAGCTTCAGTTAATTCAATAACAGTAGTAATGTCTTATTATGGTTATTCAAGACAAGATAGAAAAGCAAAAGGTAGACAACCTATAACTGCTAAATTAATTGCTAATATGCTTGAAACAGCCGGAGCAACAAAATTAATAGCTGTTGATTTACATAATCCATCTATCCAAGGTTTCTTTGATATACCTGTAGATGATTTAAAAGGACAATATGCTTTAGCTCCTTTTATTGTAAAAGAGGGTAAATTTTCAGTTGTCTCTCCTGATCATGGTGGAGCAGTTAGAGCTAGAAGATTAGCTGAACTTATTTCTAATAATATTGAAGTTGCTATTGTTGATAAACGTAGAACTGGTCCAAATCAATCTGAAATTTCTGGTATTCTTGGTAATGTAAAAGGAAAAAATTGTATTATTATTGATGATATGATTGATACTGGTGGAACAATAATCAAAGCTGCAATAGAACTAAAAAAATATGGTGCTAAACAAATTGTTATAGCTGCAACACATGGATTATTTTCAAAAGGATTCGATGAATTTGAATCTTGTACAGAAATTGATAAGGTAATTATTTCAGACTCTATTGAAAACACTATAAAATATAATAAATCAAATAAATTAGTAATAGCTTCTTTAGATAGATTAATAGCTAATACAATAGATGCAACAATAAAAGGTACATCTATTTCAAAAATATATAACATAATAAAAAAAGAGTTATAAAAATAAGGCTTTAAATTAAAAATTTTATTTTTAATATATAATTGAAATATTATGAAACAAATAAAAAAAATATTATCAAATGTTGAAGAATTAAATGGAACATCACAAGTTATTAAAGGTTGAGTTATATCTAATAGAGGTAACTCTAAAATTAGATTTTTAGCTATAAATGATGGTTCAACATTTGAAAGTATCCAAGTAGTATTAAAAGAAGAAGAAAAAATAAACTTAGAAGAAATTGATAAATTAAGGATAGGTTCAGCTATTTTAATTAATGGTGAAGTTTTATATACTCCAACAGGAAAACAATCTTGCGAAATTAAAGCAACTTCTTTTGAGATTCTTTCAATAGCAGACGAAGATTTTCCTTTACAAAAGCAAGGAATGTCAAAAGAATTTCTTAGGGAAATACCTCATTTAAGACATAGAACAAATATTGGTAGAGCAGTTATGAGAATTAGATCTACTCTTTCTCAAGAGATTCATAAATATTTTGCTGAAAAAGATTTTTTACTTGCAGCAGCTCCAATAATCACAAGTAATGATGGAGAAGGTGCCGGAGAAACTTTTGTTATTAATGAAGAAGGAAAAGATGGTTTTTTTGATAAAAAAGCAATGTTAGGTGTAACAGGACAACTACATGCAGAATCATATGCAAATGGATTTGGTAAAGTTTATACTTTTGCTCCAACATTTAGAGCAGAAAATTCTCACACGCAAAGACATGCATCTGAATTTTGAATGGTAGAACCTGAAGTAGCTTTTGCTGACTTAAAAGAAATAGTCTCTTTATCTGATGATATGTTAAAACAAGTTATTAAAAATACATTAGAAAAATTACCAAAAGAATTTGATTTTCTAGAATCAAATTCAGAAGGATTGATTAAAAAATTAAATGATTTTATTAATACAGAATTAAAAATATTAGATTATAAAGATGCGATTGCACAACTTGAAAAAGTTAAAGATAGGTTTAAAGAAAATAATATTAGTTTCGGAATTGATCTTTCTACAGAACACGAAAAATATCTTGCTAAAGAATTTATTGGTGGTCCAGTTGCAATAATTAATTATCCAAAAGATATTAAAGCATTTTATATGCATCAAAATGATGATAATAAAACTGTGGCAGCTTTTGATTTATTAGTTCCAGGAATAGGAGAATTAGTTGGTGGATCTCAAAGAGAATGTAATTATGAGAAAATTTTAACTAGAATTAAAGAAATGGATATTAATCAAAATGAATTACAATGATATTTAGATTTAAGAAGATTTGGTCAAGCTCAATCATCAGGATTTGGATTAGGATTCGAAAGACTTGTTATGTATGTAACAGGTATAGATAATATTAGAGATACTTTACCGTTTCCAAGAACACCAGGTAAGTTATTAATGTAAAAAAGAGTTTAATCTCTTTTTTTATTTTTCTTATTGTAGTAAAATAAAAATATGAAAAAAATTAGAACAAGATATGCTCCTTCACCAACAGGACAACTACATATAGGTGGAGCAAGAACGGCTTTATTTTGTTATTTATTCGCAAAGCATAATAATGGTGATTTTATACTAAGAATAGAAGATACAGATATTAAAAGAAACATTGAAGGCGGAGAAGATTCTCAAATAGATAATTTAGAATGATTAGGTATTTTTGCTGATGAATCGCCAAGAAAACCTATAGAAAAATATGGAAAGTATAGACAATCTGAAAAATTAGATAGATATAATAATATTATTGATGAATTATTAGAAAAAGGATACGCTTATAAATCTTATGATAATTCAGATGAAATATCTAAACAAAAATTAGAACAAGAAAGTAATGGCATTTTTTCATTTAGATATGATAAGAATTGACTATCTCTATCAAAAGAAGAGTTAGAAAGAAGAGAAAAAGAAGGTCTTTATTCAATTAGACTTGCACTTCCTAAGAATAAGGATTACTCATGAAAAGATATGGTTCGTGGTAATATTACAGTTAATACAGAAGATATAGGTGACTTTATAATTAAAAAGCAGGATGGATACCCCACTTATAATTTTGCTGTTGTGGTTGATGATCATGACATGGAAATATCTCATGTATTCCGTGGAGAAGAACATACTACTAATACACCTAAGCAATTAATTATTTATGATTTAATGAAATGAGAAGCACCTCAATTTGCCCACTTAACAATCATTACAAATATAGAAGGAAAAAAACTTTCTAAACGTGATTTAAAAACAAAACAATTTATTGAACAATATAAAGAAGAAGGTTTTTTACCTCATTCAATCTTTAATTTCTTAGCTTTACTTGGATGGAGTGCTAAAGATACAAGTGAAATAAATTCAAAAGAAGAATTGATTAAAAAGTTTGAATGAGAAAGATTATCAAAATCACCTTCAAAGTTTGATATTAAAAAAATGGAGTGATTTTCAAAGCAATATTATAAGAATATTGATAACAAAAAAATCATTGATATGTTAAATAATAAAATAGATATTACATGTTTTGAAAATGAATGACTAGATTTATTTGTTGATACTTATAAACAAAATGCAGTTACTTTAAATGATATTATCAATTCACTAGAAATTTATAATAACATTAGTGTAAGAAAACCAAATATAACAAATGTTATTTCTGTATTTTCTAAAGAACTTTCAAAAGTTCCTTTCACAGTTAAAAACATTCAAGAATGTATAAACAAAACAAAAGATATCACTGGAGCAAAAGGTAAAGAATTATTTATGCCTATTCGTATTGAAACAACTTATCAAGAACATGGACCTGAATTAGCAAAAGCAATTTTCTTGTTTGGAGAAAAGTTAATCAAAGAGAGGTTGAACAATGGCTAAATCAATAAAATTTTCTTCTATAATAAATCATAATGGTGATGAAACAAAAATTTCTTTTAAAGCACCAGTTACTATTGGAGAATTTAAAGAGTTTAAATCATATGATTTTATCGAACCTGAAAATAAAGTTGCAAATAAAATTGAGGTATCAGATAATAAAGTAAATATTTTTGCTGGAGCATCAACTATAGAATTAGAATTAGATAAAGTTGTAAGCATTAAATATAAAATACCTGAAGGAATGCTATTTCTAGATACTCATATGACAGAATTAAAAAATAAAAATCAAGAAAAAATAGAATTTAAATATTCTCTTTCACAAAATGGTGAAATATTAGGAAATTATCATATAACATTAGAAATAAAGGGTTAAAAATCCTTTTTTTATTTCAAGAAAACTTAAAAACCTCTTTTGTAGTAAACTTAATATATGAAAAATAAAATAATTACATCTCTTAAAGAATCTTTAAATAAATTAAATATTGAAAAAGAAATAGAACTTACACCATCTGAAGGACACGGAGATTTTTCTACAAATATTGCCATGAAATTAGCTAGAGAATTAAAAAAGAGCCCTCAAATAATAGCCAATGAAATAATAGAAGGTATTGAATTAGAAAAATTTGATATTGAAAAAATAGAAATTGCTGGACCTGGTTTTATAAACTTTTTTATGAAGCGTGAAGCTTTAAATCAAATAATAAAAGAAGTATTAAAAAAAGGTGATGATTTTGGTAGAGGAAATCAAAATCAATTTATTAATGTTGAATATGTATCGGCTAATCCAACAGGATATTTACATTTAGGCCATGCTCGTGGAGCTGTTGTTGGTTCTGTATTGGTAAATATTTTAAGGTTCGCTGGAAATAAAGTTGATGCAGAGTATTATGTAAATGATGCAGGAACTCAAATAGATATTTTAGGTGAAGCAACATATATAAGATATCTAAATTTATTTGAAGGAAATAAAAAAGAAATGCCTGAAAATACTTATAGAGGCGAAGATATTATTTGGGTTGCAAAAAAATTGAAAGAAAAAGTAAATGATAAATATTTAAATTTAAATTATGAAGATTGTAAAGAAGAAATTAAATTATTTGCAAAAGATTTATTATTAAATGAAATTGACAAAGATTTAAAAAGATTTGGAGTTAAAATGGATTTCTTTTCTTCAGAACAAGATTTATATGATAAAAACTTAATTACTCCAGCTCTTAATAAATTAAAAGATAAATTTGAAAAAGATGGAGCAACTTGATTAGAAACAACTAAATATGGAGATGATAAAGATAGAGTATTAATTAAGAGCGATGGGAAATATACTTACTTTACTCCAGATATAGCCTATCATGAAGAAAAACTAAAAAGAGGTTATACATCAATAATTAATATTTGAGGAGCAGATCATATCGGTTATATTAAACGTATGGAAGTAGCTTTAGAATCATTAGGTTATCCAAAAGGAACTTTAAAAAATACATTAGTAATTCAATTAGTAAAATTAATTAAAGATAATAAAGAACTAAAAATGTCAAAACGTTTAGGAACTTCATTTACTTTAAGAGAAATAATAGACATGGTAGGTAAAGATGCCGCAAGATTTTTCATGATTAATAGATCATGCGACTCTAAATTTGATTTTGATTTAGACTTAGCTAATCAAAAGACTTCAGATAATCCAATATTTTATATTCAATATGCACATGCAAGAATAAATCAAATATTAAATAAATCAAATAAAAAATTAGAAACAGAAAAACTAGAAACAAAAGGCGCTGAAGAATTAATGAATATGTTAACAAAATTTCCTTCTCTAGTTATAAAAATAGCAGATAATCAAAAAGTTCACTTGCTTGCTCAATATGTACTAAAACTTGCTAAATCATTTCATTCTTATTATAATAATGAAAAGATTATTGGGTCAGAACATGAGGCCTCAAAATTAACAATTATAAAAGCAGTGAAACAAGTTATCAAAAATGGGTTATCATTATTAGGTATAGAAGCCCCTGAAAGGATGTAATTTATGAATGAAAAAACAATGTTAAAAATAGCATATAAAGTTTTAAAAGAAAAAGAAAAAATGACTCTTAAACAAATCATGTCAGCAGTAGAAAAAGAATTAAAGCCAATTTGAAAAACTGAAAGACCAGAAATGTTAGTGGACGATATTTTAAAAATTAAAATAGGAGAGCTACACAAGCTACTTACAATAGACGGAAAATTTTTAAGACTTAAAGATTCATCTTGAACGTTAATAGAAAGATATTCACCAGATGAAATTAAAAATATTAAAATGCAAGTTCAAGAACAATTAGATTAAAAAAATAAACTATAAATAGTTTATTTTTTTAATCTATATATTTATCTGGATGTTCTTTCATCATTTTAGAAATAAATTCTTTTTTATCCATTTTTCCGTATTTATTCATAAGTTCAACACATTCTTTGTATTCTTTTTCTGCTCATTCTTTTCCTTCAAAACCTGATACAGATGTAATACCTTCTCTTTTTCAATTTTTATAAGTTGAAAAAAATGTTTTTAAAGAATCTAATCATTCTTTTGGTAAGTCTTCCATTGATTTAATATCATTTAATCTATAATCATCTGCATGAATAGCAATTAACTTAGTATCTGTTTCTCCATCGTCAATCATTTTCATTGCTCCAATTATTCTTGCTTCTAATTCAACTCCGGCTTGGAAAGTTTCATCTGAGTAAACTAAAACATCTAACTCATCACCATCTCAATCAAGAGCTTCTGAAACAAATCCATAATTAGCAGGATATTTAAAACCATCTCTTAAAATTCTATCTACAACTATCTTACCTTTCGATCTATCATATTCATATTTTATGTTTGAACCTTTTTGTATTTCTATTGTTACATTTAAATTTTTCATATTAATATTATACATTGAATATAAAAAAGAATTTTATAACTAATAATATTTTAAATTTTTAAATTCTTTTGATCTTTAATTCATCTAATTAAAATATAAAAATCTACAATTGTAAATAATGTTGATATTATAATCAATGGCAAAACAGAACTTGGTATTAATGCGTAGTAAATTACAAAGATAATGTTAGCTACCGTTCAAAAGATGAATGTTCAAGTTCATCTAAATAAAACCATAACAACAATAGCAGCTGATGAAAAAGCAAATCCAATAATACCAAATCAATCTCATCAATTAATTGATTTTCCTGCTGCATTAGCCGGCCCAAATTTATCAAATATCATAAAATAAGGTCCAATACTTGAAATAACTACCACTAAAGCAATAATCAATTCTTTACAAACAAATTTCTTTTTAGCTGGAATAACATTTTCTTTGCTTTCACCATACTTAGCAAGACCAGATAATGCTGACATACCAAAAACGAATAATTGAACCATACCTGGACCCATTAAACTTGAAGATCAACCATCTTCTTTCATAAACCCAGAATAACCTAACATCAATAACCCAATACCTGTAAAAGAAGATGTTGCAAGTAAAAAAGGTAACTCTTGTTTCATTCTGTGAACTCTATTTAAAACTGTCATAGATACCAAAAATGAAGATAATAATATAAGGGTTTGCCCCATTATTGCTATTGAACCTGAATTTCAATTTGAATTAATCATTAAATTATAGTTTTTATCAATATCTGCTATTGAGAAAAAAACCATTAAAATAAAAAATGAAATAACCATAAATCATTCAAATCAACTTTGTTTTTTTATTAATTCTAATCAATATTTTTTATTAAACATATATTTCCTTTCTTTTTTCCAAAAGAAAAGATCTTAAAAGAATGTGATAAATTTACGGCTTATCGTAGAGACTCTCTTCCATATTAAGAGATTAATTTCTTTTGGTTAATAAATTATACAATAATATAACCATTGGTTGTGCTCTTTATTTTATTAAAAAAAGTGACCCTAAGGACACTTTGATGTAATCAATAAAAAATTATTTATCTTCTCAGAAATTATGGTTAATTTGTTTAACTTTATCTTTTAAATTTTTTAAACTCTTTAGTTTTTCTCCAAAACGTTTATTGAATTTTATATTAACTGATGTAAAGAATTTATCGTAGTATTGATAAATAAATCTTTTATCTCATTTTCGATCATATATTTTAGACCAATGTTGATTTGCTCATACTAAGAACAAGAATGTATATGCGGCAAACAAGAACATCATTCATCCAGTAAATCTTATGACATGAATATTCATTCCTTTTGTACCAAGAATAACTTCTGGAACTATTTTATAGTCTCCAATTATTCATTGGTCTCGACTAATTCCAGTTGTTCCATTTGTTAGAGGATGTCCATCATTTTTTTGTATTCCCATAATAACTAATATAAACAGTAAATATAGAGTAATAGTTACTGGTATTTTTACAATATCTTTTCATGTGATCTTTGATGCTGTTATCAGCATTATAGAACCCATAACAATTTGGAAAGTATGACCTGCAACCGTTGGTACAAAAATAAATGATGAGAAAGATAATGATTCTGCGTTTGATACTCCATGATCTAGTACTGCTGATGCACTAGCCACTCCTCCCACTAATGTTCAAATAGCAACTGGCTTTCCTATTGTTTTTCTTAATTTAGGAATCATTATTACTATTGGACATCAAAATTGCACGAAAGGACATAAGTCTGTATTGAATATAAATCCTCTGACATTGGTATGTTCGTAAATTCTTAATCCGATTGTATAACTCATACAACCAATTCCAAATAATAATCACATGGCATTAGTTGAAAAGATTCTTTGAGTTAATTTTCTATTTGTAATTAAGAAAACTGCAAATATTAATAATAATATTAATCACACCAAAACATTTGTTGGCATATTACCTCCTGGATATTTTTTATTAGTATTATTATAACATTATTGTAAAAATAATTATTATGGTTAAGTGTATATTAGAATAAAAAATTAAATCGCATTCAAAGTATTAGATATCATGTGAGAATATTCGTATGGTTTTTTATTACAAACCATTGCTTTTAGCACTCTATTATAGTTAAGTGCTAAAAATGTTATAATTATTTTATGAGTTCAATTACAGATAGGCAAAAAAAATACTTATTATTAGTAGCACAAGATTATATTTCTACAGGTAATCCTGTTGGTTCATCTTATTTAATTAAAAAATTTAAATTGTCAACATCATCAGCAACAGTTAGAAATGAATTACTTTTTTTAGAAAAAGCTGGCTTTTTAGAAAAAACACACACATCATCTGGAAGAGTTCCATCAGCAAAAGGATTCAAATTTTATGCTAATGAAATGAAAGAAAAGAATATTTCAAAAGATATTAAGTTAAAATTACACAGCATTTTTGCTAAAAGAACAATGAATATTGATCAAGTTATTGAAGAAGCAGCTGAAGCTATTTCCGCAATATCAAACTTAACATTAGTTACAAACTCTAATACAGGAAATGAATTATTAAAATCATTGCAATATGTTCCATTAAATGAAACAAACGCTACAATTGTATTAGTTTCTTCAAGCGGTAAAGTAGAATCAAAATTAATAACAGTTAATTCTAAAGTTGAATTAGATGATATTAGAATTGCTATTCGTATATTAAAAGATAGATTAATTAATACACCATTAAAAAATCTTGCTACTAAAATGGAATCACTTGCACCGATAATTTCAGACCAAGTAAAGAATTATGAAATAGTAGTTCAAAAAATGATTATAAAAGTTTTTGACTTTCATACAAAACAAACATCTCGAGTATATGGAAGAACAAATATAATGAAACAAGAAAAATTTGCAGATCCAATTAAGTTCATGAAGATAATGGACAGATTAGAAGATACATCAATATGAGAATCAATAGAAGCTCAATCCGAAGATGAAGATGATACATTACGTATAGCAATTACAGAAGACCAAGCTCTTATATCTAAAAAAATTGAAACAGATTCATTTTCAAAAGAAATATCTATTGTAGGTTCTGAAAGAATGAATTATGATCAAGCCCTACCTATTTTGAAATATATAGAAGAATTAGTTAAAGGTAAGAAATAATAAATATTTTTTCTTTTAAAACCCTTTTTTTAAGCAATATTTTTAATATTTAAAAAAAATTAGCACTTTAATAGTTAGAGTGCTAATTTTTTGTGTATAATTATTTTATGTCAGAAAAAACAAATAATACAAACACAGCAAAAGACAATAAAAAAACTACAAAAGCAAAGGATTCAAATAAAAATACGGATCCTAAAAAGGATTTAAATAAAAAAACAGCTCCTAAAAATAAGAAAGTCAATCCGCTTCAAAAAGAAAATGAAACTTTAAAGAAGAAAACTTTTAATTTAGAAATGCAAGTTTTAGAATTAAAATCAGAAATAGAAATAGCAAATAAAACATTTCTTTCTAAAGTAGAAACACTTCAAAAAGAAGCACAAGTAAAAATAAGTGAGTTTAAAGAAAACTATAAACAAAATTCAGATGAAGAAATTTCACATATTAAAAAATATGCTGGATCAAAGTTTTTTACAGAATTCATTGAACCATTATTAAATATGGAGTTGGCTATTCAAGCCGGTAAAAATCAAGATGATTCCGGTGTTAAGAATTATGTAATTGGATTTGAAATGTTATTAAAACAAATAGAAGGAATTCTAAGAGATAGTAATGTTGAAAAAATTCTACCAAAAGTCGGAGATGCATTTAATCCAGAAACAATGGTTGCATTGCAAGTAGTTGAAGATAAAGAAAACGCTGACAAAATTATAAATACAAAAAAACCAGGTTACAAAATGCATGATAGAGTTTTAAAACCAGCATCAGTAATTATAGGTAAATAAGGAGGCCAACATGGCAAAAGAAAGAATATTAGGAATCGATTTAGGGACAACTAATTCAGTTGTTTCAATTATCGAAGATAAAGAACCAAAAGTTTTAGAATCACCAACAGGTAAAAGAACAACACCATCAGTTGTTGCATTTAAAAATGGAGAAATCATTGTGGGTGAAGCAGCTAAACGTAGTATGGAAACAAATCCAGATACAATTTCTTCTATAAAGAGATTGATGGGTACAAGCAAAAAAGTTAAAGCAAACGGAAAAGAATATACACCAGAAGAAGTTTCAGCAATGATTCTTACTTATTTAAAAGAATATGCAGAAAAGAAGGTTGGTACCAAATTAACTAAAGCAGTTATTACTGTTCCCGCTTATTTTAATAATGCAGAACGTGAAGCTACAAAAAATGCAGGTAAAATAGCAGGATTAAGTGTTGAACGTATTATCAATGAACCTACAGCAGCAGCGTTAGCTTTTGGTTTAGATAAAACTGATAAAGAACAAAAAGTTCTTGTTTACGATTTAGGGGGAGGGACATTTGATGTTTCAATACTTGATTTAGCAGACGGAACATTTGAAGTTCTATCAACTTCAGGAGATAATAAATTAGGTGGAGATGACTGAGATGAAAAAGTGGTTGAATTTATTAAAGAAGAAATAAAAGCAAACCATGGAGATGTTGCATTAGATAAAATGGCGTTACAACGTCTTAAAGATGCAGCTGAAAAAGCTAAAATTGAATTATCAGGAATGAATGAAACAACAATTTCATTACCATTCTTAGCTATGACTGATAATGGTCCATTAAACTTTGAAACAAAACTTACAAAAGCAAACTTTGAAAAAATGACAGATGAATTAGTTCAAAGAACTAAGAAACCAATTACAGATGCATTGAAAGAAGCAAAATTATCAGCTTCAGATATTGATGAAGTATTATTGGTTGGTGGTTCAACACGTAACCCAGCTGTTCAAGAATTAGTTGAAAAAACATTAGGTAAAAAACCTAATAGATCAATTAATCCAGATGAAGTTGTTGCCCTAGGTGCAGCTATTCAAGGTGGAGTATTAGCAGGAGACATTGATGATGTTCTATTATTAGATGTAACTCCTCTAACACTTGGTATTGAAACAATGGGTGGAGTAACTACAGCACTTATCCCAAGAAATACAACAATACCTGTAACTAAATCACAAGTATTTTCAACAGCAGCTGATAATCAAGAAGCCGTAACAATATCTGTTGTACAAGGTGAAAGATCAATGGCTGCAGATAACAAGAATTTAGGTCAATTTAACTTAACAGGAATTGAACCAGCTCCTCGTGGAGTTCCTCAAATAGAAGTTTCTTTCTCTATTGATGCAAATGGTATTACAAAAGTAACTGCAAAAGATAAAAAAACTGAAAAAGAGCAAACAATTACAATTGAAAACTCTTCTTCACTATCAGATGAGGAAATAGAAAAAATGGTTAAAGAAGCAGAAGAAAATAAAGAAGCAGATAAAAAACGTAAAGAAGAAGTAGATGTACGTAATAGAGCTGAATCATTAGTTAACCAATTAGAACAAGGGCTTGAAAAACAAGGTGATAAAGTAGATGCTAAACAAAAAGCTGAAACTGAAAAACAAATTAAAGAATTAAAAGATCTATTAAAAGATAATAAAATGGATGAATTAAAAACTAAACTTGATGAAATTGAAATGCAAGCAAAAGCTTTCGCAGATCAAATGAAAAACCAACAACAAGCACAACCAGCAGGAACAGATAAAGATCCTATCAAAGCTGATGTTAAAGAAAAAAAATAACACATTAAGTGTTATTTTTTATTGCCAAGGTCAGAATATTAATAATGATATTAATATATAAATAAATATCAATAATAATATTGGTTTCTTTTTATATAAATATAAAACAGAGAGTATTGTAGCAATAGGAAACCAAGCAATTAAAGTTCACATCCGTCAACCTACAAAGAATCCTTGTTTAGTATTTATAGCAATATCTTTAATGTGTGGATTATAATTACCAAAAGCATTAAAACTTAATTGTGGAAACATTGTACCAATTAATAATTGAACACTTAAAGATGCAAGAACACCAATGATAACAGGTCTTAAAAACATAACAGTATTTTTAAGATATGGATTAGTTTTTGTTTTTTTAACCATCTTGGTTGCCAACATAATCAATAGAATTGAAGGTAAAGCAAAAATCAAATAAGTTCCAATCATAGCTAAATATCCTCATCAAGCACCATTAGAAACCAAGTATCCAGTAAATAAACCAAACTTAGTACTTACAACTCCAGGTGTAGAATTTGAAACAACGAATATATTATTTATTTGTGTTTCACTTATATGAGCTCCATGCTTATCCATTAGCTGTCACAATATTTTGAAAAGAGGCATAAAAACTTGTCCTCCTCCAAATACTATTAAACTTAAAATTAAAACTCCGAGTGTAGAAAGTAAAGCAATAATCATTATTTATCACCTGACTTTCGAGATCTAATATATTCAATTAGAAATACAAAAATAATAACACCAATCATAATAATAGCCGGAATATTATAAGGAGTTGGAACAAAAAAACAAAAGGAGAATGACAAAATAATTAAAGATAGCATTATCGGAACTCCTATTTCTTTCTTAGAGATCTTAATATATCTAATTACAAATAAAATTAATATAGACACAATAATTGGCATTATAGCTGTATTTATAATTCATAAATATTTAGTAGGAATAAATCTATTAGAAAGTCAAAATATTAAAAAAGCCATAATTACATGAGGTAAAATACCAATAAGAGTTGCAACTATACCCCAGAATTTACCAAGTCTTTTAATTGCAATATAAGAAAGAGATTCCACAACACTAGGTCCAGGAATTAAGTTTGTTGCAATAACTACATCATCAAACTCTTGATCTGTTAGTCATTTATTTTTTAAAACAGCAAAACGTCTTATTATTGGCATTAAAGCATTACCACCACCATAACCAATAAAAGTAACCTTAAGTATAAATAAGATTACTTTAAAAAACTCTTTTGTCTTTGATTTTGTCTTTTCCATTTAAAAAATTATATCTTTTTTTATTTACCTAAACAAAAATTCTTAAACATAGAATCTAATAAAGTTTCATTATCTGCTTTACCAAGTATATTAGCCAAGTCATCTCAAGCTTTTTGAATATCAATAATAACAACTTCAGGTCCAACACCACTCTTTAATCCTTGTATTGATTCTTTAATGGACATTAGAGAAGACTTTATTAAAGAAAGTTGTCTTGAATTAGTTACGATATTTTCATTGTTTAAATCAATATTTTTATATTGACTCTCAATAGCCTTATAAAGATTTTCTATTTTTCCTTCTTTAGCTGATATACTAATTCCCTCTTTTTCTTTAATGTCAGATTTATTTCATACTTTTAAGTACGCTTTATTTTTTGCTGCCTCAATTATTTTATTATCATAATCATCTTCTTCTTTTGTTGAATCCATTAAGTGAATAATAAGATCCGCAGTTTTAATTTCATTAAGAGATTTTTGAATACCAACTTTTTCAATCTTATTATTTGATTCATGTATTCCTGCAGTATCTTTTAATTTAAGGAGTATTTGACCTATTTGAATATTACCTTCAACAATATCTCTTGTTGTTCCTGGTATATTTGTAACAATAGCTTTATCTTCGCCTAACAAAGCATTAAGTAATGAAGACTTACCTGAGTTAGGTTTACCAACAATAGCAACATTAATCCCTTCATATATAAATCTTGAATTTTCTGAAATTGAAACCATATTTTCTATTTTAATTTTTAATGATTCCAAAGCTGGCAATAGTTTTTCTGTAGTCAGTTGCTCCACATCATCATATTCTGGATAATCAATATTAACTTCACAATTAGCTATAATTTTTAATAACTCCTCTTTAATAGAATTTATTAAATTAGAAGTTCTTCCGTCAAATTTTTTGACAGCTAAATTTGTTTGTGCAGATGTTTTAGCCATAATCATATCATTTATAGCTTCTGCTTTAACTAAGTCCATCTTTCCATTTAAGAAAGATCTTCTTGAGAATTCTCCAGGTTCAGCAATTCTTGCGCCATTAGCTAAAATCAATTCTAAAATTTTATTAGTGTTAATAACACCACCATGAGCATTTATTTCAACAGTATCTTCACCAGTAAAAGTATTAGGACCTATGAATCAAAGCGCTAGAACTTCATCAATTACTATTTCACCATCTTTTATTTTTCCAAATGTCACTTCTTTATTTTTACCAACTTTACCACTAAATATTTTTTTAGTAATAGAAAAAGATTCAGGACCTGAAATCCTTATAATTGATATTGCTTGGTTTGTGCTTCCTGATGCTATTGCTGCTATTGTATCGTACATAATATATTTATATTATAGTTTAAAAAAGCAAATAAAAAATCAAGGATTTTTATGCCTTAATTTTTTTAGACTTACGTTTTTTAGATTGATATTTAATAATATGGTGATTCAAGAAGTTTTGTCCTATTGTATATATTCCACCAAATATTCAGTAAATTTGAATACCGGCCGACATAATAATAGCAAATACTATAAATACAATCGCCATAATATTTTGTGTCTTATTAGCTTTCTTTAAAGCTTCTTTTTGTTGAGCATTAATTCTATTTTTATCTCTACGTTTAGTTAATATTCTAGGTAATAGAATTGAAATACCTTGAACGATACCAGCTACAAGCATTAAAGGAAGATATTGTCAACCTCTATTATAAATTAATTGACTCCATGAAGTTTGCGAGAAGTTTATTCCTAATCAATTTGTTGATTTAAATTGTGCAAGTCCCCCAATAATTTTTCACATTGAAAGGAATATAGGCATAGTTAAGAATACGGAACCAATAGAACCAAGAGGAGAGACTCCTTCTTTTTTAAACATTGCTGCCATTTCTTGACGTTTACGCTGTTCCATTTGTTTATTACCTTTATATTGCAAGTATTTAGCTTCTATTGCCGCCCTTTTAGCCGAAAGTTCTTGTTGCTTAACTTGTTGTAATGTTGATTTAAATGTTAATCCATAAGCTAATGTTCTAACAATAAATACTGTTAAGAATAATATAACAATTGTTTCTCATCCATGTCATGAAGATTCAGATGGTAAACCATTAGAAATACCTAATGTAAGTTTTGAAAGTGGATATACAAATAAACCGTAAAAAGGACCTAGGTTTCAAGCTTTACTTCAATTATAAATAGCTCTTTGTTTGTTAGTTGATGGTAAATTAAATAAAAATAATGGTGATGATATTTTATTATTTCTTAAATCATCTAATTCATTTAATAATTTAGCTGTAGGATTACTTTTTATTGCAGTTTTTGCATCTGTTTTGTTTGTTTCAACATAATTCATTTTTCCTAATCCAAAAATTTGAATTAAGTTAGCAACATTTTTTCTATAGTTATTAATTTTAACTATGTCGCTTAAATAATTTGCTGGCTGTACTGTACTAACTGCTTTTAATGAATTATATGATATCTCAGCTTGTTTATAAAGACTTGAATTTTTATAATATCAAATATATCTTTCAAAAATTAATTGTTTAAGAATTCAAGCTTTATCATTTTTATTACTAGGTCTTTCTGAAGAAATAACAACATCGGCTTTTTTTCAAGAATAATCTTTATTTTTCTTTATATTAATACTTGAAGGAAAATAAAATGGTAATACAACATCATGAGTTGAATATGAAGCTATAGCTTTATTTTTACTATGTTCTCCAACAACAGCAAATATATTTTTAGGTCCATTTAATTTATAAATAGTAGCTGTAGGATCAATTTTACTAGGCTTTTTATTTTCTTTATCTTGTTGAAATTTTTGTAAACTATCGAAATTATCAAATCCATGTCCAAACTCATCTTCTAAACGAACACCATTATTTTCTGTTTTTCATTTATAAAATCCATCTCCAATTTGTTTATGTATGGCATCAAGAGCATTAATCTTTGCTTTTTTAATAGCTGTATTTGATTCATTTCTATTTAATCAATATCTTTTTGTATTATCTTGAGTTATTGAACCATCTTTACTAACAACCAAAGTTTTAATATAAGGAGCAACATCTTCACGTGATGAATATAATTCCATACCTCGACCAACAATTCCAGGAGTTTTAATAATAAATGATTGAATACATCCTGCTAATGAAAGTGAAGCAAGAAGAATATACATAATTATTTTTAACACTTTTAAAACTTTTTTAACTTGTTCTTTTGGTGATAATTGTTTATTGTTTCCTCCATTACCTCTAAATCAATCATAGCTTGAATTGCTATTATTTTTTTGTGTTGATGGTGTATTATTTTGCTTTTTCATTTAATAGCCTTTCAAATATTTTTTTTATTTCTTTACTTTGTTTTTCAAAATTAACATTAATAAAATTTTGCCTTACAATTAAAACAACATCATATTTGATTTTTTTAATATCCATTGTTTGTAAAATTGCACGTATTTTTCTTCTTGTTGAATTTCTAACAACTGCATTACCAAATTTTTTTGAAACAGATAATCCAACTCTAATATTTTCTAATTTATTTTTTTTATAATAAATAATTAACGAACTATTAACAATTTGTTCTTTATTACCAATAACTTTTTGAAAATCTCTATTTTTTAAAAGTCTAAAACGTTTTTTCATTTTATATTATTTATCTGAAACAGTAAGTTGTTTTCTACCTTTAGCTCTTCTTCTTTTAAGAATTAGTTTTCCACCCACTGAACTCATTCTTGCTCTGAATCCATGAGTTTTAACATGTTTACGCTTATTTGGTTGGTATGTTCTTTTCATAATTTCGCTCCTTAATTTATTAATGTGCTTTTCATAAAAAATTATACTCTAAAAATTATAAAAATATTAAAAAAGACCTAATAATTAAAGCAATTTATATATTTTTTATTATATTTATAATATTATTTATCTGAAACAGTAAGTTGTTTTCTACCTTTAGCTCTTCTTCTTTTAAGAATTAGTTTTCCGCCCACTGAACTCATTCTTGCTCTGAATCCATGAGTTTTAACATGTTTACGCTTATTTGGTTGGTATGTTCTTTTCATAATAATCTCCTTGATGTATATTTTTGTTCTAAAAGTTAAGTAAAATTATTATATTATAAAAATTAAATTATTAGTATAATAATATTATATATTTTTAGAACAAAGGAGAAATAACTCATGAAAAAAAGTCGCGCCAAAAAATTCGGGCTTTGAACATCTATATCTTTAATGGTTGGATCTGTAGTTGGAATAGGCATTTTTTTCAAAAATAATTCTATTTTTGCTAATGCAAATGGTAATGGAATAGTAATATTATCATCTTGAGTAATTTCAGGTTTAATATCTTTAGGTGCAGCACTATCATTCGCTGAAATTGGTTCTGGAGTTCATGGAAAGACTGGATTATCAAATTATATGCATGAAATAATTGGAAAAAAAGTGGGTAAACTCTCTAAGATAGTAGAACCTACTTTTTATCACTCTGTATTAATTTTTGCGTTATCTTGTTTTGCAGCAGAATCAGTATTAAAAATATTTTTACCAAACCAAATGTCTAGTTTTCATATAGGATTCATTGTTTTAATTGGTATTTCAATATGAATATTTTTTTGAATTTTAACAATATTATCTTCTCAGTTAATAGGAAAAATTCAAGTAATATCTACTTTTATTAAGTTCGTTCCTTTAATTACAATAATGATTATTGGATTATTAGGAATAAACAATTCACATTCAAATAGTGTATTTAATAATAGTCACTATATCGATTCTAATAATCACAAACAATTAATTGGAGCTTTTAAACCTGGTTTAATATTAACAATTTTACCCTCAATTCTTTTTACTTTTGATGGTTTTATTCATGTTACTAATATTTCAACAGATATCAAAAACCCCAAAAAGAATGTACCCTTAGGAATCATCTTTGGGATGATTGGAGTTGTAGTTATTTATATTTTGATTACTTTGGGTCAATTATTAACAGGAACTACAACCGCCGAAAAATTATTATCTATTGCATTTTCTAAACTAACTTCTACTTCTTTAACTAATATATTAAATGTATTTATAGCTGTTGCTGCATTAGGTGTTTGTAATGGATTTATTATGTCTCAGGTTAGATCTACAGAAGGAGCGTTAGAAGAAGGTTTATTAATTGGTTCAAAAAAAATAATGAAAAAATTACCCAAAATGTATGGATTTGTTTATACTTTATTAATATTTCTAGCAACAGCATCAGTGATTAGTATACCAACTATAATTAAAAATAGTGATGCAATTATAGACTCGACATCTAATTTTGCTGCTCTTTATTTCTTTATTTTATATATTGTTTTAATAATTGGACAGATAATTAATAGACTTAAGATTGAAAAAATTTATACAAAAAATAAAAGAATAAAAATAAAAAGATTCAAAGAACAAAGAGTTATGACTAAAAATATTAATGGTTTTATTTTCTATCCATTAGCAATAATTTCTATACTAGGTATATTCTTATGTGTTTTCCATGAGATATTCTATACTTCTTTATATGAAACCTTTACATTGCCTTTTAAAGATACAGGTTTCGGATTATTTCATAATGATAAAAAATTAGGACGTTCTTTAAAAAATTGAGAACACTCATTATTATTCTTTATTTCATTAATTATATTCGTTACTTTACCACAAATTATTTATAAAATACAAAGGAAGTATAATTGATAAAATACTAATTAGTTAGTATTTTTTTATCTTTATTCATTTATAATTAATTTATTAAAAATATAAGGATAAAGGGAAAATAATGCAAAATAAAAAAACAAATAAAGAGCTTTTTACTTTATTAGATAAGTATATGTCTATAGAAGGAATGTCAAGATATGAAGATGAAGTAGCTAAAGAATTAAAAAAACAAACTAAAGATTCTGGATTTAAATATTCAAGAGATGGAATGGGTTCATTAATAATGAATAAAATAGGTGATGCAAATGGTCCTAAAATAATGATTGCAGCACATATGGATGAAGTTGGTTATTTAGTACAAGATATACAAGATAACGGGCAAATTAGATTATCAATGGTTGGTGGAGTTTGATCTCACACTGTTGTTGGAGCGTCAGCTAGATTAATATCTTCAAACGATAAAGTTTATAGAGGGATTTTCGGGCATACATCAATTCATATTTTAGAAAGAGCCAAAGTAGAAAAAACAATGAAATTAACAGAGATGTTTGTGGATTGTGGTTTTACTTCTAAAAAAGAAGTTGAAGAAGCAGGTATTGAACCTGGAGATAGAGTTTATATGGAAGCAAATAACTTTGTTATGGGTAAAAATGAAGAGTTCTTTGTTGGTAAATCAATGGATAATCGTGCTGGAGTTACAATAATTGATCAAGTTGTTAATAACTTAAAAGATGAAGATATAAAAAATAATCTTTTTGTTGTAGGTACAGTTCAAGAAGAAGTTGGAACAAGAGGAGCTAAAACTTCTGTTTCACAAATTAAACCAGATGTTGCTATTGCTATTGATACATGTGCATCACATGATACTTTTGGAGCAATAAAAGGTATTCAAGAATTAGGTAAAGGAATTGCCATAAGAGTTAAAGATGGTGGAACAATGATGGATCCTAAATTAGTTAAGTTTATTTATGACTTATCTAAAAAACATAAAATACCTTGTTATAAATTTGTTGCTCAAGGTGGAGGAACAGATGCAGCTGAATTACAATATGGAGAAGGTGGGGTTGCTACAATTACACTTTCAATACCACAAAGATATTTACACTCACCACATGGTGTATGTCATGCAGATGATATTAGAGCAGGAATCGATTTAATAACTGAGTTTGTAAAAGAGTTTGATTCAGAGTCTTATGAATCAATTAAGTATAAATAATCAGCAATAATATAAAAATAATATTAAAAAAATATTTTTCTTTTATAATTACTATAATATGGAAAAGTCAATGTACGAATCTCTGCTTTCTATTAAAAGCAAAGCGGAAGATATGGAAAAACAACTTAATAGCCCTGAAGTAGCAGGAGATATAAAGTTATACACAAGAATAACTAGAGAATTTAATTCTATTAAAAATGTATATCTTGCTTTTAAAAAATATCTTAATTTAGAATTAGTAATTAAAGATTCAAAAGAAATGCTAGGTTCAGAAACAGATTCAGATATGATTGAATTTGCAAAATCAGAAATAAAATCTTCTGAATCTCAACTACCTGAATTAATAGAAGAATTAAAAATTCTTTTATTACCTCAAGATCCTAATGATGATAAAAATGTTATTGTTGAAATACGTGGAGCTGCAGGTGGAGATGAAGCAAATATATTTGCCGGAGATTTATTTAGGATGTATACAAAATGAGCTGATTCAAATAATATGAAATGAAATGTTATTGATTCACAAGTTGCTGATGCTGGAGGATTTTCACAAATAACATTTGAAATCCAAGGAGAAAAAGCATATTCAAAACTTAAGTTTGAATCAGGTGTTCATAGAGTACAAAGAATACCTACAACAGAAACCCAAGGAAGAGTTCATACTTCAACAGTTACTGTAATGGTTATGCCAGAAGCAGATGAAACGGTCCCTATTGAAATAAAACCTTCAGATATTAAAATTGATACTTATAGATCATCTGGAGCTGGGGGTCAATCAGTTAATACAACTGACTCAGCAGTTAGAATTCATCATTTAGAATCAAAAATTGTTGTATCTTGTCAAGATGGTAGATCTCAAATAGAAAACAAAGAACAAGCTATGCAAGTTCTTAAAACAAAGTTATTTGATTTACAAATTAAAAAGAAACAAGAAGAAGAAGGTGTATTCCGTAAGTTAGCTGGTTCAGGAGCTAGAGCTGAAAAAATCAGAACTTACAATTATCCTCAAAATAGAGTTACAGATCATAGAGTTGGATTTAATTCATCATCATTAAATAAAATTATTGAAGGAGAAATAAACCCAGTCATTGAATCTTTATTAGCAGAAGAACAAAACGAAAAAATTCAGGAAGCAGGTTTATAATGGCATCATTAGCATTTGGAAAATCATGATTAAATGGAGGAGGCTTAAATAAAGCTTCTGATTCATTATTTGAAAAAGGACCAAAATTAGCAGATAAGCCCTTTGCTTTTGTTGGTGCAACACATTCAAATGGTATTGTTGCATTCGTTCTTTTCGTTTTATTAATTTCTTTATTATTAGTTTTTAGAAAGCGTTTAACTAAATTAACTGAAAGCAATAAGTTTTGATATATTTATGGAGCAATTTGTATACCTTTCTTTATTTTCGGAAGATATTTATTATTTGTAATTCAATCAGCGAGAGCTCCACAAGGAACTTGAACACATGATATGTTATTACAAAATATTTTTGCAACTAACTTATGTCCTTTATTATTAATAATTTTATCTTCAATTATTTGTTTCCCTAAATTAAGAAATAAAATAGGTAAAACAATTGCACCTTGAACTTTTTTAAGTGGTTTATTAACAATGTTTGGATTAGCATTAAGTAAATCAGCAAATACATTTATTATGTTCTTATTATTTAAACAATCATTACCTTGAGGACAATCAGCACAATTCGGTGGACATGGTCATGAAGTATTTGATTCATTCCAATACTTTTCTTCTCACGCATGATTAATATTAACTTCAACTTTATTATTAATGAACGTTAAAAAGTATTCATGAAAAGATGTTGCAGGAACAATGGGATTTATTGTAATTTATGCTGCTTATGCTGGAATTATAATTGGTTTTTCTCATTTATCATCAAATCCTATACAACATGATGCTGGAGGATTAGTTCCCGCAGATTGACAAACACCAAAACAAAACAAAAACTTAAATGCAGTTTGATATCCTGGGGTATTCCAAAAACTAAATATGTTTAAATTAAAAGGTATTTCTGCAGTTGCATTTGGATTATTTGGATTTAATTTATTTGCATTTATGATAGCCTTAATACAATACAGACTTATAAACTTTAGAGGTAAAAATACTAAGTTCAAAACATTCTTTAAACAAATTTTTAATAAAAAAAATAAAAATAAAAATGTATAAAATAATAGCATTTGATATAGATGGAACTATACTCCCTTATGGAGAAAAACATTTTGACCCTAAAATTATAAGTATGTTTAAAGAATTAAAAGAAAAAAATATGATTACTGTTTTATGTACAGGTAGAAATTTAGTAACAATAAATAAATTATTAGAAGTTCCTAATATAGATTATTTTATTGGTGCTAACGGTACATTTATTTACGATATTAAAAATAAAAAAATGCTTTTTGATGAAGCTTCTAATATAGAAGAATTAAAAGGTATTTTAGAATTTTGTGATAAAAAAGATATAAATTACTCTATTTCAACAGATAAAAAAGCTTATTTTAAAAAAGGTGTTCCTGAAAAAGAAATGTGATTTTGAGATGTATTCATGGATAAAATAGAACCTTTAGAAAAAATTGATCCAAAAGAAAAAACAATTCATCAATTAACTATTAGAACAGAAGATATGAATGATATAGATGAAATAGAAAAATATTTATCTATAAATAATAAGTTTACTGTTAACTCCAAGTGAGATCGTGGATGTTTTATTTCAAGATTAAATACACACAAAGCAAGTGGATTAATTAAATTATCAGAAATTTTAGGAACCACAATAGAAAACGTTATTGCTTTCGGTGATGGATCAAATGATAAAGAAATGCTAGAACAAGTAGGATATTCAGTGGCAATGGATAATGCTTCTGATGAATTAAAATCCCTTTCTGATGATGTTATTGGAACAGCAGATGACTTTGCTGTAATAGATAAATTAAAACAAATGTCAATTATTAAATAAAAAAGGTATAATATCTATGTAAGCTTCTTCAAAGAGGATTATAGATTTGAAAGGAGTATTGTCATGACAGGTAAAGTTAAATTTTTCAACCAAACTAAAGGTTTTGGTTTTATCGGCGTTGAAGGCAGAGAAGATGTATTCGTACATTTCTCAGCTATTAAAGGCGACGGTTTTAGAAATCTACAACAAGATCAAGAAGTTGAATTCGAAATCGAAACAGTAGATGGAAAAGAAAGAGCAAAAGACGTAGTTGGTAAATAATCAATTTAATTGATTTAAACTAAAAAAAATACAAACATAAGTTTGTATTTTTTATTTATTATTAATATAGATATAAAGGCATTGTTCCAAAGAATGCTAAAGCAATTATAAACATAACAACAATTGGAATATTTATTCTTTTTCAATAATCCTTAGTTTCTGAAATTTTAGATTTTTTACTCATATCAGACAAAATCATTTCTTGTGAATCATCTACAAACGAAACTGGATTGCCTCTTCAAATATCTCATCTTTGTTTTAATCCTGCAAAGAAGTTTAATATTACAAATATAACTATTGATACAGCAATACCTGTTGAGATATTGTAAGTTAAAACCATCATTAATATTGTTAGGAATACTACTGGTACATCAATAGCTTCTTTTCAATCAAATTCTTTTAATTGCATCATCATTAACGAACCAACTAATACAAGCGAAGGAGAAGTAATAGGCATTATTGCTCCAGGTGAAGCTTGATTATGAACGGCCATTGATGCATTATTTAATGGCATAAACACACCCATAATTGGTCACATAAACATTGATAACAAGAATAATGTTCCTGTAACACAAGCAGCAAAACCTGTTTTAGCTCCTGAAGTAGCTCCAGCTGTTGATTCTATATAAGATGTAACTGTTGATGATCCTAAAGATGCACCAAATAAAGTACCTATTGAATCAGATATATTTGCTTTACCAATTCAATCAGTACCTTCTCTTTTTGAAATACCAACTTGTTCATCAATAGCAAATATAGTACCTGTAGTATCAAAGAAGTCTGAATATAAGAATACAAATATAGCAATATAAGCTTTTGGGTTTGAAAACATTTGCCCTAAGTGAGTTCATCCCTTACCAGCTACTGTTCCCAATTCATTAAATGCACTTTCAAATGGTTTGATTTTAAAAGCACCACTTTGTTTAACTACTGAAACTCCAGAAGCATACATAATAGCAAGAATTGCTACTCCAACTAACATTGCAATAATAATGCTTCCTTTTATTTTTAAAGTATGTAATATAAATGTCAATATTATTAGCGAAACAGCTAACAATACTAACGGGTTTTTAAAGTTCCCGATTTTTACAGAAGTAGCTGTTATAACTGTTGGAGGTACTCCGGCTCCTGTGATTATTTGTGCATCAGATTGAATAATTCCTGATTGTTGCAATCCTAAGAAAGCAAGAAAGAAACCTATTCCAGCACCAATTGCTATCTTTATATTTTTTGGTAAAGCATTAGCAATATACTTTCTAGCTGGAGTTATAGCAATAAAGAAGTATAATCATCCAGACACTAGAACTGAAGACATTGCAACATAAGGGTCCATTCTAAGAATAAGACAAACTGTAAATACAAAGAATGCATTAATACCCATACCTGGAGCAAGCGATATAGGAACATTTGCTAATATTCCCATAACCATAGTTGCGAAGAAAGAAGATATAACAGTAGCCAAGAATATTCCACCAATAGGAAGTTTATTTGTACCATTAATTACATCGACAGTATGTATCATCGCAGGTTGAACAGCTAGAATATAAGCCATAGCTAAGAATGTTACAATTCCACCAACAATCTCCTTTTTAAATGTAGCTTTTCTTTCCGAAAATTTAAAATACTTCGAAATAGAAAAACCTTTTAAACTTATTTTTTTCATTTTATCCTTTCAAAATTAAAATACGAATACATTGCACGTTTAAAATAAGCATAATAAAATACAAGTTCCGCATTATCGGTTAACTTGTATTACCAAATCCTGGTATTAGTGGCATTTACGCTGCCTTGTAGAAACATCCGAGCATATTACGGATATAAACACACAGTTAACATAATAATTATACACTCTATAGTTTTAATTTCTTAAATATTATATTAATATTTTTTAAATAGTATGAATAATCAAATAACTCTTTAGCTTCTTCATTATTTAATACTTTAGATTTAATTAATTCTTCTTTAAAATCCTTTTTATTTGTATAACAATCAAGAGCAATAGGTTGAACTTTATCGTAAGCTTCTTCACGAGATAATTTATGTTCTTTAATTAAGAAAAGAATAATTCTTTGAGAGAATATTGAACCATTAGTTAATTCAATATTTTCTAACATCTTATTATCATTAACTTTAAGATTATTTAAAACATTATTTAATCTTCTTAAACTATAAGAAATTAATGTAGTTACATCAGGAAACATTATTCTTTCACTTGATGAGTGAGAAATATCTCTTTCATGTCAAAGAGGAACATTTTCTAAAGATGTAATAACATAACCTTTTATAACTCTTGATAGGCCTGAAATATTTTCGGCTGAAATAGGATTCTTTTTATGTGGCATTGCACTAGAACCTTTTTGATTTTTCTTAAAACCTTCTTCTACTTCTCCAACCTCCGTTCTTTGTAAGTGTCTTAATTCAATGGCAATTTTATCTAGAGTAGCAGCAATTAAAGAAACTGTGAATATGTAATTAGCATGTCTATCTCTTTGTAATGTTTGAGTTGATATTTTTGATGATTCAATACCTAAAGCATCACAAACAAAATCTTGAATTTTTGGATCAACATTAGAATAATTTCCAACGGCACCAGATATCTTACCTACTTCAATCTCTTTTGAAGCTATATCAAATCTTGTTATATTTCTATTTATCTCTTCGAATCATAAAGCTAGTTTATATCCAAAGGTTGTTATTTCAGCATGAATACCATGAGTTCTTCCTATTTGTAAAGTATCTTTATATTTATTAGCAAGAACTTTAAGAGTTTCTTTAAGGTTTAATAAATCTTTCTTAATAATTTTATTAGCTTGTTTAATTCTTATTGAAAAAGCAGTATCAACGACATCAGTTGAAGTTAATCCATAGTGAATTCATTTCTTTTCAGAACCTAAAGACTCTGAAACACATCTAGTAAATGCAACTACATCATGTCTTGTTTCTTGTTCTATTTCTTTTATTCTTTCTACAGTAAAACTAGCATTCTTAAATAAGTTATCAATATCTTCTTTAGGAATTTCTTTATTTATTTCAGAAAAAGCTTTTGCAGTTTGTAATTCTACTTCTAATCATGAATCAAATTTATTTTGTTCACTTCAAATTTCCTTCATTTCTTTTGTGCTATATCTATCAATCATAATACTCCTTATTTTATTTTTATTGTTTGTTCTCTATCTGGTCCGACAGAAAAGATTTTAACTGGAACTCCAACTAATTCTTCAATTTTTTTAATATATTTCTTTGTGTTTTCAGGTAACTCTTCAAAAGATTTTACTTTAGTTATATCTTCTTTTCAACCAGGCAGTTCAATATATTTAACTTCTACTTTATTATATTCTTCATTTGAACCTGGAATGTAATTAATTTCTTTTCCATTTAAAATATATTCATAACCAATCTTAATTGTTTCCATTGTATCTAATACATCAAGCAAAGTAATTGTTAATTCAGTTAATCCAGAAACTCTTGCTGAATGTTTTAATACAACTGTATCTAATCAACCAACTCTACGAGGTCTTTTAGTTACAGTTCCATATTCTCTTCCACGTTCACGAATTAATTCATTTATTTCTTCTTCTTTTATTTCAGTTGGTAAAGAACCGGCACCTACACGAGTAGTATAAGCTTTAACAATACCGATAGTATTAACAATATGTTTAGTTGATAAACCTGTATAAAGAGGAACAGCAGAAGCAGTAGGACTTGAAGAAGTAACAAATGGATAAGTTCCATTTTCAATACACAACATAACTCCTTGAGCACCTTCAAATAAAACTTCTTTTCCTTCTTCTATTTCTTTTTGTAAGAATGATCCAGTTTCAATTACGAATGGAGCTAGTTTTTTTGCATACTCTTTATATTCATCAAATAAAACTTGAGAATCATATGGTTCAACATCAAAAGCTTTTAAAATTCTATTTTTAATTAATAGTACATCATCAATTTTTTCTTTTAATACTTTTTCATTTATAAAGTCACCAAATCTAATTCCTATTCTTGCATATTTGTCTTCATAACAAGGCCCAATACCTTTTTTGGTTGTGCCTATTTTTTTACCTTCACCTTTTGCATTCTCGATAGCTTCATCCATATCTAAGTGATAAGGCATAATAACATGAGCTCTATCTGATATTAATAATTGAAAATCTTTAATTCCTTGAGATTTTAAAGTTTCTATTTCTTCTAATAACATCTTAGGATTAATAACCATACCTTGAGCCATTATGTTTTTTGTATTTGGATTAAATATTCCAGAAGGTATATGTTTTAATGCATATCTTTTATTGTTAAATTCAATTGAATGACCAGCATTGTTTCCACCTTGATATCTAACTACAACATCAGAATTTTGTGCAAGATAATCAGAAACCTTACCTTTTCCTTCGTCTCCTCATTGAGCACCAATAATTACATTTGTTTTATACATTAATTTTCTCCCTTTTTATATTTATCTAAAGCTTCTTTTGTTAATGAAGCAACATAAGGTAAATGTCTATATTTTTCATTATAATCTAAACCACAACCAACAACAATTTCATTCGGTATTTCAAAAGTAGGATAATCAATCTCTACTGCCATAACTCTTTGTGATGTCTTAGAGCAAAGAGAAACAATTTCTACTTTTTTACCACTACGCTCTTGCATAATTTTCTTTACAGTTGATAAAGTTCTACCTGTATCTACTATATCTTCTATTAAAATAATATTTTTATCTTTAATGTCTTTCTTTAAATCTAAAACAATATTTATATTATTTGTTGATTTACCATTAAGATATGATTTAACAACTATAAATTCAATCTCTACATTTGGATTCTTAATTTTTTTACTTAAGTCTGATAAAAAACTAAAAGATCCTTTTAATAGACCAAGTAAAACAATTGGTTCTTCTTTATAATTTTCATCTATTTTTTTAGCTATTTCTAAAACCCTTTCTTTTATTTGTTCTTCAGTAATAATTATTTCTTTTATATCAGTATTCATTAATTTACTCCCTTATTATTTGTTTTGAAAAAGCGAAATAAAAAACAAGCTTTTCCACAATTTGTATGTGGTTAACCTGTATTAAACCAAATCTGGTATTAGTGGCATTTACGCTGCCTTGTAGAGACATCCGAGCATATTACGGATATAAATACACAGTTAACATAATAATTATAACAATTAAAATTTAAAGAATATAAATAACTTTATTAAATTAAAGTTTTTAAATAGGACAACATGTCTAATGTGGCTCCATTGTTTTTTACTATATAAAAGAATATTATTTTTTCTCCTTGTTTCGATTTAGAAATAAAGATTTTGAATTCTTTAATTAAAATTGAACCACAACGATCATTAACAATCAATTCTTTTTTAATCTTTTTATTTGTTTTTTTGAGTTTTTCTTCTAACTCAGTGTATATTACTTTATGAACACCATCTGAAACATGGTATTTTAAATTTATATCTTTATTTAAAGAAAGTGTTCCATCAGATTCTAATCTAATCTCTTGAACTTTTTGACCTGAATATTTTTTTCAACCTGAATCTCAGTATTTTGCTTTTAACATTGTTTCGTGTGATTCACTACAAGAAATAGCTACTATCGGAGAAGCTGTTGATAAAATAGAGAAAAACAATAAAAATAATTTTCTTTTTAACATTTTTGCTCCTTTATTTAAATTATACTTTTTTATAAATATTAAATTAATATATAACCTATTTTTGCAAGAGTTGCTTTTAATGTTGTTGATTTAGGTATTTTAAATTCTTCTTCTTTTTCTATATTTATTAATAGACGCTCTTCTTCATACTCATGGAATATAGTTGTAAAAACATTTGTTATTTGAACTGCTTCTTTGTATTGTACTTTGGAACTAAGTTCAATTCCTGAATCTACTAAAGTAACAACAAATTCTCTATAAATATCAGTGTCTTTTATAAATAATTTATTGTAAAGTTCTTCTCAAGTTATATTTTCTTTTTCAAAGTCTTTAGCTAGAGTTCTGATTAATAAAATGTAAAAAGGTATTGTTTCATGTTTTTTCATTATACATTCCCCTTTACATCAAACTTATTTAAGATATCATCAAAAGTATATTCTAATTTTTCATTATCATTAAATATTGGTGCGTGTCTATAAGCTTCTACATTCATAAGCATTATGAACTTTTGTCTTGTTCTTGATAAAGCAACGTTTAATCTTTTTATTTCTTGTAATTGAGTTTTATATTTAGGATTACTTGGAAGTCTTCTTCCTTCTGCTGCATAAGTTGTGTTTAAGAATACTATATCAGCTTCTAATCCTTGTAGTTGATCAACTGTTCCATAAGTAAATGAAGCGAATTTATTTTCTCAATATTTAATTTTGGAATTCTGTTTTCTGAAAAAGTGTTTATATTGGTCTTTATATACAAACATAACCATAACATCTAAAGTTGAAGATTCTTTAATATTCTTTGAAATAAAGTTAAGTTGATTCATTAAAACTTCTAGTTCTATGTCATTAACCTTTGATATTTGAGAAAGTGTTTTATCTATTCTATGTGTACCTTTATTATTTAATAAAATTAAGTTTGCTCTTGTATACATCTTAACTAAATTTTCATTTTTCTTTGAGTTTCTAAATTCAATTGGTTTAACTTCAGTAACTCTAGATTCAATTTGGTTATTGTAAGCAATAGGATTATAAAGATCCAAAATATATTGTGGTGAACGATATGTTGTTTTAAACATTAACTTATTATTATCTTTTGAATATAATCTTTTAAATACAGAATCAAAAAATAGTTGATTGAATATATTTTTTTCTTTTTCATTTAATTCTTCATAAAAGTTTTCATAATTTTCTTTTCTAATTGGGATTGGTGCAAGTTGCATATCATCACCGACCAATATAATTTGTTTAGCATATAGAGCATATCTTAATACATCTACAATAGTTGACTTAGAAACCTCATCCATTATTAAAATAGATTCATCAAACTTATATCCTTTATCTAACTTCTTTTCTAACTTAGCACTTGTAATAGTTCCAGCAAATAAAGAAGGGTGTGAAAAACCTCTTGGTGTAGATAAGAATCTTTTAGGATTAGATTTAGCTCCAAACTCTCTTTTTAATAGCTTTTGCATTTCTCCATTACTTGGAGAGAACTCTCTTAATCTTTCTCTAATATTTCTAACCAACAAAGCATCACGATCAGCATACTCTTTATTATTATCTCCGTATGAAGATTTTTCTAATATTATTCCAGAGTAGTTTTTAGAGGCCGGAGTATGAGAAAGGTTGTTTATTACATTATTTAGTGCAGCGTGTGTTCTAGAAGCTAAAATGACCTTATCCTTACGTTCAAAGACAAAGTGTTTTATTAATTGTGTAATAGTTTTTGTTTTACCTGTACCAGGAGGACCTTTAACAATTAGAATATCATTTTTTGAAGCTGCAGCTTTAAAGATTGTTTTTTTAGTTTCATCTAAATCATTTATATATTTAGAGTTGAAGCTTTCATCTATTTTTATTTCAGGAGCAGACTTCTTTCCTAATAATATTTCTAAAACAGATTGATTAACAATTGAACTACCTCTAATACCACTTGCAATACTATTAAGTGTTTCCACCTCAAAGTATTTATTTATGTCACATTTATAAAGATTATACTCTTGAAAGTGAGTATTAATATTTCTTCAATCTCTAGGGAATTTACCAGTTATTTTTATTAAGTGTTCATCAGAAGAAACCACTTCAACATTTGGTTTAATAAACGAATATTTTAAAAGACCACATTTTCTAGGGTGAGATAAAGCTAGTTTTTTAACTTCTATATCTTCTAATAGTTGTTCAGGGTTTTTTATATAGTTAATAGAAGTTGTTCTAATAGTAAGTTCTATTTCCCTTAAGAATATTTCATCTAATGGAATATCGACTTCAGGATCTTCCATAGTTACATCCTCTATCTTATGAACATATCCTATATCTGTATGAAATCAATTAGTAATTTTTTCTATATGTTTTGCATATTTTGAAATTATATTTCCAGTTATTTCTTTCTCTAGTTTGTGATCTATCATTTATTAATTATATTATTAATATTAAGAAATAACTATAAAATAAAAATAACACATTATAAGCGCTATTTTTATTGACCTTTATCATTTAGATTTGGTAGTTCTTTTCTTTTTCCTTCTTTGTTTAGTTCCTTATAAAGTTTATCTTGTTTATTTTTAATTGTTGGATAATGTGTTTCCATAGCTGTATTAAATTCTTTATGAGTAACTGAAAGTTTACGTGAAAATTTATCAACACTTTCTAAGACGCTTATAACTTGGTCATAAATCTTTTCTTCTTTATGTACTTTTTTATATATTTCTATTATATTTGCAATTGATCAAGTTATTTGTACAAATGAAGAAGGAGAAGTAATATATATTTTGTGTTCATCAATAACTTCTTTAAAGAAAGTAGGATATTTTTTATATAGTTCCATATATATTTCATCGTTTTGTAGAACAAGTAATCCATAACTTTCTGTATTGCTTTTTCCAAGGTATTTTGTGATCTTCTTTACTTGTGCATTAACTTTTTGTTTGTATGCATCATTAATAATAATTTTTTTAGTGTCTTCATCAATTTCAGTTTCAAGCGCTTTAGAATCTATTGGAATTCATTTGTCACTTTGATCACCTGATTTAATTGCGAAATCAACAGAATTTTTACCAACTGGAAGATTTTCTGTTCAAATATTTTTATCTAAACCAGATTTTTCTAAAAGAACTTTAAGTTGTAGTTCTCCTAATTCACCTTTACCTTTATTACCTGTAGAACCAAAAAATGTTCTTTCGATTTTATTTAATGGAGTTAACTTTTCATTTATTTGATTTTTTATTAGTTCAATTTGTTTTTCATAAGCTAACCTAGTTTCTTTTAAACCTTCAATTTGTTCACGAGCTTTAGCTAGAGATGTTTCTTGTTCTATTTCTTTTTTCTTATTTAATTCTAAATCTTTAATTTGAGATTCAAGTTTTTTAGTTAGAGATTGTTTTTCATTTTTTTCTTCCATTAAAAACTTATTTATTTGCTCTTTCTCTACTTTAATTTCTTCTAATAACTTTTTAGTGATTTCAAGTTCTTGTTCAAGGAGAGCTATATTTTTATCATTTTGACTAGAAGATTCTATATGTTCAACTATTTTTTTTCAACTCATAAACAGTCTTGCAAATCAATTAATTTTTATCATATTATGCCCCCTTATAAATAATCGCTTATATTGTTTAATTATATAAAACTAATATTATAGAATTACATTTATTTAAAAATAGTATAATTATATTAGATGAAAAAGGAGGTAATATGGAATTATTAATCCAACTTTCAATTATTTTTGCTATTTCTATTGGTGTAAATATGTTTTTCTTTGTTATTGCTTTCTTAGTACAAAAAGATTTATTTACTGATATTACTTATGCATCAACATTTTTAATTACAATGATTATTCAGATGGCTATATCTCATAATTATGGAATAAATATAATTATTGCTCTTATATTAATTGCTTTATGATCAGTACGACTAGGAACGTTTTTATTTATAAGAATATTAAAAGAAAAAGTAGATCATAGATTTGATAAGATGAGAGGTAGTTTTTATAAGTTTTTCATGTTTTGATTGTTACAAGGAATAACTGTATTTATTGTAGCTATGCCTTCATATATGGTTACAATATTTGGGAAAGATGAATTCAACTTATTATCATTAATCGGAATTATTGGTGCAGCTATATCTTTATTATTCGAAACTATTGCTGATATACAAAAATATAGATACTATAGCAAAGGAAACAAGAAGTTTATTGATTATGGATTATGAAAAATATCTAGACATCCAAATTACTTCGGAGAATATATGTTCTGAATTTTCAATTTTGTATTTGTAGTATTATCAACAAACAATCCATTAATTTGAATTTCTATTGTTGGGCCATTATTTATTCTAACTCTGCTTTACTTTGTTTCAGGTTTACCTTTACTAGAAAAAGTTATGTATAAAAAGTTTGGTGAAGATGAACAATATAAAAAATACTTAAGCAAAACTCCAAGAATAGTTCCATTTATAGGAATTAAAGGAATTAAGAAAAAATGAGCGAAAAAATAAAGTATAAGATATTAGTAGATAGTACTTTATGTATTAATAAAGATTGGTTTGAATCTATACCTTCATTCATTGAAGGAAAACCTGATACAAATAATCCTAATATTGATATAAAAGGTAAAAAAACAGCTTACCTTTCTTTTGACGGAGTTTTAGAAACAATGAATGTTAATCCAAAAGATAAAACAATTATTTTTACTAATCCAACATCTGTAAGTAGTCAGTTTAATAGCTACAATCAATTAAATGACAATAATAATATTCTTATATTAGAAGGAACAACTTTTATAGTTGCTCCAGAAAAAATAAAAGATATATTAGAACAAGATCTTAGTTTTAAAGAATTAAAAGATAAAGTAGATAAGTTAAACAAATCAATAAAGTTTGTTGGTTTTATTGTTGATGTTTCAGAACTTGCACCAAACGGAAGAATTAATTCAGCATTTAAATATTTAATTAAAACAACTAATATTAAAATACGTTTAAAATGATCTGAAGGTAAATGGAATAAAGATAAAATATCACTTAATATAATGAAATTAATAAAAGATTCCTTAACAGATAATATAACCTTTATTTGTTTAGATAAAGATTATCCACCAGTAAAGAAAATAATAGAAAAAATCTATAAGTTCAATCCAGATATAAAAATAAACTTCCAAAAGATGACAAACGGTATGGGTTCTCATTCAGGTAGAGGGTTTATAACTATATATCAGAATAAATAACTTAAATTGACCTCATTTCTGTAAAATAATTGATTAATTCATTATTCATATAATCATAATTACCCCAATTATCAATTAAAATATCAATAATTTCTTTATTATATTGTAAACTTATTTTTGCAAAAATTATTTGAAGCACCTTTTTGACTTTTTTTAATTTTTCGTTAGTTATTTTATTTTCTCATTCTTTATATACTTTTTCTATTGACAGTAAATCTTCCGCCATATATTCTTTGCCATTTTCAATATTAGAAAGTATTTTATTCATAACATCACTTAATTCTTTTGGAAAGTTAAAGATAAAATGAGTCAACATATATTCTGAAGTTATTTTATTTTCCATATAGTATTCAGCACTTTGATTTAGTTCTTGAGAAATTAAATTATCGTTTAAACAAATATCAATAAATTTTTCATGTTTATTTAAATTTTTTTCTATTCATTTGACATTTAATGAACAGACTCTTTCAATAATATTATTAATAAATGGATAAATATTTGTTATACAAGATCTCTCTTCTTTTTTGGAATTTATATATAATTTTATATAAAAATCAATTCCAAAATCAGGATTTATTAACATTAAATTTTTTTCGACATTTTTATAATTATCATTTTTTATTTTACCCTTTAAAAACTCTAAAATTTTTGATTCTATATTTTTTTCTTTTTTAGAATACCTCATTATTGTTTTATTATAAAAACCTGGTTTTTCAAATAAAAACTTTATTCATCCGCTACCATCTTTTAATTTGAATAAAGAAAAAACAAACCATAAAAAACCAAAGAAAACAAAATTTATAATTGCAAAATATCATGGACCAATATTTAAAATATCGCTAATAATAAATATGGGTAAAATAATAGAAATGAAATTAATTAATAAATAAAATATCATTATAAAAATATAAAAATAGCCAACAACTCAATTAATTGAATTATAAATTATTTTTTTTCATATCTTAAAAAGAGATAACGTAGATATTAATGAAGATATAGACCCAACATATTGAATCAATTCTTTTTTAGGTTTAGTGTTATTTAAACAAATAATAACAATAGAAATAATAATAGCAAAAATAAATATAGAAATTGTGGATGCTAAGAATTTTTTTCTAGTCATTTAAACCCCCTATATTAAACATTAATTCTAATATGCCTTTTTTTATTTTTTCACTTTTTATTATTTTTACGGACTTTTTATTTATAGTTGCTTTATTATCATAATAATAAGGTTGCAATAAATTAATATCATAAACAATTTTAAATATATTTGATAAATTATTTATTATCTTTCAATATAATATATGCTCTCATGATTTTTCTGCTTTTAATTGAATTAACCTTAGTTCTTCTTCAATATTCATTATTCTTTGAATTATATCATCTCCGTTTATTACACCATCAGTTATCGTGTCTTGTGTTAATCTATTTATTTGTGATTTCAAAAAATATATTTTTATATTTTTAATTTTTAATAAATCAAAAAAATCGTCTATTTGTTTTAATGTTTTATTTTTCAAGAATGCAATAAAATCAATAACACTTATTAAATAATTTCTATCTTTTTCTAAAAATATTGCTTCATTATTTACTTGAATTTTAATTTTATGTATAAATTTTCATAAAGTAGTATTCATTTTTTCTATAAAAAAATAAGAATAAACAGGTTCTATAATTTCAAAATTTATTTTTTCTCTATTTTTTTCAAATTTTGATAAATAATTTTTTAATTTATTTTTTGAATTTTCAATTTCATTTTTTGCTTTTTTATCTGACTTAATTAATGTAATAGAAGATTGAAGCATAGCGTTATAAATTTCTTTTAAAAATATTTTGCTATTTTTATTTAATATAAAATTATTTTTTTCATTATACCTATCAAAAATTATAGTTTTTAAAAACCTTAGAGACTCTTCATCATCAAATTTTTTTATAATTTTATCTAAATCAACTTCTTTTTTATTTATTCTTGATTTTTCCAGCTCTTTTATGGATTCAATCTTTTCATAAGACTCTAATTTTAAATTATCAAAACTCGGTTTTTCAATAAACTCTAAGACTTCTTTATTATTTCTTTTTGATAACATTTCATTATAAAAAATTTTATATTCTTGAATTGATAAATTGTGTTTTTGTACAATATCTGAAATTAAATCAAACTCTTTTTTATTTATTAATTTTCCTAGAATTATATTATTTCATATTTGAATTTCTAATTTTGTTAATTTTTCTTTTGATTCTAAAATATTTAATAAGAGTAAGAAAAAACGCACATGATATTTAGATGATTCTACAATAAAGCATAAAGATATATAGTTAATTAAATATTCAAAAAAATCTTTTTTTCTATATTTTTTATAAATATTTAGAAAAATTATAGAAAATAAATTTTTATTCTCTTCTTTAGGATATAAAGATAGTTTTAATAATATAGATGATCAAATTATTATATTGAAATCACTGATATTATAAATGCTTCAATTAGAATCAGAAATTTCACCTAAAAAATCATTTACATTTATTTTATTTTTTAAAAATTCTATAGCTAAATATGAAGGTTCTTTTTCAAACCCTGGTTCATTATTATATGTTGATATCAATACTTCTAAAAATCAAACCAATCCTTTTTCATGACTATTATTTGTTATTGGATCTGTAGAAACATTTTTTATAAAGTTTTTTACATATTCTAAAATTTCTATTTCTTCTTTATTTGCATTTTGATATTTTAAAATACTTTTAAAAAAGAAACCTATATTTGATGGCATTAATAAAATTAAATCTACATGCTCAAGGAATTCAGAAAGAGATTGTTTTTCTAATGACATTTTTTTATTATCTAAGTAATTAAGCAATTTTATTGCTGGAGAGTTTAACCAGTTATCATTATTTAAAAATTTTCTAATTTTACTTGAAAAACCCATATCATGCAAAATAACTAAATACATATTTATAACAATAAAATCATAAAAAGAGTCCCCTTTTATTAAGGACTTATCAAAAATTTCTATTGCCTTATTTATAATTTTATTATTTTTTTCTAATTCCGACATACAATTATGAAATTGTTTTAAATTAGACTTTTCAATTAACCTATCTAAAAGAATATTTTTTGAAAATAAAGCAAATGATAATATTTTTTTTCTATCCCCTGATCCTTCTTTTTCATTTGTTCTAAAAATAGTTTTAAGAATTATCTCCTCAACAACGTCCAAAAACTTTTCATCTATTTCGTCTTTTATAAGTTTTTCTTTTTTTATTTCTGAAATTTCTTTTTTTAATTTTTTATGCATTTGTTTATAAATTTTTTTATTCATATAACAATTATATATGAGTTATAATTTTGAATTTTTAATTTAAATAATTCAATAATTTATTTAATATAACTAAATGGTTATATGATATAATTAATATGTAATGAAGGAGTAATTATGTCAAAATGTAACGATTGTAAAACATGCAACAAATGTTCAATGTCTGAAAATAAAACTTCAGAAAAATGCGCTTGTACAAACTGTTCATGTGATTGTAAATAAAAATAATGCTTCTTTTAGCATTATTTTTTTATTGAATTATAATTTAATTATGAATATTAAAGTTGGTCAAATCATACAAACAACTCACGAGAATAACAATGGAAAAATAATGGTCCATCCATTTTTAATTATAAACATAACCAAAAATCATATTTATGCTTTGCAATGTTCAAGCGTTAAAGAAGAAGATGGAGAAAGTTATTTTTCAAAAAATAATATTGATTATTATGAGTTGAAGTATTTTGATACACAATATGTTACTCATGTTAGATTAGCATTCCAAAGATTAGACTCTACTGTATTAAGGTCAATTCTTTGTGAACCAAATTGAAATGATTATAATAGAATAGCTCAAGAATTACTTTTAATGGAATGGGAAAATAATGATGAATGAAATGACAAACAAATTAAACAACAAGTATGATCAGGAATAGATAACTTTTCTAGAGAGTGAATTGTATAATATTAAAAAGGGAATAAAAATAACACTTTTTAGTGTTGTTTTTTATTATTTTCTTTATCTATCTCCATGTCATTTTTAGATATATGCACTCCTAAATATATCATAGGAAAAGCTATTGTGTATACCGGAATCATTGCAACATGAAATAAAACTTCTTTTGGTATATTAAATCCATTTAGTCCTAATGAATGTAAAGTTAGTATAGCAACAAAATAACCTACTATATATAAAAAGAATAATACAGTTCATAATTTATGTTTAAGAATATATAGTCTAATTGGTTTTCTTTCTGTTAATTTATTTTTTCTTTTCATAATTAAATTATAATACTTTATTGTTTTTATGTTGTTATTATTATAAATATGCTGGTTTAAGAGATACTAATTCAGTTTTAATGATCAAATTTTCAATTCTAAATCTATTTATTGAATGCTCTAATAACCTTTTATATATTTCTATTTGTATATGATTTGCTAGTTTGATTGTTCCAGTTTTTCAATCTATTATTTTAAGTTCTAAATTATTTCCTTTTATTCTATACATTATTAAGTCTGCAGTTCCACAAACTCTATTTGGAACATTATAAAGAATTTGTTCAACACTTAATATATTTCAATTAGAAGAAAATTGTTTTTCAATATATTTAATTCCATTAATTAAATAATCTTCATAATAATCTCTTTTTACATATTTTTGAACTTTTTTATTTGCTATTCCATTATGTTCTTTTAGGAATTGCTCCATAAATTCATGAACATAATTTCCGCGTTCTCTTGCTTCTTCCATAATTTTTTTTGGAACTCTATCAATACCTCTGCTGTAATCAACTATTGTTTCACTTACAGACTTATAAAATACACCTTTAACCTTATAGGTGTGTTCTTCAAAATTAAAAATAGTATTTTTTGTTAAAGAATCCAAATGCTTTTTAATTTTATCTATTTCATTATCCATTGTTTTCTTTCTGTTAATTTATTTTTTCTTTTCATGCTTAAATTATAATACTTTATTGTTTAGTGAATTTATTTAAATTATTTATCTGTTTTATAATATGTTCATAATTTATTAAGTTAGTTGATGATAAAATGTATATAGAAAGAAGGTTTTTTATGGACTTAAAAGAAAAGTTAAAAAAACAAATCTCAAAGAAAAATGTTATTGCAATTAATGGTTCTTTTGGAATTGGTAAAACTACATTTATTGATAATTTCATAAAGGAATCATCAGATGATATGTTTATAAAATTTAATGCTTGAGAGTTTGATTTTTCTGATAATCCAAAAGCTTCATTTTTATTAAGTGTTTATAAAGAACTCCATTCTTCATTATCTAAAAAAAATAAATTAAAAGATTTAGGGATTAAAGGTTTTGAAATTATTAAAGCTTTAATAACTAACGGACTTAAACACAAAGGCGTAGATGCCACTATTAACGAAAGCCAAATCAAAGAAGAATTCAATAATTTTGAGACAACTAATAAGTTAATAGAAAAAATAAGAAACAATATAGAAGAAATTTGTAAATCACATGAAGGTAATGTTGTTCTGGTTATTGATGACTTAGATAGAGCAAGACCAGATTTTTCTTTAGAAATTCTTGAAATATCTAAACATATTTTTGATGTTAAAAATCTAAGTGTTATTTTAATTTATAATAATGAAACTATGGCAGAAATAATAGAAAAACGTTTTGGAGCTATTGAAGGTGAAGCATATATAGAAAAATATATTGATCAAAAAATTGATTATGATAGAGAATCACTATTTGGAATGCTAATGAAAGATTTGAAACTTCATAGAATACATATGACACCTATAATATTTAATAAACTAAGTTTTTATCATCCGGTGTCTTGGCGTCAAGTTGAAAAAGTAAAGAAAAATTATGATTATATGAATTTTTTTAAATCAATTAAAATGGTTGGTTATAGTGTAGGGTGATCATATTTAGAAATCACCTTATTTTCAATACTTATATTTTTTAAATGATTTTATAATGACAACCCTTTTATTGAAACTGATGACGAAAGAATTAATGGGCTAATAAAGATAAAAAGTAAATATATAAAATCTATAGCTAGTTGTTTTCAAGGTACCTGATTTGGTATATTAGATAACTACTCTTCTTGAAAAAAATATGGAGAATTAATTTTATTAACAAAAATCAAAGGTACTACTAAAAACATATTTCATGAAGAATTATCATATTTTTCAGATTATATAAAAAATCTGGAAAAATAATTTTAATTTTATATTGAAATTACAATACTTATATTTTTAAATAGTATAATTAATTTATATTAAAAGGAGTAACAATGAAAAGATTTCAAACCATTTGATTTACAGATGAAGAAGGTATAAAAATATTTTTTTCAAATGATTCTAGAATACTTATTCATGATATTCCTAGAAGTAATTTTTTTGAAGTTGATAAAAAGATAGGTCAAAAATTTGAGGAATCTGGATTATATATATTATTTCAAACTTCTTCAGAAGAAGATCAAGATAAATCCAAAGTATATATTGGAGAAGCTTATAATGTAAAAAAAAGAGTACTACAACATTTAGATGAAACGAAACCAACCGATAAAAGCAAGTTATGAACTGAGAGAATAATTATTATAACCTCTTCATCTTTATCTTCTTATTCAGAATTTACAAAATCAGAAGTTCATTTTTTAGAAAAACAATTAATAGATCATTTTAATCAAAATGATAAATTTATAGTTGATAATAAAAATAAAGGTCAAGGACGCGAACCAAACAAGATAATTGAAATTCAATTAAAAGAAGAAAAAGAATTAATATTAACAGGATTAAAAAATCTTGGTTATGATTCTTCAGAAGTAAATAATATAATTGCTGAACCTAATGAAGATAATGAAATAAATTCAGAAAGAATACCACAAATTAAAATCAATGCTTTAATTTCAAAAACTAAAGAAGTAATAGATGCAATATTAACAGCTAACAATAATGTTGTTATTCCAAAAGATACTAAAATAAAAAATAGTTCTAGAAAAGCAGAAAGAAATCAATCTTTAGTTATTTCGGTAATTAAAAAACTAACACAAGATAATTCAATTAAAAATGAAGGTAATTATAAAGATTATGATATAACATTTTTAAAAGATGTGAGATTTACAAATCCATCAGCAGCCAGTTATTTAATAGCCGGAGGTAATGCTAATGGTTGATTTACTTGAAAAGATGAAGAAGATAAATATATTGATAAATATAGAAGATAATAAGAAATTAAATATTCTTATTTTTTTTATTTATAAACTTTACCAAAATAATTAAGACTAGATCTACCACTTATCTTTTTATCATTAATAGTTCTATTTAATAATTCATTACCTACTTCTTTATCTTGTTCTGTTAAATTATTAGGAACATATGCTTTTTGCACTTTAGGTATAGCTACTGGTATTAATTCAAAAACAGTTCTTTGTATTAGTTCATCTAACTTTCCATCAAGTAATTCTTCTTTATAACGAGCAGGCCTTCCCATTGCAATATGTTTTTTATTTCATTTATCTAATTGCTTTTGATCCATGTTTACCATATCAACTATACTTCCTTGTTTAAGTTTATATACTCCATATATCTTAGATTCAATAACTCCTATTATATAATCAACAGATTCTAATGAAGTATCATTAATTTTTCACATACCTTCTAATATACCTCTAAAATCTTTATCAATAGCTGAATTATATGATTCTCTAGTAGATTTAAAAGCTAATATCTTTATATTATTTTTATTTACAAACTTTTCTAGTTCGATTGGTTTAGCATATTTGATTTCAATATTATGAACATTAGTAACTTCAAAATTATGATGTCCACCAACTAAATTAGTTAGTTTAGCATTATTAAATTTATATAAGACACTTATTAATACAGATTCTATTTTAAAAGCTTCTTCTTCAGTTAATTCTGCTGCAACAATATAAGCATTACATTCATTATCTTTTATTGTTTCTAATTTTATAGAAGGTGAAATATTATCTATTTTTTTAATATTAATTTTATTAGCTTCATGAAAGTGTGAAAACACACGACTATCTTTACCTTTACCAACATAAAATATAGTTTCTTCATTATTGATAACTGTAGTTAATATATAGACATAGAATTTTAAGTGTTTTTTTGTTTGAAAAGAGAATTGCAATTTTGTTTTTTCCATATGTTAATTATAAACCAACATTTTTTAAAGAGTATAATTAAATCGATAAAGGGGGTGATTTATGACAAATTTAAAAGGTTGTAAAGCTGTTAGCGGATATATTGATAAAAATGGCAAACAATTTACAGTTTATAGTTGTGGAATTCATAAAGAATTTGTTCGAAAAACAGGGTTACCAAGAGCCAACAATAAATGTCTTTTCCATATTTAAAAAATGTTAAAAGCATTTTTTATTTTTCAATAAAATATTTATTTAATTTAAAATATAACCACTTAACATAAAGAGTATAATTTTTATATGACAAGACCTTTGGCTGAAATTAATTTTGAAGATATAGTTATAGAATCTTTAGAAAAATTGGGATATGATACCAGTTATAATTTTTTTCGTGAAAAATTATCACAAGCAGTAGATTTTGATTTACTTAAAAAACAAATCATTAAAATTAATAAAATTTCTGAAGAACTTGCTGATAAAGTTATTCTAAATATCAGAAAAATTCATGGAGATGCAATAGAACAAAATATAGTTGGAACATCTTTATTAAATAATGGTGTAAAAGTATTTGATGATAAAGAACAAAGAACTCGTACATTTAAATTATTATCTGATAATAAAGAAGAAAACATTTTTTCCGCAATTAGACAATTTGAATTGATAGATAGTAATGGAACAAAAAGATTTCCTGATATTGTTTGTTTTTTAAATGGATTACCAATAATTATTTTTGAGTTAAAAGCACCAGATGCAAACGAAAGACTGGAAGAAGCTTTTAAACAAAACAATTCATTAAAAAATCAATTCCCAAATGTTTATTCATTTAATATATTTGATATCCTATCAAATGATTTAGACACTAAGTTTGGTTCAATCACTTCTCCATTTAAAAAATACTTTAGTCTTGGTATGTGAAGTAAAGACAATGATTTTGAATTAATATTATCAAAAGAAAATATTTTAAAATATATTAAACTATATTCTTTTTATAATAATGATCACACAATTAAGTATATAGCTGCAAAACATCAATATCAAGCTGTAGAAAATACAATAACAAAAATGTTGCAAGGCAATCATAAGGGTGGTGTAGTTTGGCATACTCAAGGTTCTGGTAAATCAGTAACTATGTTATTTTTAACTAGAGCTATTAATTTAAATTTTAATTCAGCAACAACATTAGTTATAACAGATAGAAATGCTTTGGATAGACAACTATTTAAATTATTTGCTGACGCTTCTGAATATTTATTGAGTATACCTAAAGGTATAGAATCAAGAAAAGATTTAATAGAAAAATTAGAAGATAAAAAACATTATGGAGTTTATTTTTCTACTGTTCAAAAATTTGCTGATTCTACAGGATTACTTTCTAATAGGGATGATATATTCATTCTTATAGACGAAGCTCATAGATCGCAAAATAACATATCTGGAGAAAGAGTTTTAAATAAAAAGGACAAAGAATTTTCTATGAAGTTTGGTTTCGCAAAATTTATGCGAGATGCATTTCCTAAAGCTATTTTAACAGGATTTACAGGAACTCCTTTAATGGGAGATAAAACTACAACTGATATATTTGGTGGTTATAATCATAAATACTCAATGAATGATTCTGTTAAAGATGGATCAACTGTACCTATATTATATGAATCTAGAAAAGTAAGTATCGATTTAAGTAAAGAATATTTATCTGAGATGGATAAAATTCAAAGAGAGTATGCAAAGACTCTTGATGTAAATGATGTTCAATCTGAAGATAAATTAAAAACACTTTTGAAGTCAGTTAAAGTAAGAACTGTTTTAGAGGATCCTGATGTAATCAAAGCAAAAACAAAAGATATTTTACAACACTTAAACTTGAGAGAAAAAGTTTTAAATGGAAAGGCCATGATTGTAGCTTCATCACGTAAGGCAGCATTTAATTATTATAGTTCAATAATTGAATTAGAACCCAATAGAAAAGAATCAACTATTTTAGTTATGACTCACAATAATAAAGATTCAAATGATGAAAGAGAAAAAATTGTACCTAAGAAATTTATAAATAATGTAGCTGCTGAATTTAGAAAAGATAATTCCAAATATAAAATAGCTATTGTTGTTGATATGTGATTAACTGGTTTTGATGTTCCTGATTTAGATGTAATGTATATAGATAAAATTATTAAGTGACACAATTTAATGCAAGCAATTGCTAGAGTTAATAGAACATATGAAAAAGGAGATAAAAACAAAGTTTCAGGATTAATAGTTGATTACTTAGGAATTTGAAAACATCTTTCAGATGCCTTGATTCAATATGCAGATGGAAGTTCAACAAATATAGATATAGTTCCTGAGGATATAGAAAAGGCAAAAACTAAATTACAAGATTTTGTTGATATTATTGAAGATAATTTTATTCCTGGAATTAAGTCATTTTCAGGTTTGGATTCAAAACAACAATATAAATTTATTATGTTTGGATTTAATAAGATACTAGAGTTATCTCAATTAGAAAGAAATAAGTTTATTTTATTATCTAGAAAGATTACAAGACTTATTAAAATGAGTTTTACTTTAATTAACAAAGAATTGTCAACAAACGCTAAAGCTATTTCTATAATTAATTCTCTCTTAAGTACAAAAAATACTCAAGAAGATGAAATGTTAAATATAACAATTGAAAAAATAAAAGAAGCTGTAGAAATGGCTATCAATACAAAGAAATCAGATATTTTTATAAAATCAACTAAAATTAATAAAGATATAAATCAAGTTACTCAATTATTAGAAGATGAAGCAAAACAACTAAAAGAAAGCAATCCTTTGGTTTCAAAAAAACTTCTTGAAGATGCAATTAATGGTAAAATCAATCGAATTAAGAAATTTAGACCAATGTTTGCTAAGAAAGCTTCAGATAAATTATTAGAAATTTTAACAAATTTAGAAAAAGATGCTACATTACAAGAAGTTATAGATGGATTAATAGTTCTTTCTAAAGAAATCACAGAAAAAATGTTAGAAAAACCAGAGTTTTCAGACCCTAACTTACAAGCTTTCTTTACAATACTAGCAGATGATGATTTTTTAAAAATGCATCAAAATTCTGAGGTATTAAAAGCAATCGCTAAAGATTTAATGGATTCTGTTAAAGAAAACATAACTCCACAATTTTATAAAAACAAAAAGGTAAAAGATAAAGTGATTTATCATTTGATGCAAATTTTATGAGAAAAATATAATTATCCTCCTGAAAAAGCTGGTGGTTTATCAGGAATATTAATTGATAGAATAGAAAAGAATATTTCATTCAATAGTGAATATTTTATTAAAAAGAAAGAGGTTTTATAATGGAAATAAAAGATATAGAAAGCAAGTTATGAAAAGCAGCCAATCATTTAAGGGGCAATATGTCCGCAGAGGAATATATGCATGTTATTCTTGGTATTTTGTCTTTAAAATATATTTCTGATAAATATGATAATGCAATAAAAAAATTAAATAATAGTATGAAATTAGAACTAATTAGTCCTGATATGTTTTATTCAAACTTTGATTCATTTAAAGTACCTGAAAAAGCACACTGAAAAAATATAATGAAATTTGCATCTAGTTCAGAAATCGGCCAAAAAATGGATGAAGCATTTATTGAACTTGAAGAAAAAAATCCAATGCTTAGAGGAATTTTTAATAAAAATTATAACAGTGAAGGAGTTGATCAAAATCGTCTTGGAGAAGTAGTTAAAATTTTTTCTGATGAAGATTTTACAAAAGCCAAAGAAGATTTAATAGGTAGAATATATGAATATTTCTTAGGTAACTTCTTTAAAGATAGGGGTCAAAAAGGAGGAGAGTTTTATACTCCTCAAACAATAGTTAAATTGATCGTTAATTTAATAACTCCTTTATCTGGAACTATTTATGATCCAGCTTGTGGAACTGGAGGAATGTTAATTCAAGCTAAGCGTTTTATACAAAGTCACGGCGGAAATATTGATAATGTTTCTGTTTATGGTCAAGAGTTTAATAATGTAACATGAAAATTAGCTAAATTAAACCTTATTTTAAATGGTTTTCCATTAATAGATAATGATGATAAAGGTGTTCTTGGAGATAAATCTGCTGATACTTTTACTAAAGATCAACATAGGGATTCTAAGTTCGATTATATTATGGCAAATCCTCCATTTAATTTAAAGAATTGAGGTAGAGAGAGTCTTGAAGGTGACTCACGTTGAAAATGAGGGGTCCCTCCAAAAGGAAATGCTAACTATGCATGATTATCTCATATTGTTTCAAAACTATCTATAAATGGTAAAGCAGGAGTTGTATTGGCTAATGGTTCTCTTTCTTCTTCAGGTAAAGAAGAATTAGCTATAAGAAAATCTTTTATAGAAAATAATAAGGTAGATGCAATAATTGCTCTTCCTGATAAATTATTTTATACTGTTGGAATACCAGCTTGTATTTGAATTTTTAATAATAATAAAAAAGATGAAAATATTTTAATGGTAGATGCTTCGAAATTAGAAGGAAAAATGCTTTCTAAAAAATTAAGAGAACTAACAGCAGAAAATATAAATCAAGTTCAAGAATTATATAAAGAACACCTTGAAGGTAAGAATGTTGAAAAGATAGGGTTCGCAAAAACAATAACAAAAGAAGATTTGATTGAAAATAATTTTTCATTTGTTCCTGGTCGTTATGTAGGTTTTGAAGAAGAAGTGATTGATAAAGAAAAAACTAAAGAAGAAATTAAAAATTTAGCAAATGAATTAAGCATATTGTTTAAAGAATTTGAAGAAATAAAGCCAAAAGTTGAAGAAAGTATTAAAAAAGCCCTAGAACTTGAAGAAGATTAGGTCTTTTTTATTTTATTAATAGTTTTATTAGGTGACCTTTAATTTTATTTAATTTAGATAATTTTTTTTGAAGTTTATTTTCAACAATAAATAAGTATTTTAATATTTGTTCGTAGTTACTTTCATATTTTTCTATAGATTCTATATCACTTTTTTTTATAAATTTAATAACGGCACCATTCGATCTTCTTCTTAAATTTTCTATTCCTTTTTTAACTGAAAAATATGTACTAAAAAAGTTTTCTTTTTCTTTAAGAGCATAAACTCTTTGATAAAGATCAAATTCTCCATCCATTCATCATGTATATATCTCACCATTACCTGATAATATAATATATCTACCTTTAAAAGAATTAAAATTTGTTTTTTGTATTTTAGAACTACAAGTAAAAAATGGGTAAAACCCTTCTTTTGTGGCTGCATTTGCATTTAGTTTACCAGTTTTAATTTCAGAAAAAATATTCTTAACAATTGTTTTTTTAATTGGTAACTTCATAATAAATAAAGATATTTTTTCTAACTGATTTTTGATGTTAGATCCTAAAATTTCTAAAGGTTCAATAATGTCAATTA
>JAAEOJ010000144.1 GCA_024244685.1 Mycoplasma sp.
CTCGTCAGTCATAAGTTCTGGACTTGAAAAATGTAAAAAGTTTGGCCACAGAAGTCAATGAATAATAATTTTCAGTGTACAAAATTTAAAAAAAAGTATAAAGACCTTCATAAAAACCTTATTGAAAAGGAGGTCTGTATGCTCACCTATATATATAAGGCATTGCAGTCTTTTCGTGATGCTTTTTCCCGCAGCAGCACCTGGCTGCTGTTCTGCATGGCGGTGCTGGGTTTTATGGGAGCTGATGAGATCATCGGCATATCTTCCTTCTGCCGGTTCTGGGGCGCAGGAGAAAACGGATACCACTCTCTGCTCACCTTTTTCCGGTCTTCCGCATTTTCTCTTGAAGGGCTTATGCTCTTCTGGGGCAGTTTTGTTCTCGCTCAGAATGAGACGGTCAGAGTTCAGGGCCGTGCGGTCATGCTCGGCGATCACACCTCTGTTCCGAAAGACGGGCGCCGCATGCCCGGAGTGGTCACACTGAGGCAGGATTCTGAGACTCAGACCAAACCGTCCCGTTTCCGGGGTCACTTCTGGGGGGCAGTCAGCCTGCTGACCGGTTCTCTCGCCGCTCCTTTCTCCCTTCCTCTGTCTCTGCGACTGCATCAGGGCTTTGTCCATATCGGGCAGAAACCGGAGGACAGACTGACCCTGGGTCCCCTGATTGTTCATATGGCTGTTGAATTTGCCGCAAGACACGGCATTCTGTGTGTTCTCGTTCTCGACGCTTATTTCCCCGGCGGTGCTGTCTTCATGCTGGCGGCCTCTGTCTGGTCTGTTGAATTCCGGCAGCCGCTGGTGACGCTGATTATCAAGGCGAAGAAAAACTGTACCGCCTACTTTCCGGCTGAGAAGCCGGAAGGGAAAAGGCCGGTGGGACGCCCTCCGACATACGGAGAAAAGGTGAAACTGACAGAACTTTTTGATCATACTCATCTTTTTACAGCAGTCTGCTGCTGTGTCTATGGAAAAACTGAAGAGGTTTCCATTGCCGCTTTCGATCTGATATGGAAGCCCGCCGGCTTCCCGATACGTTTTGTTCTTGCCGTGACCGGCCGAGGCCCGATTGTGCTGATGTGCAGCGATCTGAATCAGGATCCGGCAGCCGCCCTTGAACTGTACTGTGTGAGAATCAGGATCGAAGTCATGTTCGATGTGCTCAAAAACCTGATCTGCGCTTTCAGCTACCGGTTCTGGTCCAAACTCATGCCCCGTCATTCCCGCAGACCCGGGAAAAATGAAAATCTGAAAGGACCTTCTTCCGAAGCTCTCCCAAGTGTCCGACTCTGCTGGGATGCGTATGAGCGGTTTGTTATGATCGGAGCAGTTGCTCAGGGACTGCTTCAGATGGTTTCTCTCAAATTCCGCAGTTCGGTATGGGAGCATTTTGACATATTCATACGCACCCGATCCCGTGCGCTTCCATCGGAAAGAACTGTCAGAAATGTGATCGCCCGGCTCCTGATCACAGATATTTTTCTGAGTTTCGCACCCAGTGCGATAATACGGGAAATCAGAAAGCGGTATTCCGGGAAAAAATCTTTTCCCCGGTATGCAGATCCGCCTGAAGAACCTGATGACCGAATGGCTGCCTGATAATAAAATATGACATGGTTTCTTATTTTTCATTGCAATATTAAAGAACTGCGTCTATATTTTTTGTAAAACTTATGACTGACGAG
>JAAEOJ010000145.1 GCA_024244685.1 Mycoplasma sp.
ATCACATGCACATTGGTATGATAGGCAGTATTAGCACGTCGGCGAATCATATTGATACGTGCTGTGGTATCTAATGGTGTTTTTAGGCTAGGCACACAGCAGAGGTGAGTAATGCCAGAGTGCGCAGCGGCATTGGTTTCACTTCTTATGGTTTTCTTTTGTTCGCTAATACTTGCGGCAAGGTCTACCATGCCGGGGAGTATCCATTGGCCTGTTGCATCGACCACACGTTCGGCTTGAAAATCTGTGGGTGCTTGTGCACCGTAGCCAACAATAACATCATTATCAATATAAAGGTTGCAGATGCTATCCCGTTGATTAGCAGGATCAATCACTCGGCCATTGTTAATTGCTATTTTCATTGCTTTAATTCTCGGACCTCCGACCTCCACCCTCTTTTCCATCAAGACCCCTTTCATCTCTGCTTTATTTCTTGAAACTGCAACTCCCACTCATTATTGCATGGTGAACTCTATTATCACTGCTTTATTTCTTGAAACTGCAACCCCCACCCATTATTGCATGGAGAACTCTATTATTATTGCTTTATTTCTTGAAACTGCAACCCCCACCCATTATTGCATGGTGAGCTCTATTATCATTGCTTTATTTCTTGAAACTGCAACTCCCACTCATTATTGCAT
>JAAEOJ010000146.1 GCA_024244685.1 Mycoplasma sp.
TGTCGTTAATACTAACCACTAACAACAAAAATGTCGTTAATACTAACCACTAACAACAAAAATGTCGTTAATACTAACCACTAACAACAAAAATGTCGTTAATACTAACCACTAACAACAAAAATGTCGACTCTACTAACCACTAACGACAAAGCCCGGACCCGCCGCAGATGGAACTCGTTGCACATAATCGATCCGTAGGCAACGAAGAAGCAACAGAGAAAGTCGGACCAGCACAAAAAAATAATTGCAAGAAAACCGGCTTTCCGAAAAATGTTCACTTGTCTAATTATGTTCATTCCTCGCCGACTTATGCGATGAAACGTGTCCTCGGAACGATTTTTCGGAAACCAGGCACTTGTACATTTAATTAATTTTCTAATTAGGCAGGACAAATTTCCACTGCCCATTGTTATGTCCTTTTAGTCTGTCCGATTGGCTTTCGAGCGAATGTTCTCGCTCCCATTAACTCTTCTTCCTCGTGCAATGAAAATTGTTTGTTTACCGTCGGGTCGAAAAACTCGTCCCGCGCAAACCCGAAATATGCAAATTCGCAGCGCCCTAACAAAGTGAAAACGAAACTGTCGCGAATGTCAATAAGCAATAAATTTATTTCGTGGTAATTGTCCGCAAAAAACTTATTCGCGGTGCCGCGCCCGGCGCACTTTTGCGCGCACGAGACGAAAAACAAATTTTTCAACTTTTCCATCGCATAAGTCGGCGAGGAATGAACATAA
>JAAEOJ010000147.1 GCA_024244685.1 Mycoplasma sp.
ATTTTTAGACACACCCTACTAGAACTCGTTTTTCATTTCCAAGAATAAGTTGTTTCAGGAAGGCTGTAGACATATCAATGGATGTTTTAGAATTTTCGGGATTTCCAAGACATATTTTGATGAATTTTCCGATATTTGTTTTCACAGAAAACAGTTATAAATCGCTAAGTTTTCCGGCCTGACGGCCGGACAAAAGATTGGTATGCACTTGGCCCTCCCCTAGTCGAACATATAAATTTTTAGACCCAACCCTAGTCGGGGTCCAATAAAGTTTTAGACCTCCCAGGCACCCCTAGTGTGCATGCATACCAATCGGATAAAAACGATGCTTCTATATTATAACACAAACAGTTTTTTCTCACTTGACCCAGTTCTTCACTAGGGAGCAGGTGCGAGGTCGAACAATTTATTTTACTCGGGGATGAGAAGTCAAAAAATATTTGGCTCACTAGGGTATTCAGTGAGGATTTTTACCGACAGCAAGGCCGGATAATTTGGCGACTTTATCTGAATTTTGGGGAGGTGTAATGTAACTAAATGTATCAAGATCGACGAAGAAAATTCTCAAAAATTCTAAAACCACAAAAAAGTTGTTGGTAGATCTACATGCACAGCATTCCGGAAACGAAAAATATTTATAGTAAAAAAATCGAGTACTAGTGGGAGTAGCTAGGGTCGGAAATTTATTTGACTCAATAGAGGTTGGAAGTAATGTAGCTTACTATTGGTGGAGGGCTCAGTATTGGGCAAATATATTAAAAATATGTATATGTGTAAGCATAAAAATCTAGTTATTCGTAAACGCAAATTTAGAATAACGAATGAGCTGCAGATTTTGAAACAAAATCGCTGATAGAAATCATAACATTTATGTATCATTTCTAAAAATAAATAAAAAACTACTGGCCTGACGGCCGCCAAACTTCATTATCTAACATCGAAATACCAGGATATTGTTTGCTGGTAAAATATAATATTTAACATCAGATTTTGGAATAGTTATCGCTCGTTGTTATTGAAATTCACAAAAAGTTTCGGCCTGGCTGCCGTTTAAAATATAGATCAGAATAACACGTTCAGCGCAAAAAGTTCACACTGTTTGCATATGCATTTCATAATTATCTGTGAAAATACGAGGAGTGTTTTTAAAAGCATTTTCCACGTAGAAATCTTAAATATTAAAATTTAGAAAAATCGTGTCTGACTGCCGATCAAAGTATTTAACAATTAATTGATTTAAAACAAACGTTCCCCTGTGCGCGAGCCGAAAAATATAATTTAACTTGCATAAGATGAAATGTATATGCAAACAGTGTGAACTTTTTGCGCTGAACATGTTATTCTGATCTATATTTTAAACGGCAGCCAGGCCGAAACTTTTTGTGAATTTCAATAACAACGAGCGATAACTATTCCAAAATCTGCTGTTAAATATTATATTTTACCAGCAAACAATATC
>JAAEOJ010000148.1 GCA_024244685.1 Mycoplasma sp.
AATTTCACCATTTTGAGAAAGTCCTAACTTTTTCAGATCCAGTTATAAAAGTAGCACTTTTCGGACACAGATGGAAAAAATTATCAACATGTGTCTAAACATCATATTTTTATGATACAAACTCCCAAAACATGTTTAAACGAGTTTCTGAGGTGTACTGGACGTTTTCCCGGATTTCGTGGAAATTTAAATACGAGATATCTCTTTTTTTCTTTCGGACAATTTAAATACGAGATATCTCTTTTTTTTCTTCCGCTGATCAATTATTATAATATTATTAAGCTCGGTCGGAAAGATCACAATTTTCTTGAAGCTTCATGTAAACACATTTTCTTACAAAATCGAGTTGAGGGATGGATTTCCATTTTGACACGCAGTAACGACTAGGAGCAAGGGGTAAAAACGTTTATTTGGTCGACTAGGAGTGGGAGAGGGGGTCTAAGTTTTTGTTTGGTCCACTAGGCGTGGGTGTGTCTACTGCAGACCATGCCAATATAAAATATATCTACAGCGTTAGGCCGGCAAAATTTTGCCGTTTTGACGGCACTTTTAACATTTTACTTTAAAAATTCAAACGAAATTGAGTACAAAAATATAATAAAAATATTATTAGCTCGTGGAAAAAATCACAATTTTCTTGAAGTCGACTCATGACAAAATCTATAATTTTGTGTGCTCCGCGCAAAACGTATTTCTAACATTCCGAATTCTTCCCGAGGTATTATATTGAATCCCCATAATATTGCGCACATTACGATTCGGACTTTCAAAATATATGAAAAGTTGA
>JAAEOJ010000149.1 GCA_024244685.1 Mycoplasma sp.
CATATTGTCATAGTTATCGTTTTTCAAAATTGAATCACTATATTTGAAAAATCCGAACGTATTGAAAAATAATAAAAATAAGAAGTTACATTTTTATGGCGATGCTTTCAAAATTATGTGTGTGAATTTCGCATGTTTTTAGCATATTATTATATTTGCAGATTTTCCCGCGTTCTATGTAGTGAGTATTCTGTTGACTTTAAAATATCATCGAAATGAACTTGCTAGAAATTACAATTTCGATGATGCTGATTTGAACAGCGAGGTTGAGGCTACGGATTGAACTTTTGACAAATGTTGAAATATTGTGTAGCACATCTTCAATAATCTTGGCCTTAGCTACAGTTGAATTCGCCAGCATCGAAAACGAAATTACTGAGATTTTCATTTCAAGTATCGAAAAGAAAATGACAAATGCTAGTCTGGCTAGGCATAGAATATTGAAAATGTTGGAATACTTATTGAATAATCGAGGAAATATTTATCTATCTGTTGAATTAATTATCACCGAAAAAGTATTTTCTGAGATTTTCATTCTTTTGAATTTTCTAAAATTAAAAAATCGCAATGTGCTATGTTGTAAACGCTTTTTTTTTGAAAAACTTGTAAACAAAACTTTAACGTCTTAACCACAGGGTTGAATTAGTCGCACTGAAAACGAAATTTCTGATATTTTCAGTGCGATACGTACTGACAGTTGAAAACTATCGAAATATTCTGTAAATATATCTTAAAAATCACGACCTGACAGCTGAATTCGCAACCATCGAAAGTATAATTATAGAACGATTACTTTTTATGTAGTTGGTCTGCCACTCGACTAGGGCAGGAAGTCTGAAAGTTTGTTTGCTCGAGTAGTGGACGGGGTTGTCTAAAAGTTTATTTGCCCGCAAGGGAATCTACTGTAGACCATATCTATACAAAATAGTGTTCCGGCCGTCAGGCCGGAATTCTTTGCTATTTCTGAGTTAAATCTCACGCTTTCGTTACAAAAAAATGTTAAAAATTGAGTGGAAAATATCCCAAAATATCTCTAAAATTGAACTTCATTTAAACACGTTTTTGTTACGTTTTGAGCATTTTTGAACAACGTGTTTGGTGTCTGAAAGTTTGTTAGCTCGACC
>JAAEOJ010000150.1 GCA_024244685.1 Mycoplasma sp.
ATTAAGAGATTTCTTAATTTTTATTGCGGTTTCGAATAGTCCATATTCCCAGGATCTCGGCAATACCCCATACCATGGACTTATTTTCACCCGATCGTGTGGTACAGTCGAAAATTAGAGGGTCGATTTTGACTAAATTGGCCAAAAGTGCCATTTTTCAGATTAGGGTTATAAGGATTTTTTTACATTAGCAGTGCTCAAAAAACACCTCTATCGCATTGTTTGGGTTGTCCACGTTCCTGCTCATGTTTAATTTTTTCCCTAGTTATTGCACTTGTGGAGCTGTAAGCGTTTGTCAATCGAAATGTGCTGTCGCTGTTTTATAACGATTGACACAGGAGTCACAGTCCAGACCCATAAAATGATATATGGGTGTGATCCCGGACTCGAGCCCAATCTTAATCTAGCATAAAAACATATCAATTAAAAATCAAAATTTTTAATTAATTAATTAATTATTAATTTGACTTTTTATAATTAGCCCATTTACTTATTTCGACTGCAGTTTCGAATAATCCATATTCCCATGATCTCAGCAATACCCAATACCATGGACGTATTTTCTCTCGATCGAGTGGTGCATTCAAAAATTCGAGGGTCGATTTTGACAAAAATGATAACAAGCTTTAAGAAAAAAGATAATTGTTTTTAAGATGATACTTCAATGAGTGTTTCTTTTTCAGATGTGATATTTATGGAGATATAAAGATTAACGTTTTCGGATGTGATGGAGTTATAAAGATTAACTTTTATAGATGTTTTTTCATGGAAAAAAGGTAATGCCCCCAGCTTAGCCCAACTTTTTAAGAAAAAAAAAGTAATTTGGTTTTATAAATTTCACTTTATAAGTGAATTCCGCTTATAAGTAAAATTTA
>JAAEOJ010000151.1 GCA_024244685.1 Mycoplasma sp.
GATATTGGTTTATTTTGAGGTTTCATACTGCATAAATATGGGTTGATCTTATACTAGGGGAGTCTTATACTAGGGATTTATACGGTATTACCTATATGAGATATTTTGCAACTAAATAGTTCGAAAGGAACACTCCATATTTTGACTAACACTCGAGATTGTGGTGTAGAAACAACAGAAAAAGTTGTTGATATATCGTCTACAGAAAATAAAATGTATATGTTGTACACATGTTGTACGGAGGGGGGTAGGGGGTCTGGTGAAAATCGAATATTACACATTTGTTGTACACGTACGGGAGGGGGGGGGAGGGGGTAAGCAAAAATCAAAAATTACACAATTGTTACACGTTGTACGGGAGGGGAGGGGTCTGGAAAAATTCGCCGTGTAAAGCGTAGTTTAATTGGAAATGGCTTTGGTATTAATGGCCGTAGACCTTAGTACCAAAAAATTGTTGAAACTTTTTTGGAAAAAAACATCGTAAATCCATAAACTTTCCGGCCTGGCGGCCAGCTAAGCCTTCGACATGATACTGACCA
>JAAEOJ010000152.1 GCA_024244685.1 Mycoplasma sp.
ATTTTAATATGATATTCATGTATAAACTGAACGATTTCTCCTGAAATTTTGCGAAACTTAGTTTTTCTGACATTATACATCGTTTAGAGCATTCTACACTGCAATATTACTTTTGCTACGCTCGTTTTAACAACTAGTTGTTTTCTTAATATTCATATTCCACACTGTGTGGTACGAGAAGAATGAAATGTTTTATTAAATCTGGTTTTCATATCTAATTGCCCCCTCAGCGGGCTTCCTGGCTCGCAGTGTTATGGCGTGTATGGCGACTAGCCTAGAATATCAGGACAGGAGTCTCTCGCTATACGCGCTATCTCGTCTAGCGTCTGTCTGATAGATATCGAGACAGCTAAGGGTGGGAGTGGTACGGGGCGTTGAGTTATATACACTAGTAGACCCGCGTTCGCCTGGCGGCTTCACTTCTATGTCTTACATTCCATAGTAAGTGGGGGGGGGTGGTGTTGGTAATTCAATATATTAGGTGAGATTTTCCCAGGATTTTTCAAATTTCAAATATATTAGCTAAAATTTTTCCGAAGGCCAAAGTCAGAATATATTACGAATATATTAGCCAAAATTTTTCCGGAGATTTCTCGATGAACCCTAAAATTTTTCGCCTGCGGCGCAAAATACATAGGTTTTTACATTGATTTGGGAAATTCCGTTGTCCAAATATATTAGCTAAATATATTAGCCAAAATTTTCCCGCCTGCGGCGGGCCAAATATATTAGCTAAAAATTTTCCGCCTGCGGCGGGCCAAATATATTATCCAAATTACCAACACCACCCCCCCCCCTTACGGCTGATAGAACC
>JAAEOJ010000153.1 GCA_024244685.1 Mycoplasma sp.
CGAACAGCCCAACCCTTGGAACCGACTTCAGCTCCAGGATGCGATGAGCCGACATCGAGGTGCCAAACCTTCCCGTCGATGTGATCTCTTGGGGAAGATTAGCCTGTTATCCCCGGGGTAGCTTTTATCCGTTGAGCGACAGCCCTTCCACAAGGAACTGCCGGATCACTAAGTCCTGCTTTCGCACCTGCTCGACTTGTAGGTCTCACAGTCAAGCACCCTTTTACCTTTGCGCTCTACATACGGTTTCTGACCGTATTGAGGGTACCTTTGAACGCCTCCGCTACTTTTTAGGAGGCGACCGCCCCAGTCAAACTACCCAGCACGCACTGTCCTCCTACCAGATAATGGTAGCAAGTTAGTTATTCAACTAAACAAGGGTGGTATTTCAAGGATGACTCCACTAAGACTAGCGTCTTAACTTCAAAGTCTCCCACCTATCCTACACATGTTTAGCCAAATAACAATACGAACCTGTAGTAAAGCTCCACGGGGTCTTCTCGTCTTGATGCGGGTAACCACCGCTTTCGGTGGTGCTAGAATTCCTCCGAGTGCACTGGTGAGACAGGGCAGAGATCGC
>JAAEOJ010000154.1 GCA_024244685.1 Mycoplasma sp.
CTAAATTGACGAATCAACCGCTGGCCTCTCTGCCGCGCCGCTAATGTTTGTGACCATGCGGTTTAGAAACAGCGGCGCGGCAGCGAGGCCTGCAGAACTACTCGTGCTCCGAAGAAATGTTCAAACAGCCGCGCTACGCCGCGCCCCAATCGGAAATTTAATTCTCATTCTAAAACAATCCAGCGGACTCTTTTTGGGGGCCCGTTTGATTTAGGTGCTGGTGATGGGAAAGAATCTCAGTCTTTGGATCCCTGTGTTCCGAATCTGATTCCGAATCCGAATGCGATGCTGGAAGTTCCTGTTCTCGATGGCCCAGCGGTGGAAGTTCCTGTTCTCGATGGCCCACCAGAAAATCGACATTCCTGTCCGGATTTTGACTTTTGGAATTCAAATCCCACGTCCTTCTCCGTCGGTCGGCGACCTGACTCCATTGACGCGACTCCGAGACACCAGACCTCCGGATCCTCCGTTCAGATTGCTCTGACTCACATTGCATCGATCGACGATCCAAAGATTTCTGCAGCACAGAAGACTTCTGGTACCGGATTTGATTTGAACTTTTGGCCGGAAACATTTCAGTCTTCCTTGGATCAAGCAGGAATTTCGACGAATAGTGCCCAACGCACTTCCAACTCCATCGACTCAGATCATACCCTCAGACCCAGATCCCGGACACTTGGGCAACCATGATCCCGACTGCGAATTCGCTGAAAATCGATTCTGTCCACTCC
>JAAEOJ010000155.1 GCA_024244685.1 Mycoplasma sp.
CATTCACAATAACTCTATGGTTCACTAGAAATGCCATAGAGTCGTTAAAAACGATTATACTCGTTTCAGGTATCACTAGGATCATGCCAAATGTGTAAAAACTACAGCAAAAATAGGGTAACTTTTTATACATTTGGCATGCTACTAGTGATACCTGAAACGAGTATAATCGTTTTTAACGACTCTATGGCATTTCTAGTGAACCATAGAGTTATTGTGAATGGTTTATAAATTTTTTAAAAAAATTAAAATTTTTCAAAAAAAAATTTAAATTAAATTTGAAAAATTTGAAAAATATGTTTTTTGGGCCAAATTTGACGGAGAATTCAAAAACAATGCTTAAAATGTTTGCAAATAATTTCCTGATGTCGAAAACGCTGAAAAACTGCACTTACGAAAAGTCTCTAAACTAGGCTCATGCGCAGTTCGCACCGCGCGAAGCCGGCTTAATTTTTGTTGGACAGCGGAGGAACAGTTCTAAATTGGCTTTTATCGGAATTTTAAATTTTGCTTTCGTTCGGAAGTTATGAATTTTTAAGTGTAAATTTACGAAAACCACGTATGCAAATTCAGACGACATTTGAACTCGTAGCGCCACCAGTGCAACCGTTCTTTCGGCGGTCAAAATAGCAAAATTATAGAGCTAGCGGAGCTGGTTCTTATGAGTACTACAACATTACGAAATATGCAAATTCGATCGATTAATAAAGCCAAACGCGCAGAGACTGGGATTACGTCGTTTCATTTTTGTCAAATTTCGACTACAGTGGTACGACACCGCAAGCGCGG
>JAAEOJ010000156.1 GCA_024244685.1 Mycoplasma sp.
TGGTATGGTATGGTATGTTATGGTATGGTATGGTATGGTATGGTATGGTATGGTATGGTATGGTATGGTATGGTATGGTATGGTATGGTATGGTATGGTATGGTATGGTATGGTATGGTATGGTATGGTATGGTATGGTGTGGTATGGTATGTTACTCTATGGTATGGTATGATATGGAATGGTACAGTTACTCAGCTGTGTTACTCAGTTTAACAAAACTTTACCTGCATATGAAGAGGAAAAGTAACTGTTGTCGTTTCATATTCAGGATACCCAAAAGGATCATGATGGGAAGTTTTTAGCTTTTTCCTTATAGCAAATTTCGAAAACGAGGTTGAAAGTTTCACCAGAGTGTACAATTCCTAGTAATAGCAACAATACACAAGGCAGAAACTTTAAGCGACCAATAGTTTCAGTTTGTTTCATGTAGGAAAAATTTCGGAAAGAAATCAAAGTTTGAAAGTGTTCAATGAAAATTTTATAGCTAGAAGGTATTGCAATCGCGTGATTTGAATAATAAAATGTAAAGTATCAAAATCATAAATACCAAATAAAACACTTTTTTGTTTGCTTTAATGTTGTCCTTACAAAAACTTGTATCAGAGTGTATGCCTGACAGAGAAATTCCAATCCAGATTTCGACTGGACCAGGTGGCTCAGTGGTTTGGGAGGGTTTGACCATTTTTGGTTTGACCATTTTTGGCTCATAGGTTTGACCATTTTTGGTATTTGTCTGAGTCTGCAATCATCTGAAGTTGTCTTCTTCCTTCTTTTCCCAATGATGTCCAAAGTTCCATATTTTTGATTCCATCCAGATAATGTAGGTTGATTGCTGCTAACATATCATTTTCTGACTTTATCGGAGGCATACCGGCGGATTTGTCCAGTAGGGCTTAAGTATGGAAAATATTTGAATGCTAATAACTCCACCAATATTTGTCCCAGAACAATGGCCTATGGCTCGATTAACTGTGTTTTTTATGCCCTTCGATATTTAGTGAAAAAATTCAAAAATCTCATATAACTCCTAACATGGACTTTCGTCATCAGGTTTTGTCCTAATTTTAAATGCAAAAAA
>JAAEOJ010000157.1 GCA_024244685.1 Mycoplasma sp.
CGTATTCAATCTCCGTCAACATTTAAGGTTCCGCAGTGTCGAAAGTCGACATCATCAATATCAAATCGACCATGAGGAATCCGAAAAAAGTGTTTTCGGGAAGCTCCGAAGCCTGGAAATTGCTCAAATGGGTCATTTTTCTAGACTCGTCCGGAGAAACTCGGCAAACTTTCTCCGTATTCTATTCCCATCAACAGTTAACGTTCTGGAGGTTTGAAAATCGACTTTGTCGATATGGAATCGACCATCGAGAATCCAAAAAAAACATTTTTGTTTGGCTCCGACACATTGAAATTGCTCATCCGGACTCCCGTCGACCAAGTTTGCCGAGTTTCTCCGGACGAGTCTAGAAAAATGACCCATTTGAGCAATTTCCCGGCCTCGGAGCTTCTCGAAAACACTTTTTTCGGATTCCTCATGGTCGATTTGATATTGATGATGTCGACTTTCGACACTCCGGAGCCTTAAATGTTGACGGAGATTGAATACGGGGTGGACGAGACTTGAATTCTACAGACGAGAACGGGAAACTGTCCAATTTGAGCATTTTCCAGGCATCGGACATACTCGAAAATACTTTTTTTGGATTCGCAAATGTCTATTTGATAAAGAAAAAGTGAAATTAA
>JAAEOJ010000158.1 GCA_024244685.1 Mycoplasma sp.
ATCCCATCTAGATGTTAGACCTACCCAAAATTATGTCATGATATTCTTATATTTAATAGCATTTCTTCACTCTATTGTGTCACTGTGTGGTAATTGAAGTTTCTTAAACATAGGCCGGGAACATACATGCTGCGGGGGAACATGGATACAGTTGAATTCAATAGTTTGTTTTACATAATATTTACGGTTTGCTCCACGTCTAGGCAAAATCAGTGGAAAAGTTGGATAGTTCTCGAACACACAACTTTCCAGTGATATTGTTACGGTATTCAGGATTATAATAAAATATGTTTTCGAATCTGTAGAGTGGAAAAAAAAAAAAATGAACTTGAAACTTGAAAAAAAAAATGAACTCGGATTCGGAAATCCGGGAAAATCGCACCCGAACGGAACGTAGGCGTATTTTTGGCGCAGAAGAGCTTTATACTTACTTATTTTTGTGTTTGAGGGTTCATGGAACCATAATCGACCAAAAAATATTTTTTGAAAACCATTGTCGACCCTCTATAGTAGTATACCTAGACCCTCAAAAGTGTCGACTTTTCATGAAAATACGTGAAAAACATGTTGCGATTTTTTATCACTCAGTTTCAGCACTTCGGAAAAGTGAGTGCACCATTTGAAAATATTTTTGATCGAAAAAAAATCAGGTCCCACCCCTTAACCTACCTGATTTTGGGTATTCAAGATATTTTTACAGACTGACCAAGTTGGACCTGGGATCTGAAAATTTGTAAACTAGGGTAAGAAACTACGCTGATTACGATGGTAA
>JAAEOJ010000159.1 GCA_024244685.1 Mycoplasma sp.
ACTTAAAAAATATATATAATTGTTGATTTCAATTGATATATGATCCGTTAAATTTTTATATTTAAAAATAAATAGATCTTTATGAATAATCATGAATTATGTAACTCAAATAGTGATATCACATACCACTTTTTAATGGGTCACTACGATAAACAGTTAACAATGTAGGGATTATGACCTCCCAGTGTGAATAAATGTCTTAGCAGAAATTAAAATATTGGAAAAGAAAGAAAACAAATAAATCACATTTGTGTTTATTACAATTATTTAAAAACTCGAACAAAATGACACAAACTAGAAGGTTCTAATCTTTTTTCTTACAAAAATAGAAACTTTGGTTCCCTAACTATTTATGTAAAATATTGTTGCTACTAATGAAAAAAATAGTTTGCAAAGGGATTTATATATTGATGAAACTTCAAATAAAAATAAATACCTCAAAAATATTTATGTGTGACACACATATAAATAAAAAATGTAATTTCTTCTAAAAGTTTTTTACAAATTGTATCTCGAACAAAATATGCCAGTGTGTATAGGAAAAAAATACATGTTTTGGTTATATCCTGGGGACTAACACTGGCATATTACCCCCCTCCCCTCCCAAATATTGATAATATGATATGTACCCTAGAAGAGAACAAGTCACACATAAAATCTTTCACACACAAACTGTTTAGAGTTTATGAGTTTTTCATGACTTCTACAAATATAAAAAAAATAGGCATGACTATAATTCATGACTTCTACAAATATATAATTTTTTTCATAATGCAATCACAAGCAAAAAAAGGGAAATGGAGGGGGGGGGGGTTACCAGTGCATATATATTCTTATTGTTGATTAGCTTTTCTTTCAACAAATAAATATTATGAAATATTTATTTTTTGAAAAGAAAAGCTCATCAACAATAAAAATATATATGCACTGGTAACCCCCCCTCCCCATTCCCCTTTTTTGCTTCTGATTGCATTATGAAAAAAATGCTATATTTGTAGAAGTCATGAATTACATTATATATTACATTATAACCCAAAAAAAAATTATGAGATTCAGAATTTTCATAAGTATTTAAATTTATAGTCATGCCAAAAAAATCCCCTACCCCAGTTTATCAAAAATATGAATAATTTATGAAGACTAATAACATTTTAATCTTTAATATTTTGAAATAAATATTTTTAAATAAATTTGTTTGTGAAATATTAAATGTGTGACTTATGCTCTTCTAAAAAAAATATTTCATTCATATGGTTTTTCTCCTGTGTGAATTATATATTTTTCAAGCCCTCTGAAGCTTCCTCCTGTGTGAGGCATGTGTCAGGCATGTATTGCATATTTTTCTTTACGAACAAATTATTGTTCAGATTGAAAGGCAGGATTCTGGAACGCCTTGCCCTACTTATGTACCCAGCTTCTGAAAACACTCTTTCAGATGGTACAGAAGTAGCTGGTGTACAAAGTAAAGCCCTTACAGCTTTAAATAGATATGGATATTCGTTTTTCCTTGTTTTCCACCACTTCAGAAGGTTCAGATTTTGTTTGTCAAGTGAAGACATACTTATTCTTGCATAATGCTCAAGTTCTTGTGAAATCTTTGCCATTACATCATCTGAAGAAGTAGGAACATTGTCTTCTTCACTGCAATCATCTTCAAAAAAAATATCCTGGTTATCTTGGTTACTGGTACTTGGTGATGCTACTGCTTGCCTATGAAGGGGGGTGGCAAATGCTGTGTTAGTTTCTATACTACTTAATGTTTGGGACTGTGTGTCAAAAATAAGTTCAGTATAGTTGTCATCTATTTCTTTAATTTTTTCTTTGAACTTTTGCATATCAAAATTCACTTTATTCTTAAACCTGGGGTCTAAGTATGAACAACATGACAGATATTCTTTTTGATCATCAGTATATCTTGTCTGTAGTTTGCTAAGCATATGTCCTTTCAATTCTTGAATCATTAATGAATCATGTCCATTAATCACTAATATTTTGTTTTTGAAATGTCTGAAAACAGGTGTAATGAAGGTTATAGTTACATCCTTCTCAGAACCCAATTGGTCAGTACGGTCTTTAAATCTTTGCAGTAATGCAATAATTTCCTTTATTTGATTCACTTCTGCTGGGCTCAAAATTAATTTACGTTTACCAGCATTACGTAAAGCAAGGGTCACAGCATCATTACCCTTAACTATACTAATTAACATCTGAAGGATGGACCACCACCGTGTTGTGACTTCTTGTAATAATTTACGAGCTGGTATATTTAACTCCTCTTGATATTTTCTCACATCATATAACAGTGGATTTGAATGATTAATAGATTTTACAATAAGTTTACACTTCTTTAAAAGTTTTGCTGCTGATTTCACATTCTTAAAGCCATGTTTAATAACAAGATTTACATGGTGTGCACCACACCCTATCCACTGACTACCTCGAAGAGCTCCAGAGATATCTGCAGCATTATCAGACACAAAGCTCAACTGCTTTTTTGCTTGCGGGTTTTCAGTAATCACATTCATAGATGGTTGAGGTTGAGTAATCACACTCCGTACATGAGAACGGTTTACCTGAGTCTCGTCATCGTCACTATCACTAAATTCAGTAAAATCACTTACTATGTCATTTGTGTTAGCTTCAACTTGTTCATCTTCATCTTCATCATCACTGTAAAAATTAATATCTTTTAAGAAGTCTTCTCCATCTTCAATATCTTCTGCTAGAATGTCAGTGGGGTTACTATTATTGAAGTTTATAGTGACATCAAATTGACTAGTTTTCAGACCCCAGTCTTGTAATACACCCATGATGTGGCTACGAAGATTTTCAGAAGTATGTTTAACTTTGATTTCTTTAGTGTCCAAAATAAAGTTATGTAACACACTGTCATCATCTATCATGTGAGCAGTTATAGTAATGTACGAGTGTTTAGAGATAGATTTCCAAGCATCTGTAGTTAAAGCTATATAAGGAACATGTTCCAATATATCTTTGATATTATCTTTAATAGATCTATATAGAGCTGGAGTTACTGTTTTAGTCATATAGGTTCGTGAAGGTAAATTGTAAGTATGACAACTTAGAGTTTCTACAAATATTGCGAATTGCACATTATCTAAAATGTTATAAGGTAACGACCCACTAATAATAGCTTTACACAATTTTGTATCCAACTCGCGCCCCTTAAGTGTTTGATGATTAATTGGACGCATCAGGGGTGAAGATCTGACAGGTAGTTTGGAGGTTGATGTGGTGTGTTTTATTTTACCACCCGTTTTATTTTTAACCTCAGTTTGTTCCGCTTTTGATAATTTGTCCCAATGAATATTTTCAACATGAGATTTTGCACTCGACGTACTACCACCTAAAACCCATTTACAATTACAGTATTTACACATAGTGTAAACTTTTCCCTCAATTGTATCTTGTGTACAGTGATTCCAGATAACACTAGTTCTCTTACGACCTGTTCTAGGGGTACTGGTTTCATCACTTACTGAACGTGACCGCGAATTAGAATGAGAATCTGAGCGAGTTCTTTTTCGACTCTTTCTCTGCGTACTCCTTTTTCTGGTAGTGCCAGATTGTTTAATAATAGGTGAGTCACGTTCACTTCCATTTTTAGAACTTACATCATCTTCACTGCCTGCCACTAAATCCTGAGAATCCATTTTTATTTCATCAACCGCACTCCGTACAAGATAACGGCAAAAAATAAATACTTGAAAACTAGGTGTTTTATAAAGTAAATTTAATTTATGATCTAATTAAAATTATGACAACATTGCAAATATAACTATAGTTTCACTAATTAAATAACAATTGTATTCTTGACTCGTGTGTCTGTCAAGAATAACAATATGCTTAAATTATTTTCCTTAAATGTCACGTGACATTTCTTATTATTTATTATAATTCACTAAATGTTAGCATTGTCATTCATGTCATTCATGTTTCAAATAGCGTGATTATTGAAACATGAAAGACCACTTAATTGTGATGATTGTTTAATTGTTGTTACAATCACCACAAGACACTGCCATAAACAGAAACACAAACAAACGCCGCCGCGTGGCGGATAGATTATCCGTCTCAACCGGTGAAGTCCGTTTGGGAATGAGATGTGAACCTATACTAAAAACAGAAATATATACCCCTTGAAGATTTTATTGTTTTATATAAATATATAAATTGTACCTATGTTGTGCCCACTAATAAGTCTAT
>JAAEOJ010000160.1 GCA_024244685.1 Mycoplasma sp.
AAAAAGCTTACAGGAGAAAAAAGTCAGCGTCTGGAATTTGCGGCTGCTTTTCGGTTTCCCAATCGTACCAAACGGACAAGAATTCTTCTCCATGTTCCATGGGGAAAAACCGTGACATTCTTCTTGCGTTATGCATCTGTCCATCGGAGAAAATATAGCGCCACTTCCCAAGGCACTTTTCAACGCGGAGTGGCTTCGATCTGGGGCAGAATCCCTTTGGTGACATCGGTAGCTTGACCGTGACCCAATTTCCAACCACATAGGGTCTGAGTGATGGAACGGAATCGCCAAATCCAAATCGTCTCCGTGACCACTTTTCCTTGACAATCCTCTGGCGCTCTGCCAACTTGATGGACTGGATGTCCATTTTGCTGGAATAATCAACATCCGCTCTTCCCCTAGGCAAAAGAAACTTATTATAAGCAGCCCAAGTTGGTCTGAGCCACCAACCAAACACTAACTCGGCTGGGCTAATGGAATTTTCAGGAGCTGTGCAGCGAAAATGCACTAAAAGTTCGTCGACTTTTTCACTGAATTCAGTAGTGTAGAAGCTATATTTCTGAACTCCGCGCTTCAGATATCGGTTGAAAACTTCCACTAATCCATTAGACTGGGGGTGATAAACAGGGGACCTATCATGCGTGATGTTTCTGTTATTAAGAATTTCCACAAATTCTGTCAA
>JAAEOJ010000161.1 GCA_024244685.1 Mycoplasma sp.
ATGTTTAACTTACTTACAAGAAAGACTTAAACTAGCGAAACATAACTTAAATGAAACTGAGGTTGAAAAGAACTACTTTAAATACGTAGGGCAGGTGAGTGAATTAGAAAAAGTGATAGGACATATTGAAACTGAACTAAAAATTACGATTATGGGATACAGAATTGAATATAAAAGCAAAAACTATAAGCACGTAAATAAATTGATTTGCGAAAGCTCTGTAAATGCAACAAAACTATGGCAAGGAATTGTATGTGGTTGTAATAGACAATTTGGAACTGAAAAAGAAGCTGCTAAGTGGGTTGATTTAAAATTAATATCAAAAGGTAAAGAGCCTGTAAATATACTGGTACGTAAGTAGTTTTTATTGTTTACAACGGTGAAGAACCAGACTAAGTATTAATTTTATACATTGTTATGCACTTTTAATTGGAGGATTTAAAATGAAATATAGAGATCATCGAGGTAGCTTGTCAGAATCAATGGAAACTGAACGTGAAGTAAATTCCGTTGATGAAATTAAAGAACACCTAAATAAATTTTACACACAATTTGGGGAAGAAGTCGAAGAAGTAAGATTTGTACACGTTGGATTTGATGATAGAATAGGTTGGGATACATATTACGTGACGCAAAGACTAAAAAGGGAAAAGGAATTTACGGTTGCTGGAATGAGCGATAGCTCGTTTTAATTGAGCATAACGGTTTGGCTATGATTATGTAGCCTTGAAACGAATGATTAAAATTAAATATAAACTTTAATAAGGGTATTAATTATAGCCTTTGTTAACAACTTTTAAAATTATGGAATGGAAGTACACAGAACAAAATGAAAAGCCAATAGCATACGCAACAGGCGATTGGGACGGTAAAAATAGTGACCAAGTAATAGCAGAAGATAAAACAGGTAAAAGATACTTGGCTCACTTTTGCGAGGGAACAATGGATGGTAGTAGGTATGAAGATTGGTATGATAGTAGCGACTATTGTATTAATGAGCCGATAGTTAGATGGATAGCAATACCTGAATAATTTTTATTGTTGCTAACGTAAAATGTATGATTAGTTATTTAACCGATTAAAAAAAATAAATATGGATATAGAGAAAGAATTAAGAGAGGCTTATTTAAGTGGTGTAATTGAAGCTCAAGCAGCCGCAAAGATTACAGGAATGAGATTTAACTTTGAAGGTATGGCTAATGGTTATACCCAAACTAAGGTTAAAGAATTAATTATACATGGTGTTGTGGTTAACGAAGTGGTGGTTTGCTGCCCCAGTTGCGACCATGAGAATAGGGAGTTAGCTAATTATTGTGATGACTGCGGAACGTGTTTAACTGACTAGCAAACTAAACTACAACGGTTTGGCTAATGTTAGTTGCGTATTAAAAAACACAAAATTATGATTACAAAAGAACAATATTTAGAAGCACTTACTATCGTTGAAGACTATCACAAGCAATTAAATTTAGCTGTTGTTAGGCACTGCGGTAATGATAACGACATCTCAAAACTAAAAAAAGGCGATTATGTTCGATTTGCAAAAGAAGTGAAGCCTATTCCAAAAAACTTCACAATTGGTAAACAATATAGAATATTAGACCTAAAGTATAAAGAAGATTACAGAACTGGCGAAACGTATTTAACAGCACTAAATATAAGGCACGATAATGATGGTAGTTACTGGATACCAATTAGCAATACTTATAAAAGATGGAGTTGTGCCTAACGTCCCTTGTATGGTGGCGTTGTGAGGAACGAACTATGCACTATACAAATTGTTGTAGTGCGTTTAATTTAACTAAAAAAATTATGTACGGATATTTAAAAATAGGGATCTCGGATAAGAAAATGGCTAAACTTATGTATGCCATACTAATAACCAAAAGTAAGCTAGTAAACTGCCATCACTTAGGGTTAGAAAAATACACAAGAAAGCAGAACTCTGGAAACGGTGTTGATTTGGTTATTGAATTAAAAGCAGACCAAGTACAAAAATTTGAGGAATTAGCAGAAGTGAAATTGAAAACAAGTGAAGAGTTTCAAGGTAAAATGGTGCTGAACTAATGCACTACAACGAAAGTATAACATTAGTAGCGTTAATTAAAAACAGAATTATGAATATAAGCAAAGAACAATTTACAAAGCTGGCAAAAGAGCATTTACTTGCTTTAGAAAGCTATAAAATGGATAAAAACGGAAACAAGCCTATTGAA
>JAAEOJ010000162.1 GCA_024244685.1 Mycoplasma sp.
TAAGACGTTAAAGTTTCATGTTTACAAGTTTTTCAAAAAAAAAAGCGTTTACAACATAGAACATTTCGATTTTTTAATTTTAGAAAATTCAAAAGAATGAAAATCTCAGAAAATACTTTTTCGGTGATAATTAATTCAACTGGTAGATAAATATTTCCTCTTTTATTCAATAATTAAGTATTCCAACATTTTAAATATTCTATGCCTAGCCAGACTAGAATTTGTCATTTTCTTTTCGATACTTGAAATGAAAATCTCAGTAATTTCGTTTTCGATGCTGGCGAATTCAACAGTTGCTAAGGCCAAGATTATTGAAGATGTGCTACACAATATTTCAACATTTGTCAAAAGTTCAATCCGTAGCCTCAACCACGCTGTTCAAATCAGCATCATCGAAATTGTAATTTCTAGCAAGTTCATTTAGATGATATTTTAAAGTCAACAGAATACTCACTATATAGAACGCGGGAAAATCTGCAAATATAATAATATGCTAAAAACATGCGAAATTCCCACACATAATTTTGAAAGCATCGCCATAAAAATGTAACTTCTTATTTTTATTATTTTTCAATACGTTCGGATTTTTCAAATATAGTGATTCAATTTTGAAAAACGATAAATATAACAATATGTTAACACAATTCGACGTTCTTGAATCCACTATCGAAACCACCATCATCAGTGATGTGAATTCCAAGATTTGAATTTATGCTATCTTTAAAATGTAACTTTTCAAAATGCATTTCTGAATTGAAAATTTCTGAATAAGTACTTCAAAAGTATGGAAAATCTCGGCCTCAATCTCATCGATCGATCTCATTTAATTATCATCCTTTGAGATTTTTAAGAAAAATTAAATTCTTCCCAACGAGCGTATATATCCTAGCAATTGGAATTCGTCTAATTTTTGATTAAAAATCATAAACATATAAACTCTACCACAGCTGAGGCTGGGAGGTAGGCATTATAGAAAACGACAATTGTATTATAGAGACTGACTTTTTTAAAAGATACACCCAATACTGATCCCCCCTAAATAATTTTTTAGACACTCCCACCCTAGTGAGATTTCAAAATATCGAAAAAATGACCATTTATAACTGAAAAACTACCAAAATCGCTTGGCCCAATACCGCGCCCCCACTCACCTAATCACCCACCCACCCCTAAAAAAACAAAAAAAAAATTAAAACCCCCCCACCCTCAAAAAA
>JAAEOJ010000163.1 GCA_024244685.1 Mycoplasma sp.
GAAGAAGATATAGTTCGTACTTCAGGTGATGTAATGACAAAGATTTCACAAGAACTTGATCATTATGCAAGAATAAAATTGCTTGCAGTTGACAAAGAAAATCTGAACCTTCTGAACTGGTGGAAAACCAGAAAAAGCGAATATCCTTATCTATTTAAGGCTGTAAAGGCTCTACTTTGTACTCCAGCTACTTCAGTACCATCTGAAAGAGTGTTTTCAGAGGCTGGGTATATAAATAGGGCAAGGCGTTCCAGAATCCTGCCTATCAATCTTAACGAAAATTTGTTCATAAAGAAAAATATGCATTACTTGCCTGCTATAAAAGATTATTTCACACAGGAGCAAGCTTCAGAGGGCTTGAATAAATCATAATTCACACAGGAGAAAAACCATATGAATGAAATATAAACTAAGCAAATTATTTTTTAGAAGAGCATAAGTCACACATTTAATATTTCACAAACAAATTTATTTCAAAATATTAAAGATTAAAATGTTATTAGTCTTCATAAATTATTCATATTTTTAATAAACTGGGGTAGGGGATTTTTTTGGCATGACTATAAATTTAAATACTTATGCAAATTCTGAATCTCATCATTTTTTTGGGTTATAATGTAATATATAATGTAATTCATGACTTCTACAAATATATCATTTTTTTCATAATGCAATCACAAGCAAAAAAAGGGGGGGTTACCTGTGCATATATATTATATTGTTGATTAGCTTTTCTTTTCAACAAATAAATATTATGAAATATTTATTTGTTGAAAAGAAAAGCTCATCAACAATAAGAATATATATGCACTGGTAAACCCCCCCCCCCCATTCCCCTTTTTTGCTTGTGATTGCATTATGAAAAAAATGCTATATTTGTAGAAGTCATGAATTACATTATATATTACATTATAACCCAAAAAATGATGAGATTCAGAATTTGCATAAGTATTTAAATTTATAGTCATGCCAAAAAATCCCCTACCCCAGTTTATTAAAAATATGAATAAGTTATGAAGACTAAGAACATTTTAATCTTTAATATTTTGAAATAAATTTA
>JAAEOJ010000164.1 GCA_024244685.1 Mycoplasma sp.
CGGAAAAAGAAGCTCTAGCCGCTCTTTGGGCGATAGACAAGCAGTTTTCGAAATATCTGCTTGGGCATTACTTTATCATCGAATCTGATCAGTCAAGTCTGACTGTTCTCCTCTCTAGATTCTCATCGCAAGCATCTCAACGGATTCAGCGCTGGACTGAAAAACTGCACAAGTACGACTTTGACTGCAGACATGTGAAAGGAATGGACAACAAAGTCGCCGACTTCTTGTCTCGTATCCATTTTGACGAAGAAAATGCTCCTTCCACCAACAAAGGAAGATATGCTCTCGACGATGAAGACTCTCAAGTCATCTTCTGTTCAATTTCAGGAATTCCGATTGCGGATTTCATCGAAGGGACGTCAACAGACGCAGATCTTCAGAACGTGATTCGATTCCACACTAACGGATGGCCCGCGAAAGCAGCGATTCACTCGTCAATTTGCCCCTATTACGAATCTTGTTTGAGTCTATCTTGTGAAGGAGGCCTACTACTAAAAGGCTCCTGTTTGTGCGTTCCGACGGAACTTCAACAACGGACAATGGAACTCCTCCATCTTGGACATCCAGGCATTACTCAGATGCTCCAACAGTACCGCCTTTGTTACTATTGGCCCTGAGGAAATTCATCAATCAAAGAATACTGGGAGTCTTGCGGTCCCTGCAGATCGTCCGACACTGTCAAACTGCAGGAAACAGTCCCGATAGGTGCGATCCCTCCGCCTGATGCTCCATGGACGGAGTTATCTCTAGACATCACTGGACCTTTTGCCTCTGCTCCGTACAATAAACGATTCATTGTCATCCTTCAGGATTATTTTTCAAAATATCCTGTTGTTCTTTTGACGGATAAAATTACTTCGAAGGTCATTATCCGGTGGATGAAAAGAGTGTTCAGCCTCTTTGGGAACCCCCTAAAAATC
>JAAEOJ010000165.1 GCA_024244685.1 Mycoplasma sp.
CAGAGACCATGTCAGTGAGGAACCCGACCCTATGACTTCTGACTACCTGGAACTCGCGGGGGCAGCGAACTGCTGTGCTGGGACCGTAGGCCTCGAAGCTGTTGGGGCACTCAACGTCGCCGTCGGGAATGCGGTAACCGAATACAAGGAGCTAGCCGGGGTCCTCAACCAACTGGCAGGCACGACAGGTCTCGAAGCCACAGCGGCAGCGAACGTGTGGGCGGGGACCACGGGTCTCGAGTTGGTAGGTGCCTTGAACGTGAAATGCGCCGGATCCGGGACGTGGGACCCACGGTCGCTCACCGATCTCGCAGCATGGTACGAACCCGATCTTGACGCTGGGCTGCGGGCAGTGGTGGACATGGTGCCCGACACTGCCACTGGTGGAGCGTTCGGGACGACGTTGTTCACTCGTGAGGGCGCATATCTTGATGAAGGCGATACCACCGGACCTACGGGTGTGGACTCGTTGACAGCTCACGGCACCTCTCAGAATCGAACCGTGTATGACGATGCTGGAGTGCATGACGGGGTCATCGGGGCGACGATGCAAACCGCCATAGCGGGAAAACGTATTTCGATCGGTCTGCGTCACGACGGTTTGAACGGCAATCAGTCTCTGGCGTTGCGAGTGGTGTCGTCGTCGTTGCGGCTTTACGTCAACAACAGCCAACGGGCAAGTGTCGCGATCCCTTCGCCAACAGACGGGAACCCGCACCGAGTCGTAATGGCTGTGATGGGAAATCGGGTTCGGGGTTGGATGGATGACGTGCTCTACATCGAGCACACGCTGAGCACTGCTGATCTTGCTGCTTTGCTAGGTCGGACTGCGGCAACATGGGGTCCGGGGAACAACGAGTCAGACATCGCAGATTACCTGTCGGATCTGTCGGTTCGCACGGTTGACCCAACCACCGACTTTGACGAGGATTCGTCTGCTCCGGGTGACGTCGGCTTGACTGATGTCGATGCGTCGATCACAGCCAACAACCTGTACGTGTCCGCTGTTGATGGGACGGGCACCGATGGAATCGAAGCCACACGATCCGGGTCGGACATCGTGATCTCGGCCGACTCCGGGACGATAGCCACGGTGACGGACCCTGGTTCGTCAGGTGACGACCTGCGCATCATCCGCCATGACGTCGGAGTGTGGGTGTACTCGAACGCTGACCTCGCGTCTGCTTTGACACTGTCGGCCCCCGATGCTGCCGCGGCATCAGGTGGGTACACCGACGGCACCGAAGCAGCTCCGCCTCCGTTGGTGACGGTGCTCCCTGATTTGTCCGGCCAGCATCAACACGCTGTCCAAACCGACGACGGCACAGACCAGGGCGCAGGAGCGACCACTGACCGTCGTCCGCTGCTGCTGCCGAACTTCACGGATGGGGGGACCAGCGCTCTGGTTGGCAACGACGACGCCACCGCCTACCTCGTCGGTCCTGACCTCGCCCTCTCCGTACCCTGGTCGTATGCGTCGGCGATCAGAGCGACGGCAAACAACCGAGCTGACATGGGTTCGCAAGGTCTCCGTTGGTACGCCAAGCGCGCCGGTGGTGACTTCCGTTTCTACGGAGGGGCCACTCTCATCGCCCCCTCCCCTGATGTATCCCGCGACCAGCACGTCCAATATCTGACTCACGGAGCAACCGGCCGCATTCGCCTCGACGGAGAACAAACCTTGGGCACCACAGGAACTGAGTCTTGGAATCAGGGATTCCACCTGATGGCCCGCGACTCTGGCACCGAGGCCTATGAGGGCGACGACAACCTCGCCGCCGCCCTGTTCAGCGATGTTGACGAAGCATCCAAGATCGGCCCCATCGAATTGCACCTTTCGAGACACACGACCTGGACCCCGTAGGAGGCTCCAATGGCATGGATCCCCGACCTCACCAATCCCGGCCCCTTCGCGGTGATCCGATCACCCGAACAGGGACCTGACGGCCAATGGCAGAAGAACGGGGTCGACGTTCCGTCGTCTGAGACCGGCCAGACGACATTCCACCCGTTCCCCGTCACAGCCGCCGAGGGCGCGAGCATCGGCATCCCCGCAGACGACTACCTGATGGTCGGCTACGACGACGACCCCCTGGACGAGTACCCGTGGCTGAATCAGGCGTTCAGCATCGGGCAAGGCCAGATCGTCTATCCCCAACACGCTGTGCTCATTGACCAGATCATGGACACTGTGAATGTCGCCAGCGCCGCCGCCACCATCAACGCGCAGGTCGCCACATTCAACAACCACGTTGCCGGATACAACGCCGACCATGGAACCTCTCATCCGCCACTCGATGTCACCGGAGACATCTCCTGGGTCGATGCTGAGGTGGCGGATCTACCCGCCGTGTTCGGCTACAAAATCGCCTACTTTGCTGCCGGGTTCGGGTACTCACCCAAGGTGTTCACACGCGACTACGTGGCCCCCTGATGAACCTGACCAAGATCCTCAACGACGCCGGGGTCCCGTGCGTCGACGACTCCGTCCCTCCCTACAGGGGCAGATCGTTCTCCCCTCGGGGGGTCATGTGTCATCACACGGTCTCATCGCCGCCTGCCGTGTTCCCGTCGCTCGGGGTCGTCAAGTACGGAAGGTCCGATCTCCCAGGCCCCCTCTGTCAGCTCCTGTTGGGGCGTGGGGGTGCTGGGTACAGGACGATCTGCAACGGGTACGCCAACCACGC
>JAAEOJ010000166.1 GCA_024244685.1 Mycoplasma sp.
CCCTGGTGAACGAATGAAAATAATGAGCGACGCGGATAGCAAGTAATTTTGCTATTAGTGACCCAAATTTTAACCCCCCCCCCTCCCCCTCCCCCCTATGAACGAGAACGAAAACGTGAACGAAATGAGATTTGCACGACCCCTCTCCTCCCCTATGAACGAGAACGAAACGTGAACGAAAATTCTAGTTTTAGTTATAAATCACATATTTTTGATGAAAATCAGCGAAAATCAGCGAAAAATCGTGTACGAAATGAGATTTGCCTGACCCGCCTCCCTCCCCCCCTCACATACTAGCACCGATATATTCATGTGTACCGGGGCGACTTGATCTGAGCCTGCAGTTTTCCATACGAATAGCAAAATTACTTGCTATCCGCGTCGTTCATTATGCTCATTCGTTCACCAGGGGTGGTAAATGCCAAAATCGTTCACGCTTTCGTTCTCGTTCATGGGGGGAGGGAGGGGGGTCAGGCAAATCTCATTTCGTACACGATTTTTCGCTGATTTTCACTTATTTTCATCAAAAATGTATGATTTATAACTAAAACTAGAATTTTCGTTCACGTTTCGTTCTCGTTCATAGGGGGGGGGAGGGGGGTCGGGCAAATCTCATTTCGTTCACGTTTAGATCGGAAG
>JAAEOJ010000167.1 GCA_024244685.1 Mycoplasma sp.
ACGAGAGTCGATTTTCGTTCGGCGAGAACGGTTAGGTCTAATCTGCCCAGCAACCTGTGACATAAGCATCGGAGACCCATAAAAGTACATATGGATGTTATCCTGAGAGTGAGTCCGATCTTAATCTGACATAAAAAATCATTAATTAATTTTTAATTTTTTAATTAACTAATTAATTACAATTTCGACTTTTTCAAATTAACAAATTTTTAAGTTCCGATTGCAGATTAATGTAGTCCATATCCCCTGGATCTCGAAAATATCCCATACCGTGGATTTATTTTCACTCAATCGGGCAGTACGGTCAAAATTGCGAGGGTACTTTGATCAACTTTGAACAGCAGAATCGACTCTCGTCCGTTCGGGCCTACCGTCACTTACTCCTCTGTTAATCCACCAAATTTTGGTCTAGGAAGCTAATTTTGGTATCAAAATGAAGAAAAGAGTTCGGAGAAGACGAATAACAGACTTTCTGGACGATTGACATTGAATTTGACTTCCTGAAAATAGAGAGAACGCAAAATAAAAATTCCGTTTTTCGCATTTTGAAGTGCCCGTCATCGAAGAGTGGCCAGATGGAGCTGTTTGTTTTTTCGCATAAATTTCGAACAATTTGGCGAGTCGTGTCCAAATATGAGATCGATCGGCCCGGTGGAAATTGCACAAGAGATCTTCAAAGTTGGTCGGTTCGACAACGTTTCACTTTTGCCCGACTTTTCGCCTAATTTTTGAGAGCTGAAGGGACTTTCTGGCATTAATTTTGTTATGAAAACGAAGAATGAACTGTTCTGAGGATGAAAACCAAAAAAAAAATTGTCAAAATCCGTTCGGAGACTCAAAAATTAGAAAAAAGTAAAAACAATTCGAAGATATACGAACGTGCGCCGGCCCACAAATCTGCTCTAACACAGAGTTGCAGTTCCTTCTGTGTATAATTCTTTGATTTATCGAACATAATTCGCAAGAAAAATGTTCTAGTTCTGGGGAAAGTTGGCGAAGTCACGGCCGTCGAGATTTTCATTCTGGGTCTATCGAGCTGAACCTGGATAAGCCTACAGT
>JAAEOJ010000168.1 GCA_024244685.1 Mycoplasma sp.
GAAAAGAATTAATAACATAAAGTGAGCTATGGCAATATAACAATAATATTCAAGATTGTATGGAAGGTATTGTTTCAAATAAAGAACAGAAGTAAAGAAAACGCCTATAATAAAGAGAGTTGTCCCAAATATTGGAAGTCCTCTCCATTTGGTTTGTTTATGAAGCCTCATTAAACATGGACCAAGAATAATTAATAAATGTGCTTTTTCAAGATAGCTAACCCAGATAAAAGATTTCTGATAGAAAAATATCTTTAATGGTTGATGCTGGATATATATTAATACTGCAAAAACAAGAGATATTCCTGCGGCTATGATATCTTCATATTCAGCTTTCTCTTTTTTGAATTCTACTCTGAAAAAGAAATATAGTCCCGGAATAGTAATTAGATAAAGAATATTTTCCATATATGGAAAGAAAAATAAACCTGTGGACCAAATTAGAAGAACGATTGAAATTCTATACAAAACTTTATGAAGAGTTACGATATTTTTTACAAAAAATCTTAAATAAACAGTGAGAAATAATAATAGAATTGAGTTTATCAAAAAACCAAATTCAAACCTTTCATCAACCTGATTAAAAGTTATAAAGTTAAAACTTAAAATTATGATAGTTACAATTGATAGAAATACTGATGTTTGTTCTATTTTTAAAATGAGTTGTTTCATTTAAGTATCCTTTATAAAGATCTAGTTTTGTCAAAAATATTCTTTGTATATATTTCAAAAGCCTTTCAAATTAAGACTTTGATCATTTTTTATCTTTCTCCTTAAAAAAATCATGGTTTAAAAGTTAATTTTATATGTATACGTTCCTGTATAGAGTTTGTCCTTCCACAGACAACATAGAACAAGGAACGTATACATAATGAGTAAATCTATATTAAATATTGTTAAATGGTTTTGCAGGCAACTAACTTTCAATGAGCTTGCTTCAGCGATAATAATATTCCATGAGGTTTTAAATAATTCTCGTAATGACATATCTCTCAAGCCAGAAGCCAAACCTCCCCATTACAGAAAATTCCGGGTTGATACCTGTTTGCCAGTTTCTATTGCTGAAAAGATAGAAAATGCCCCTCTTCTCGATTGGAAAGAACTTAAAAAGAAAAAGGAAAGTGAAACCAGGAAAAAAATTTTACCAGTAAAATACAAGCAGGGGCAAAACCTGCCAACAGGCTGTACCTGTGGTAACTGCAATGCTCCAAGAAGATTTCTTTATATTAACAATGGAAAATTAAAATCTCAGGTAAAGTGCAAAATATGCAATCGAACAAGTCCATCATATGGAAAAAAAAGAGTTTCAAAAACCAAATTCTTCTGTCCTCACTGCTCTAATGCTCTTTTCAAATGGAAAGAAAGTAAAACTTCCACCTTTTACAAATGCCCTAACTATAAATGTTCCCATTATTTACGAAATAAAGAAGCTCTTACGGGTGAAGAAGTAGAAATACGCAAAGAGCAGAAATATAACCCTAATTTCAAACTTCATTATCAGTATCGGCAGTACCATATAGCTCCAAATGATTTGAAGACAGCAAAGCCTGTGCAAAAAACTAAAGTAAACTTAAGTAAAATACACAACAATATGCACGTGGTTGGTCTTGTCCTAACTTTTTCTGTCAACTTCGGACTCAGTTCAAGAGTAACCAGAAATGCATTAAAAGATCTTTTTGATATTAACGTTTCACACCAAACCATTTTGAATTACATAAACGCCGCTGCAAGCCACATATCTGATTTTGTCGATAAAAACAGTCCAGTTCCAAAAGCGACATGTGCGGCTGATGAAACATATATTGTTGTTGATAATAAATGGACTTACACATGGTTCATAGTAGATTCAAAAAACAGAGCTATTTGTGGTTATAATCTATCACAGACAAGGGGTGCCGAACCTGCGTTATCACTGCTACACGACTGTTATGGTAAACCAGATGAACAACCCCGTGTTGATTTGGTCACCGATGGTAATCCTTCATATGATGCTGCTGTTATGGCATATAATGCTATGATCAAAGATCAAAACAACAAGCTTACAAAACGGAAAGTGATTGGATTAAAAAACCTGGACGACGAAAGTACTGAATATCGGAGCTTCAAACAAATTGTCGAACGCCTTAACCGTACCTACAAATACCACACAAGGCCTCGTGCAGGATTTAAATCTTTCGATGGAGCCGTTGCCCTCACTACTCTTTTTGTTGCTTACTATAATTTTCTGAGACCACACACTACAATGGGGCATCATGTTCCTGTTCCTCTTGATATCTTCCATAATCAAAGTAGAATGCCTGATAAATGGGGCTCAATAATTGAGCAAGCTATTGCTGCTTAACTTTTAAACCAGATTTTCAAAGAACAAAATTCCAAACAAAACTTATGTATAACCTCGTTCTGTTTGATATTACTACAAGCAGAAAAAGAATTTTGGGCGAGAATGGACACTAAAAAATCCGTCGGAGCCCATTATGATTTTTCTGCGTTTTATATTTTTATTTACTTTCTTTACTATCCCATTTTTTCATAAAATTTTTGACACTACCTATAATTTATGACATTTTTCTTCATCCGCTTATTTCAAATTAAAACACTTTATTAAACAAAAAAAAGTATTTATGTTAGTGATTTCTTTTAGTTTCAAATGTCTAAGTTTAGTAAGATAAGAATATATAAAGGGAACCTCTAAAAACTATAAATTTGATTGAAATACAAGGATGAGAAATAAATAAC
>JAAEOJ010000169.1 GCA_024244685.1 Mycoplasma sp.
CGATCTCCCGATTACTTGAAGTTTCTAAGCCAGCAAATCTTCTTTTACTTTATGATTTTGTTTTGAAATCGGTTGTATTTACTAATAAGTACATTGGTTTTCTGTATTTAAGTACACTTGATTTTTTTTTATTTCATTATTCTACTTTGCTGCATAACATCTACTGTTGTGTATGTACACGCTATACTCAAACCATTTCAAAACGCAGGTTTGAATTCTTCGAAGTTATCATTAATTCGACTTCTCAATTTATCTATAGGAATTTTTCCCCATTGATTTTTAAAGAATGAAAAGATTGCATCTTTAAATTTTTTAAAAACAGGGAAAACTTCATTATTCCTAACCTTTTCGTTCATCAACTTCCAAACCCTTTCAATTGGGTTAAGGTTAGGACTGTATGGAGGAAGAATATGTAATTTAAACTTGTGATGTTTAGGTGAGCTTTTAAACGAATTAAGTAAAACCTGAGCTGTGAGGCCTTTTGCTTCAAGAATTGACTTGTTTGTAAATAGCTCAGGCTCTTTGAGTAAAACTTGATTTAGTAGTTTTTTAATTTTACCGGAAAGTTTTACTTTTGGTGAAGGAAGGTTTATCTGGTAATTATTCTCTAGGTATTTTCTGTTAAAAGGATCTTTTATGCCAAGAAATGCCCCTACTTCTGTACAGGTATGCGCTCTGCCCCCATCAGCAATTAAATGAATAAATTCAGTGTCTTTTGTTGATTGATCAAGGTATTTTAGAAAATCTATTGTAGTTTCACCATCAATTGTTTGGTAGTTCTTTACAAAAATAGACATACTGTCTAAATCTATTGCACCTGTCAAGTTTACTCTTTTCCTACCTGCTACTGTAGCTATCATTTTCTCGACACCTTTTTTTATCCAGCCTGATGTTATCTTAGTAGCCTGAGTAGGGTGCACACTATCTATAAAATATATTTTTTCATTAGCACCTAAATTCTTTTTAAGCTCATTATACTTCTTCTTGAAATCTTCCTGAAGATCTGTGTTATTTTTCAATGGGACACCCTTTGGATGCTTATAGGAGAACCCGTTATTTTGTAGCCAGTCATACATCCCTTGTTGCGTGTACTTTACTTGATAAGCCGAATAGACTAATGCTCTTATTTCTCTGGTGCTTGGATAGGTGTTCTCTTCTAAATGGATTATCAATTCATCTGTTTGTTCTTTGGTTAATAAACTTTTTGAACCGCCACTTTCGCTTCGTAGTTTATTTTTCTTAAAATAATCATGAAGGTGAGTTGCTACTGTTGATTCGTTAATTCTCAAAGCTTGAGCGATTTGTGGTTGTGTCCAGCCTTCAGATGATAATAAAACGGCTTTAATACGATCGCAGACTTTACTGTTCTTCTCTTTTTTATGCTGTTTTTCAAGCTTTATTTTTTCTGACTCAGATAATTTGATTTCCATATTAATACATATTACACGATATTGTGTAAACTCAATAATTTTTCATGTTTTTTCATTCAGTTTGAGTATAGTAACATTTTTCCCTCCATTGTGTATCGTTTTGCTCTATTCAAAGGCATTTATCTACGCGTTAAGTTATGCTGGTAAATTTCATTTAA
>JAAEOJ010000170.1 GCA_024244685.1 Mycoplasma sp.
AAGTTTATAAATAGCCATTATTGAACAGAAAAAAACAAGTTAATAAAACTTGTTATATATCTTTAAGTTATTAGTTTTAGAAAGTTTTAAATATCTATAAGTTGTTTCTACTTTACTATGTCCAAGTTGAAGCATAACTGTTTTGGGGTTTGCTCCTTTTAATAACATGTGTGTTGCATGAGATCTCCTGATTGAGTGAGGAGTATACTTTTTACCCAAAACTTCTTTAACCCATAATCTTAAAGTTTTTTCAGTGTAATTAAAATTATTAAATAATTTAGTTGTTTCTATATTATGAAAAATCTCTCTTATTTTAGAACCTTTTCCTTTAACAATTAAAGTTTTGTTATTTATAGAAATGATTTTTTTTAATTCAGATGCTCTGAGTCCAGTCTCAAATAAAAAACGAATAACAACATTTTTATATATTGTCAAATCTTTTGTTCTGCTTATTAAAAAACTTTTTGTAAAAATAGGCATATATACTTCTGGTATTGGTGGTAATTTAATACTTTTTAAAGTATCAATCCGTTTATCTTTTTTAAATTTCATAAAAGATAATAGAACATTATAATGAGTTCATGCAGTATTAGGGCTTTCTTTATAATTTAATATTCTCTTTCTTATATTCCTAATATCAATTCAATCCTTTTCATATTTTTTAAGTATATTTTTATAAGTGATTATTGTATTTTCGGAATAATTGTTTTTTATTAAAAAATTAATAAATTTATTCATGTTTCTCCTTTGTTATAATTAAATTAATGTGTGATTAAGTATCACTATTTAATTTTGACAAAAAGGAGGTTCAATAATGGCTATTTATAAACTT
>JAAEOJ010000171.1 GCA_024244685.1 Mycoplasma sp.
GGAAGAAATGGAATCCGTCAAAAACAAATGGGGTACTTTGAAAAGTAGTTCTGCAGTACCACGATGAATTGCTTTGAATGAGGCATGACAGCAAATGTTCCAGTGATGTCGAGACTCAATTTGGTCCAGGGAGCAGAAGGAGGCAGAATTGCTCTTACTGGAACAGGCTCTGCCGGTCTGACAGAATCTGAAAGATGACAAGCAGCACACTCTTCGCAGAAACCTTTGACTTCCGTAGATCCTCAAGGCCAGAAATAGTGGAGTTGATACTGTTGCTGCATATGGACAATCCCGGAATATCCGATGTGGAGTAATGACAGTGTCCGTTGCCGAAGTGCAACTGGAACACACAGACAATTGCCTAAAAAGACGAGTCCACCTTCCATAGACAGCCTGTATCGCTGTTCGAAGTATGGCAAGAGAGAGAGTCTGATCTGGGCCTTCTTGGGAAATCCATCTTTGATGAAATATTGGATCTGTGTCAAATCATCATCCTGAGCTGAAGCAGAAATGAAATCCGAAAGAGGAATTCCATCCAAGGAACAGATGATCACGCTGGAGTCATTGTCATCAAGCATAAATCAAGATCCATTCATCGATAATTCAGAATTGAAATGGATTCGAGAAAGGAAATCTGTGATGGAGTTTTCTTTTCTGGGGACATGCCAAGTAGTGAAATAGTATTTGAATCCGCTGAGAAGCTCGAGCAGAATGTTGAATCAGAAGAGTCATCAAGCTAGACTGATTGGATTCGATTGTGAAGTGGATTCCATGTAAATATTTCGAGAACTGTTTATCGATCACCCAAACTCCAGCAAGGGCTTCCTTTTCTGAAGTTGAGTAGTTGCGCTCTGCCGGACACAACATTTGAGCTGTGAAAGAAACAGGAAGAGGCTCTCCATCTTTAATCATGAAGAGACAAGCTCTGAGGCTGTAATCAGAGGCATCTGTACAAAGAAGAACAGGAAGTTCTAGATCGAACAGCATGAGATAAGCTGTGTGGATCATTGAAGATTTGAGTGCATCGAAAGCCAACTGACAATCCTCGCTCCAGATGAAAGGGACGTTCTTTCATGTGAGATTTGTAAGTGGTTCCGAATCCATGGCGAATCATGGAATGTGAGTACGCTCGCAAGCGCCAAGGAAATATCTCACATGAGTGACCGTTGTCGGAATTGGAGTCTTTGCGATTGCTTCTGTCTTCTTGGGATCGATCGAAATCTTTATTCCACCAGGAGTGACCATCAGGATAGATCACAGCATCGACAAAGGTTGCTTGCAAATGGAGATTTTACTCAGATTTATCTTGAAACCTGCATTTTGGAGTCGTCGACAAGCTGAATGAAGGTTTTTATCATGTTCCTTCCACATCCATCTGTAGATCAGAATGTCATCGACATAAGACTCCACTCCATTTAATCCTTGGAGTGTTTCTTCAATGGCTTTGCAGAAAACGGCTCCAGAATCGATCATCCCCATCAGTAATCTAGTGAACTGGAGTAAACCATGTGAAGGAGTTAAAAACGCTGTGATTGGTTTCGATTGTTTGTGTAGTGGAATGTGCCAATATCCTTTTGCAATGTCAAGCTTGCTTAGATATTTTGCTTTTCTAACACTCTGGAAAATGTCCGTAGGATGAGGGAGCAGTTGAATGACCAGTTGTATTGCTTTATTGAGACAAGTTGAAAAATCCACAGTGACTCTAACTAAATTGCCGGGCTTTTTAACGTAATGCACCAGGGCTACCCATTCACTGCGATTTACATGCTCTACCAATCCGTCTTTGAGCATGGACTCAATTTCCTCTCTAGCCATTTCTATGAATGCAAATGGGGCTTCACGCATTCTAGACCTATGGGGAATGGTGTCTGGTTTGAGACATATCTTGTGTTCCGGACCAGTATACAGGCCAATTCCAGGGCTAAACAGCTTAGGGAACCGATCTTGGAGGGCTTGGACCTCAGAATCAGGACACTGAACCTCTGTCACTGCAATTGTGTGTTCCAAAGGAAACATAGAATGTACCGAGCAGGGTTCTACAGTAATTGGAGCTATTTTACCAGTGTTAAAAGTCACTTGTCTTGTTGCCATATTCAGGATGAGTCCCATGGCTTTCATTTCAGGTCCACAAAGGACTGATGGTCCAATTTCCATCACTTGGAAAGAGGCTGGAATGGCTTCTGATTGATCCAATGAAAGTAGGCATTCCACTTGACCCAATGCCTTTA
>JAAEOJ010000172.1 GCA_024244685.1 Mycoplasma sp.
AAAATCCGTAATTAAATAGATAAAAAAACTAGCTCGCGCAAGCGCGAGCTATTCGGCCCTTCGGGCCTCAGTACCGCCGGCTTACGCCGGCGTCATGTCTCCTTCGGGACTTGTATATGATGGAAAAAATGTTGTTAAAAATAGAATCAGTAAAAAAGATCGTTATGATCATGTTCTTTTTGATTTTTTTTTTATGTTTCCTGTTTTTGACATTTTCTCGAATTTTCGATTGTCAAAATTTTTGATTTTCAGCGATTTTTAATTTTCAAATTTTCGATTTTCAAATTTTCTATTTTCAATTTTTTGATTTTTCAAATTTCGATTTTTCAAGTTTTTGATTCTCAAATTTCCAATATTCAACTTTCGATCTCTCACTCCCTCTCTCTCGGTGTGTGTGTGTGTGTGTGTGTGCATATGCGTGTGACATGAAATATCTCGCAAACGATGTGCTCTGCAGTGAAGTCTCCAGCGCAGACAGAATTCAATGCTACATAATACCAAGCTTGTAGCTCATAACAGCGTCGTTCCGTTCATGAACTATACATTCCAAATCAGTTGACGCCTTATCCCCTAAATTGTGCAATTTTGTCGTGGAATACCTGATCCCCACTGCAGATCAGGCAAACTTCACATTTTAGGGGATACACTGCGCATCCCCTAAAATGTGAAGTTCATCCCCTAAAATGTGAAATGCTATCCCCTAAAATGTGAAATTTGCCTGATCTACAGTCTGACTCTGGTATTCCACGACATAATTGCACATTTTAGGGGATACATGTGTCTTTGTGTCACGTACGTACGCGCATGCCATGAAATGTAATATAAGCTACAACTTCGATACGCATCCCCTAAAATGTGCGCATCCCCTAAAATGTGCAATTTTGTCGTGGAATACCCGACTCCCACTGCAGATCAGGCAAATTTCACATTTTAGGGGATATGCGCATCCCCTAAAATGTGAAGTTTTCTCGCACGGTCCGTAAAAAAAAACAAATATTAGAAAATAAAAAATGAAAAATAGTTTTTAATTTTTTTTTAAATAAAAAAAAAAACCAGAGGAAAAAAAAAGTGTAATTTTTTCCTTCTGACGGAGCAAACGGGACAACGAAGAAAAAAAAAAAAAATTAACAAAAAGCCGAGGGGAGGGGGCACCAAAAAAGG
>JAAEOJ010000173.1 GCA_024244685.1 Mycoplasma sp.
CCTTCTAGATAACTCCACCCTCCATCCCTCCTACCTTCTAGATTTCTCCACCCTCCATCCCTCCTACCTTCTAGATAACTCCACCCTCCATCCCCCCTACCTTCTAGATAAATCCATGCTCCATCCCTCAACCTTTCTAGATAACTCCACCCTCCATCCCTACAACCTTCTAGATAACTCCACCCTCCATCCCTCCAACCTTCTAGATAACTCCACCCTTCATCCCTCCAATCTTCTAGGTAACTCCACCCTCCATCCCTCCAACCTTCTAGATAACTCCACCTCCATCCCTCCAACCTTCTAGACAACTCCACACTCCATCCCTCCAACCTTCTAGATAACTCCACCCTCCATCCTTCTAGATAACTCCACCCTCCATCCCTCCTACCTTCTAGATAAATCCATGCTCCATTCCTCAACCTTTCTAGATAACTCCACCCTCCATCCCTACAACCTTCTAGATAACTCCACCCTCCATCCCTCCTACCTTCTAGATTTCTCCACCCTCCATCCCTCCTACCTTCTAGATTTCTCCACCCTCCAACCCTCCAACCTTCTAGATAACTCCACCCTCCATCCCCCCAACCTTCTAGAAAAAACCACCCTCCCTCCCTCCACCCTTCTAGAAAAATCCACCCTCCATCCCTCCTACCTA
>JAAEOJ010000174.1 GCA_024244685.1 Mycoplasma sp.
ATGTCAATGATTCAATCCAATACCCCATTCCAATGACATGCATAATTATGATGTTATCATTCCAATGACCTATCCTATAACACGTCATTCATTCAATCCAATGGTCCAATGGATGATCCAATGGTCCGTTATCCAATCCATACATCCAAACCGGTGCCATAGACATGTATCCGAGGTCATTATCATCGTTATAACCACCGGATTGATGTCCAATACCATGTCCGATTGGTTGTTCCATGGACCCTATACCTCATTCGTATCGTTATAACCCCATGATAGCTTATCGACATAGCCCCAAGTCATCCCCATGACCCCTCCGGATGAGTGTATACACCGCATATGACCATCCAATAACCTCTATATCCATGACGTATACCTACTTTATGGGGTCCGAACCATTGTATTGAGGTCGCCAACACCTATTCTAATGGCATTTATAACCCCAAGTCAATGTATAGACAGCCGCCAAGACCTTATTCCGGCACATATTACTCTCGTTATGGTGTTATCTGCATCTATGTTGACCACCTTTATCAAGCTATATCTGGAATGCATCGAAAAATGGTCATTTTTGGGGTCCAAAAAAGCGCATGTCGTTTTGGTAGGGATCTTGCGACCCCCCCTGACCCCCCTAGCCTCGAGACTCGGTTTGGCCAAACCCCGGGGGACCCCCCCTTTTCTAGGACGTTTTTGACAAAAAGTGACATTTGGGTCCAAAATGGGGTCCAATACGGGCTCCCCCCTACCCCCCCTGTCTCGGGGACCCTCCGGGGCCCCCCCTCGATTTGTGACTATTGGCTTTGGGAACTATTGAGCTCTTAGGAGTCTATGCAGCTCCTTCATGAGCCCTCCTTTGGAGCAGTCGGACGTCATTCCTCGCCCTTTGAGCAATCCGGAGCGGTCAAGAATACTCAGTTCCACGCTATTTATCCGTCCAGAGCTCGTATAAATCGCTGTCCGTGCTCACTGCCCCCTCGCTCGGATGCCACTTTCGATCTAAATAAGAGATCATGTGTTATATGATGCTGCTGATGATCTCTTATTTAGTGACGTTCATGGTACTCGAATGGGTAATATTGTTGGTTCCTTCTCTAACCTATGTTAGTTCAGTACCCATTACCCAAGTACCACGTCATGTAGGATCATCACCTCATGCCATATAACACATTCTTTGTCTCTTTGTCAGG
>JAAEOJ010000175.1 GCA_024244685.1 Mycoplasma sp.
ACTTCTACCTTTTTTAGTAAAAAAGTTGTTTTATAAAGTTTGAGAGGATAATTAAAGAGAAAAACTATATTTTTAGCTGTTTTCTACATATTTTTACATATTTTTGGATCATTTTATGTCAAAATTATGTTTTATAAGATTTTGAACCAAAATGTACCATAAAAATGTTTAAACATGTAAAAATCAACTAAAAACCTACATACTAGCTTTAATCATCCTCTCAAACTTTATAAAACAACTTTTTTACTAATAATGCTAGAAGTGTTTCGTCTTCGATATTTTGAAGACTTTTAATACACGGTTCTGAGAAAATCTACAAAAAAATTCTGACTATTTCTAAACAAAATCGCAGAGGGAGGGTTTAGACCCCCATGTAATTAATGTATGTTCACAATGTCCAACTGTGTATCAATGGGCTGATGATTTTTTACAAATCAGGAAATGTGCAGAGGGACCAACCCTTGCATCTGATAGCAATAACCCCCCATTCTTAATTAATTTTAATGTGTTAAATAAGTTTTTATTCCCAAATCCACGATGTGTTAATCCTATTG
>JAAEOJ010000176.1 GCA_024244685.1 Mycoplasma sp.
GTTATTGTTACCCGATGCAAGGGTGGGTCACTCTACACATTTCCTGATTTGTAAAATATCATCAGCCCATTGATGCACAGTGGGACATTGTGGAAAGTACATTAAATACAGGGGGATCTAACCCTCCCTCTGTGATTTTGTTTAGAAGTGATCAGAATTTTTTCGTAAATTTTCTCAGGACCGGGTATTCAAAATCTTCAAAATAACGAAGACGAAACACTTCTAGCATTATTAGTAAAAAAGTTGTTTTATAAAGTTTGAGAGGATGATTAAAGCTAGTATGTAGGTTTTTAGTTGATTGTTACATGTTTAAACAATTTTTTGGTACATTTTGGTTCAAAATCTTATAAAACATAATTTTTACATAAAATGATCGAAAAATATGTAAAAATATGTAGATTACAGCTAAAAATGTAGTTTTTCTCTTTAATCATCCTCTCAAACTTTATAAAACAACTTTTTTACTAAAAAAGTTAGAAGTGTTTCGTCTTCGACATTTGAAAGATTTTGAATAACCAGTCCTGGGAAAATTAACGAAAATAGGCTAAGCACTTCTAAACTATATCGGAAAGGTAGGGTTTAGACTCCCCAGTATTTAATGAACTTTACATTGTGTACGACTGTGCACCAATGGTCTGAGGATTTTTTTACAAATCAGGAAATA
>JAAEOJ010000177.1 GCA_024244685.1 Mycoplasma sp.
AAAGAGAACAAAATGCAGTTCAATGCAAAGAAGTTTGAACAAATTGTACATGGGAATAATAAAAACACAGAAATTGAGTCGTATAATACACCATCAGTAGATCTAATCCTAATAAAAAAACATTTAGTACTAGGGAGAAAGAGCCAATGATGAGAATGTTTAACACTTATATCAAAAGAAAACTAGAATACTGCTGCATAGTGTGGTCCCCTATACAACAAACATGGATATATAAAATAGAACAAATACAAAAAAAAATTACAAAAAAATAAATGGATTGGAAGAACTGAATTGCAATGAAAGATTAAAAAAACTAAACATGTACAGCTTAGAAAGGAGAAGAGAGCGCTACATGATTATATATGGTTGGCAACAACTGGAGGGAATCAAGGAAAATATACTGAGACTAGAAACAAGATGGAGAGGAAGAGGCAGAATGATAATGCCAAAAAAAATAAGATATGCGGCAAATGGTAAACTTCTGTCAGTAAAGGAGAGGGGACAGATATTCAATAGTCCAGCAGGAAAAGTCCAAAGACTTTTTAATTGCATTCCTAGTCAAATCAGGAATATA
>JAAEOJ010000178.1 GCA_024244685.1 Mycoplasma sp.
AACCATATAAAAAGTAACTGTTCTATAACACGACCGACTTATCCAAAAACGTTTTGTACACACCCTGAACGGCATATATCTGTATTTTTGGTCGAAAATAATTGGATACTTCCGAAAGTGAGACCTAGCCATGTGAGAGTGCACTAAATTTCAAAGTGATATTTTTGTCAATAATCGATTTTTGGACATATTATTCTGAGCTAGAGGCCACAAAAATAATTGTAAACACTGTTTTTTGTGATTTCTGGTTCAGGTGTGTTTTGCGGTCACAATAAGCCATAAATCGCTATGCGAGCAGAGATAGTAGCGAGTTTATGGTAAGGGTGAGGTCTCTTACTTCCGAATAATTGGATACTTCCGAAAAATCGATGCGCGTTGAATAATTTTTTCTGCTTCCCAACTCTGGAAAAGACGTTGAATCTTTCTTTTCTTCTGCTGATCATATTACATATAATTATGAAAATTGTTTAAATTTAAAATGTAATATTCCAATGTTACAACAAACATTAAATAATTCTTTTCAATGAGTGTAGTTCTATAGTGGAAAAAAAATGCTACTTTCATTGGAAAAAAAAAAATGCTAGCGAATTTCAGAAATCGCGAATTTTTTGCGGGGATCGCATTTCTGAGCGTTCTAGACGTTTTCAGACAGAAATTTTTGGCACACACATAGTTTTGATCGTATAGTAAACTAATTTGAGATTTTTTTTTCCGACACTCACTTTCCTCACTCTCTCTCTCCCTCTCTCTCCTCACCAGCACTCTGAGGCCCAATTTTACGAAAGAAAATCACCAATAAATCCTTTAAAACACCGTTTCAGCATTTTTAGATGTTACCATCGTATTCTACGCACTTTTTTACCCTAGAAAAAATATTTTTCGATGTCACCACTCAAGGGGTGAGGTCACAGTGGGGCGAGAGAGGGAAATTTTGGGAGGTCAGGAAAATTGTTCACTTTTTGGTGGAGGGGGTGAGGAGAGAGTGTATGTGAGAGACCTAAGACCCCCCTGTGGATTTTTAGGTATCCGATGACTATATGACCTGAAAATTGGTATACTAGGTCTATAACATACATACTTTCCAAAAATGAAG
>JAAEOJ010000179.1 GCA_024244685.1 Mycoplasma sp.
CCCAAATCACAACTAACAACAGGCTCAATCGGACTTGCTACAGTTGGTTGTTTTTTATCTTTCATTGTTTCGTCACTCTTATTTATTTGTTGTAATATTTGCGCTTACAATCCGCAAGCGCGGTTAGCCTAAAGGTTATGTTACTAAACCAAGTTTAGCGTCAAAATAATCAGCAAATAAATCTTTCAGTAAAATACTCGCTATACGGTCAACCTCAAAATCACCTATAGGCATACTATTATTAAATCGCTCTACTCTGTGATAATTATTATAAGTTAACTCTATATCCCATAACTTCATATTGCTTGGTGTGGTTCTGATTGGGTCGGGTTTAAGATTAACTTCAGCGTAAACACCATCACTTTTTGCTATTTTATTTATTTTTACTGCAATATCTAATAATGTTGTATCTTTCATTTTATCTCTCTGATTTGCGTCATCAGGCGAACCTAACAACATAAATAAATGGGACGCATAACAGCCGCGCCCGTTATTTAAAAGGTTAAACACTATGTACCTCAACAAACAAAACCGGCAGCGGTCTATATCTATCAGCGTGCTTTTCTTCGCTTAAAATCTTTTTAGCTGCCTTTAGTGCTTCTTTGGTGCAAGACGTATTAATCAAGTAACGCTTTGGCTTTATACTTACGCATTTTACATTCTTAGCAATAAA
>JAAEOJ010000180.1 GCA_024244685.1 Mycoplasma sp.
TCTGGGTCAAGTTGTTCTGGAAGATCTGAAGAATATTTTCCATCTTTTGATCTAGCAAATTCTATTAATAAACCTGCATTTTCAGCAAAGTCTATAACAGCTTGAATTGATTTTCAAGTTACTTTATTATTATTACCACCAGAAGTTTTTACATCTTTTTTGATTTCTTCAAGCATTGAGTCTGCTGTTCCATCAGGAATAAATTTTAATAATTTTGTTAAAGATGAAAGAGGGAAAGATGCTTGCTTATCTGTTGAAAGAACTGTGTATTTAGCGGGTTTTAATTTAACTAATATATTTCCATTTGTTGAAGCTATTCATTTACCTTTTTCTGTTTTTGTACCAGGAATTCATAAATTTTTATTAGCATCACTACCATCATACAATTTTATAAGTTCATCTTTTGTTATTCAATGTTGTCCATTATCAATAGAATATAAGAAATCTGGAGTATATCCTTTAACAGAAGAACTTTTATGAGTTAAATTATCTAATTTTATAGTTGTTCCACTTAATTCAGGATGCATATCAATTGGTGAAGTGTCAATATACATAGGAATAGCATTAAAACCAGTATGATTTAAAGGAGCGGAGTTTTTAGCTGAAGATTCAATAATAAAACCATCTGCTGCACCACGGTCTAAAAATTTTAAACTTAATTTTCTTTCATTACCTGTTTCGATTAGGAAATATTTATCAGGCATTTTTTTTCATTTTAAAATCTTATCAATGTGTTCATTAGTTTGAACTGATTGACTCTTTCCATTGTAATTAATATGAATATACATTGCTTCTTTTTTTAGACCATGGTTTTTCATGAAGTTCAATATATTCCCTGTTGATCATGACATTGCATGAGTATCACCAGTAACATGTAATTCTTTATCAAAAATATCAATTAATTCATCTATCATTTTTTTAGAAATGACTCTTTTAAGGTCTTTAAATTCTGAAATATTACGAGTTACTACAGCAGTTTCGTTACTTATACCTGTTGCAGTTTTTAATTCATAACCAGGATCAGCAACCATTTTTACTTTTAAAACTTTTGCAATTCAAGTAGGTCCACTATTACCTGTACCTGGGGCTCAAAATAATTCTTTTGCTTTTGCTGCTTTTACAAGATCTTTTCAAGTTTTTCAAACATTATCGGTTGCTCCAAGTTGGAATTCGTAATGAGCTCCTTTAGGAGTTGGGTAACCATCAAATTTTATATCCCGCGTATTTCCTTTAATTTTAATATAAGACAACAATTTGAGTCCTACAACATCAACTTCTTGTTTAATACGGAATAAATCTGATGTTTTTGTAATATCAGTTTTATTATTTTGGGTTTTGTTAGATGAAAGTGCAAATCCAGGTTTTGGATTTATTCTAACTCATAATTGTCTTTTTGATGTATCTGGGTCAAGTTGTTCTGGAAGATCTGAAGAATATTTTCCATCTTTTGATCTAGCAAATTCTATTAATAAACCTGCATTTTCAGCAAAGTCTATAACAGCTTGAATTGATTTTCAAGTTACTTTATTATTATTACCACCA
>JAAEOJ010000181.1 GCA_024244685.1 Mycoplasma sp.
TGTATGATGGTAGTGATGTTAATAAAAATTTATGAACTCCTGGTACAAAAACAGAAAAAGGTAAATGATTAGCTTCAACAAATGGAAATATATTAGTTAAATTAAAACCCGCTAAATACACAGTTCTTTCAACAGATAAGAGAGTATCATTTCCTCTTTCATCTTTCAAAAAATTATTAAAATTTATTCCTGATGCAACAGCAGACTCAATTCTTGAAGAAATCAAAAAAGACGTAAAAACTTCTGGTGGTAATAATAATAAAGTAACTTGAAAATCAATTCAAGCTGTTATAGACTTTGCTGAAAATGCAGGTTTATTAATAGAATTCGCTAGATCAAAAGACGGAAAATATTCTTCAGATCTTCCAGAACAAATTGACCCAGATCCATCAAAAAGACAATTATGAGTTAGAATAAATCCAAAACCTGGATTTGCACTTTCATCTAACAAAACCCAAAATAATAAAACTGATATTACAGCAACATCAGATTTATTCCGTATTAAACAAGAA
>JAAEOJ010000182.1 GCA_024244685.1 Mycoplasma sp.
GTGTCCCAAAATTCGCGTACGAATTTGTTTTTTGAATAAATCTCGATAGGCTTAATATATTGAACCAAAAATTTCACTGAGCAAACTAGAGGCTTAAGCAATGTTTTTGAATGCTCTCCCATTGCAAACGAATACTCCTGTGTGAAATGGCGCGAATCTAAAAATCAGACTACTTTTCAAGGATTGGACTTCATTGAGAAATTGAAATTTTCAAAATTGACCAAATGACTTCCAAGATGTGTCAAAACATACTAAATCGACCATTCTGAGCAACATTTGTTCAAGCACTTTGCCGGTTTTCACCTTCTCTGCCGATTTTTTGGCTAATTGGTCTAATTAGCCAAATTTTCTCATTTAAGAAAAATGAATAAACGTCTGAATGATTGTGACTGAAAATTCATCTTTTGACTAAAAATTGAGATTTTGACTAAAAAATTTCAGATTTTGAAAATGTCAAAATTAGAATTTTTTGACCAAAACATTTGAACTGCACGAAATCGTCAAAATATTGATATGGTATGGTAAGTTATGGTATGGTAAGTTATGGTATGGTA
>JAAEOJ010000183.1 GCA_024244685.1 Mycoplasma sp.
AAAACTACTTTAGTTTTTTAATCCAAGTATCTGCGTTCATAATCATTTTTTCTTTCCATTCTATACTTTTATTGTAGGTAAACATTACGGTCATTTCAAGTATAAATAATATTATTGCCATAATAAAAGCTATTGCTAAGAATGGCAAGTAAAAAAGTCCTGTGAGTAATTTAAAAATTGTTTTCATTATATCCGTTTTAAAGTTAATAACACTGTTTATATTCCATTTTCGTGATTTCCAGTGGGTTTCAAACCATAAGCAAATCGGGATAGGGTGTCTAATTCCTTAGTTCCTTATGTACTATCTTCTCTTTTTTTAGCTTAAATCCGTCAATTGCTTCAATTTGGGCAATAGCTTCATCAAGTGTATTGTTATCTTTTTCGTAATCAATCCAAACGCCAAAAAAAGCATCCCATTTACTTTCGGCAGCTTGCACTTTATAGCAGATTCTACCTTTCCTATCTGTTTTTTCTTTTACTCGGTACAGTTTATTTTTATTTAATTTACTCATAATAAAAACGCCCTACAACAAAATGTCAAAACAATAGCAGGTTATAAGGTCTTTTTAGCTACTATCGCTGTTTAAATGTTAGTTATTAATTCAAATTTATCGCTTCAAATGCTACTTTTTTTACAAGTACCGTTATAGGGCATTTAAAGCCGTTTCTACATCTTGCCAATAGTTTGTTTTTGTGGCAGTGTCTTCTTCCCAGTCTTTTGCTCCTACATCATTTAGTATTACATCCACCGCAAGCAAAGCGCATTTTTTTCCTGCTTCATATCCTACTTCTTCTTCAATGTATCTTGCACCAGCATAAGGTTGATACTTGTAAGTTTGCTTGCTCATTTTTTCTAATAAACTTTCAGCTCGCTCTTTTGGTGTCATATTAAAACGTTTTATAACAATGCATCAAACGCCATTGGCTATCTAATTACATTGTCGGTTAATAATTACTTTAGTTCTTTCTATTACTTCAACGGCATTGTGTGTAATTGGTCTGTATAGTTCATATTAAAAAGGCATTTCTTC
>JAAEOJ010000184.1 GCA_024244685.1 Mycoplasma sp.
ATATTTGTAAACATTGTTCTTATTAAAATTTTAGATTTATAATTATTTCATCCATTTAAAATTCCATATTTTCTAGAAACATAATTATACATTTATTATAACTATGGATTTTTTGCAATTTCAATTGTTTTAATTCCAATGTTTACACATGATTTAATTAGAGACTTTCACGTGCATATGGAGTCACGCGTGTGTTTTTTGTATCCAAACCATAGGTGTTTAGTTTAATACATGCATTTTTTATCTCACAGTTTATACATTGTAGTGATAAATGTCGACATTGATTTATTCTGAGGTTTCCTAGTGCATGTACGCATGATATACCTGGCGATAATACTTTTAGTTTTGTTACTATTAACATTCGAATCTGGATCTAATTTTGTTGTGTGTGTGTGAGTAAAAACATTATTTCATGTAACGTGTACGTCATTATTTTCAATGATAGAAGAATTTTGTGCCTGTATTATATTATATGAGATATTTTGAAACTAAATAGTTCGAAAGGAAAACTCAATATTTTGACTAACGCTCGAGATGTTGATATAGAAACAACAGAAAATTTTGTTGATATATCGTCTACAGAAAACAGAATGTATATGTTGTACATGTTGTACGGAGGGGGTAGGGGGTCCGGTGAAAATCGAAAATTACACATTTGTTGTACCCGTACGGGAGGGGGGAGGGGGTAAGCAAAAATCGAAAGTTACACATTTGTTGCACGTTGTACGGGAGGGGGGGGAGGGGTCTGGAGAAATTCGAAACATATAACGTAGTTTAATTGGAAATGGCTTTGGTATTACAGAGATGTAATCTGAAGGAATTATTTGAGTGTATAAGAAAAACAAAAGTATACTAGTTTGGCAAGAAGAAACCCTCTGACAACATTTCACTCAGACTTGCAGAATGAATTGTAAAATTGACAAAATATAAAACCATAACACCTCTGGGTTTTAGAACGCAACTTACATGCTAGACCACACACACTATTCTCTGAATGTTAG
>JAAEOJ010000185.1 GCA_024244685.1 Mycoplasma sp.
ATCAAATAATATCTCAAAATTTAGCATATTTCGGCCAAAATCTATATATACTTTTTTGGGGAATTTTTACAGTAGATAAATATTTTTAATTTATTGGATGTTTTTGGTCATATTTTTAGTATTAAAATGTGACAAACCAGAACAAAATATGTCGTATAGTATTCGCGTGGTGATTTTTTGTTCTATTAAATAATCGAGAATGGAAGTATTAATACTATATACTCGGTAAATTTCGAAATTTCGTAAATGATTAAAGAATTATCTGATTATTAAAATCTTTATCATTTTTGGAAAGGAAAAAGTCTGAAAAAAACAAATATGTTTTCAGAAATTTGTTTCAATGAATATAAAATGACCAAAAAGGGCGCTAAACGCGAAATATACCCGAAAATTACCCTTAAATGACCTTTAGGTGACCTTTATGGCCAAAGTTGACCTTTGATCACCAAAATAACTTTTTTATCTGATTCCTTGACCCCAAAAACCCCTTATAGCATATATAATTTATCATTCTGAGATTTTTGGTATTTTTAGGCAAATTAACTATATAACATATTTTTTTCGACCCTTGGGCCAAAAAGTGCTCCAAATCCGGCCGTCAAACAAAT
>JAAEOJ010000186.1 GCA_024244685.1 Mycoplasma sp.
CAGAATAGGAAAAGTAACTAAAGGGAAAACAGGCTAATAGATGGCATGAGTACAAATCTTACCGTCAATTTTGGTCCATCGATGTTGACTTTTTCCTTACTTTTTATTGGATTAAATAGAAAAGTCAGTTTGTTCAACTGTTTTAAGGAACTATGAGTTGAGTTAAAATCGTTAAAGACAGGTTGCATTCTATCTATTATTGATAAATTAAGAATTATGTGGATTTTGCAATAGTACGAGAGGATTATTTAATACTGATTAATTAATAAAAGAATATTCTATATTACATGCACGATTAATAAAAGTTGATTACTATTTTACACTTTCTATTTATTATGAATTATTATAAAAATAATATGTTAGGTTTAAAAGGAAATATTAGATAAAATAAAATGAATATGTTGGATTAATTTGAATTGTAATTGAATGATTATTGGTTATTAAATAAAAAGTATGGATTGTTGATAATTATTGGATCTAATTGGTTTCGATCAACATTATCATTAATAGGATCTATTAGTAATAAAACCTATAATAACAGGGATTTGAATAAGTAAATAATTAATAATTAGTCGATATTTATTCGTTATTATTCCTAGTCAACTTTTTAAGCACAGACTGTTAATCATTTACCTTGATTTATCTGAAACTTAATAACTCTACTAATTCAATTTATAAAGGAAAAAAGTTGTAATAAGGTAGGGTTAAAATAATTTAATCCTGAATAAAGACTATAATTAACTAATCGCTCAATTATTTATTTATTAAGCGCATGCGCTTAATTATTTATTAATTGTTCGCTCGATCAAATCTTTTCTTTATTATTTTATTAAGCGCATGCGCTTAATTATTTATTAATCGGCCAGCGGCCGAATGTTTAATTAGTTAGCGAACGATTATTGATTAGCGAGCGATTAATTATTATTTATTATATTATTTAATATTATTTATATTATTCTTATTACATGATCTTTATTAGAGATATTACTTATTAATTTATTACCATTCTTTTTATGAGATTCAATTTTATTCGATAGATATTTTGATACTGCCGAAATTTTACTAAAATGGAACTTAATTATTATTTATACTATTTTAATCTTTCCAATTATTAGGTTATATCTTAATTATCTTATATCTTAAACATAGCCTATTGTAAAACTGACATGTCATATATTAAGCAGGTATTATTTGTAAATTACTTAATAATAATTATCTATTAATTAATTATCTACTATTTATTCATCTACTAACCTTTTCATCAATAATTCCAAAATTAAGCCGTTCGATCAACTGAGTTTTTGGTAGTTATTTATTGGATTAATCGATTTAAATTTATCATCAACTGTTCTCGATTATTAATTTAGTTACTTTCATTTAAGGTTATTTTGATCTAATTAGTTATCCATTAATTATTTTATTATTTCTTTACTATTCCAAATCTAACCGCTAAAACTATTATTGTATTATTGATAACTTTTTATCTATTATTTTTCAATTTATTAAACCTAAAATTATAATGTGAGAGTGAATTCGAACTCAACCCAATTAATATTCTTTATATTTATTAATGATATTTCTATAGAAGGTCCAATTAAGATAACATAGAATAATATAGGATTAATTAATAAACTTCAATAATATTATTTATTAATCGGCCAGCGGCCGAATGTTTAGTTATTTATTTAGTGGAGATTAGATGTTGATTATTCTTGGTCGAACTATTTTAGTCATGGATAAGTTTTTACCCTTTTATTTTATGTTTTAAATAATCGAACGAAACTAATTCAAGTAAAACCAGTATACATTCAAATAATTATTAATACAGCAGTTTTATTAGATAATAGGTGTTATTCAGGAACTAGTTTTTATATTAACCTTAGAACGAATTAATTTAATATCAATTATCTATATTGGAGTAATTATTAATAATAGGTGGATTATCTTAGGTTATATTCTAATCACAGTTTAATTTTATGTTATTTTTCGGTCATCTTATTATCAATATTTTCTTTATTATTATTAATTAATTATCAACTAATTAAATATGAATTTTAGCTATGTGTATATTGGATTCAGAGTGTAACATAAATATTTAATATTAAAAGAAATAATCAAGAAAAGTTAACGACTGTTTATTAAAAACAATAAGTTGGTGCTAAGATAATGTAAAATATACTTCTATCTCAGTGGATAATGTTTGGGAATTCTATTAAAATCTCTATAACTAATCAATTATTTTTATATCAATCATTAATCTTAGAAATTTCTATATAACTAGCGAATGGTTAATTATTAATTATATTTGGGTAGAAGGCATGTAAAAGATTATCGCATGATAAATAAAAATCAATTAGTCTAATTAATAATAAATAATCAATAAATAGTCAATAATTATCTAGTTATTTTATTTAG
>JAAEOJ010000187.1 GCA_024244685.1 Mycoplasma sp.
GTGACAAATAATAGATTTGTCACATTTTTTGTAACATTTTAATTTTGTCACATTTTTTGTCACATTTTTTGTCACATTTTTTGTCACATTTTTTGATACATTTTTTGTCACATTTTTTGTCACATTTTTTACTTGCATGATTTGCATGACGTGCCCCAGGCCTGAATATCCGATCAGTAGATGCTTTGTGCACCCATCAATACCAGCAATAAAATCAGACTTCATTGTGCAAACGACACGATTGTAAAGTCCGACGCTCTAATTGTGCATGTCCATGGTGTTGCGTGAGGTGTATGTCACAACAGAGCACTACCAAAGGTACATACTAGTACTGGACAAGTGAGTGTGACAAAAAATGTGACAAAAAATGTGACAAAAACACCGTTTGTCACATTTTTTCATTTTCATTCTTGCTTCATACACCTCGTGCAACATCATGGACGACATTAGAGCGTCGGAATTTACAATCGCCTCGTTTGCACGCGTTTGCTCTATGAGGTCTGATTTTATTGCTGGTATGGCTTGA
>JAAEOJ010000188.1 GCA_024244685.1 Mycoplasma sp.
CCCATACTCAAGGGGTGAGGTCACAGTGGGGCGAGAGAGGGAAATTTTGGGAGGCCAAAGATGAGATTCACTTTTTGGTTCCATTTTGGGGGAGAGTGTGTATGTGAGAGACCTAACACCCCCCTGTGGATTTTTAGGTATCCGATGTCTATATGACCTGAAAATTGTTATACTAGGTCTATAACATACATAGTTTCCATATGTGAAGAAAAAAATTTGTGTACTCCAATGGTTCGTGACATATGGTGCGATACCTATATAGTGAAATGTGAGTGTGCACAAAAGTGAAAAAAATTGCTGGGAAAATTAGGGTCCCTAATTTAACCCCCACCCTTATTCGTACCCTTATTGTGGACACACCTGATGTGTGTAGATGACCACAATTTTTTTCTAATGGAAAAATCATCGTAGAACACAATGGTGATATCGAAAAAAATGATACTCATGTACTTGGTAGTATTAAACACTCTTCCCTTGGAGAGTGCGAGTGTGTGTGTGTGAGAGTGTAAGTGTGTGAGAGTGTCTGAATTTTATTTAATATATATATAACCTGCACCCCCTCCCTTATCAATATAGATCGG
>JAAEOJ010000189.1 GCA_024244685.1 Mycoplasma sp.
CAAATTGACCCAGATCCATCAAAAAGACAATTATGAGTTAGAATAAATCCAAAACCTGGATTTGCACTTTCATCTAACAAAACCCAAAATAATAAAACTGATATTACAGCAACATCAGATTTATTCCGTATTAAACAAGAAGTTGATGTTACAAGTGTAGATCTTTCAAAATTTGAACTTGAAGGCGATACAATGCATATAAGATGAAAAAATAAGCCTTCCAAACAAAAAGGATATCATTATGAATTCCAATTGGGAGCAAGTGATAAAGTTTGAAAAACTTGAGATGCTCTTGTAACAGCAACAAAAGCAAAAGAATTATTTTGAGCTCCAGGTACAGGTAAAAATGGGCCTACTTGAATTGCAAAAGATTTAAAAATAAAATTAGTTGCTAATCCTGGTTATGAATTAAAATTTGCAACAGGTAAAGCAATCGAGACCCCTGTAACAAGTCTTGATGTTTCAAAATTGAGTCATTTTAAAAGACTTATTACTAAAAAAATAGTAAATGAATTAATTGATATTTTTGATAAAGAATTCCGTGTTAGTGGTGATACTCATGCAATGTCATGATCAACAGGTAATATATTTAACTTCATAAAAAACAACGGTTTCAAAAGAGAAAAAATACAAATAAGTGCTTATCATTATAATGGCACCAGTACTAACAATACTAAAAATTTAGACGAAATTTTATCATGAAAAAAAATGCCTGATGAATATTTCCTAATCGGAGGACCAAATGGTGCTGTCAGAAAATTAAGTTTAGAACACTTAAAATTTGCTTCAGAAGATGGTTTTATTATTGAATCTCGAGCTAGAAGCGTCTCTCCTTTAAGACACTCTGGTTTTGATACTATCCCTATGTATATTGACACTTCACCAATTAATATGAATCCTGAATTAATTGGAACAACAACATCTATAACTGATTTAGTTGAACACAATTCTCCTCTTAAAGGATATACTCCAGATTTCTTATATTCTATTGATAATGGAAAAAATTGAATAACAAAAGACGAACTTATGAAATTGTATGATGGTAGTGATGTTAATAAAAATTTATGAGTTCCTGGTACAAAAACAGAAAAAGGTAAATGATTAGCTTCAACAAATGGAAATATATTAGTTAAATTAAAACCTGCTCAACACACAGTTCTTTCAACAGATAAGAAAGTATCATTCCCTCTTTCATCTTTCAAAAAATTATTGAAATTTATTCCTGATGCAACAGCAGACTCAATGCTTTCAGAAATCAAAAAAGACGTAAAAACTGATGGTGGTAATAATAATAAGGTAAAATGAAAACCAATTCAAGCTATTATAGACTTTGCTGAAAATGCAGGTTTATTAATAGAATTTGCTAGATCAAAAGATGGAAAATATTCTTCAGATCTTCCAGAACAAATTGACCCAGATCCATCAAAAAGACAATTATGAGTTAGAATAAATCCGAAACCTGGATTTGCACTTTCATCTAACAAAACCAAAAATAATAAAACTGATATTACATCAACATCAGATTTATTCCGTATTAAACAAGAAGTTGATGTTACAAGTGTAGATCTTTCAAAATTTGAACTTGAAGGCAATACAATGCATATAGGATGAAAAAATAAGCCTTCCAAACAAAAAGGATATCATTATGAATTCCAATTGGGAGCAAGTGATAAAGTTTGAAAAAATTGAGATGCTTTTGTAACAGCAACAA
>JAAEOJ010000190.1 GCA_024244685.1 Mycoplasma sp.
CATATTCACTGAGTTTGGAAAGTTTCGGAGCATGATCTTGTTCCTGTGTTCATTCATGAACAAGGCCAGGGTGTCAGCATTTGTCCAGGGTACAGGTGGATTGGCATCTCTTCACTTGGATTTTGGATCTCTTCATCGATAAATCCAAATCTGCTGCATCAGACACTGATACTCGAATCGTCGAAGCCAGACGTCGTAGAAGGTGTCAAACCATCTGTACATGATCAATGTCATATTTGGTGTCCCTCCAGTCCAAAAAACGGCATGAATCGCCAATAAGTTCAAATTTGCTGCCGATTGGATGCCGATTCGGTGCTCGAATCGTCGGAGCCAGAGATCGTAGGACGTCCCCGACTGTTTGTACATCATCAACATCTCATTTGGTGTCCGTCTGGCTGAAAAAACGGAATAAATCGTCAGTAAATGTGTCTGCCGATCGGATCCTGCCTATCCAGCCCGAATTTGAGCTCGAATCGCCGAAGCAAAGAATCGCCGGGTGTTTCGGCCTGTTGGGAAGTGATCAACGTCTCATTCGGTGCTTGTCTGACCGAAAAAAGCATGACGATCCGCAGTAAAATGCCCTGGCGATCGACTTTTTGGCTAAAATTTCGACGAAAATCGCCGTACCGGAGGAACGAACAAGAAATTCGAAAATCCGAGAAAGGTACCTCGGGACAGTATTATGAAGCATCTCCATGCAAAATTTCAGCTCTCTAGCTATCTTCAGTATGCCGTACC
>JAAEOJ010000191.1 GCA_024244685.1 Mycoplasma sp.
GTACGAGCGCATAAAATGCGCTTAAGTTAAACCCCCTGCCTTGTAGAGCAGTCAACATCGCATCAGCTGAAAATTGAAAATTGCACTGACTGATTAATTGGGGACTGATTAATTAATGTAATATCTTGGTGACCACTGGTTTCTATTTTATGTTCGATCTTATACCGACCTTATATTCTTGCTGAATTTTTGGATAAAAAAATCGAAATTTAAATTTAAAATAAAATTTAAATCGAAGCAACGTAGAACGGCGGATTGTCAAACCAGATATTGTTTCAGAATATATCATCGATTTGAAACATAAAAGGAAATATAATATATTTAATGTATGGGTAACAGTACACAGCAAAGGAAAAATTCTCCTTGACATCTCCCTGATTTTAGGCAAAATTAAAAAGTGTAACCAGTCCTCATATCATTGAGCATAACCCCCTTTAAGCCTGGCCCTTTAAGCCTACGCCCTTCCAAAAATCCTATGGTTCCAAAAATCCTTGGGAAGAGAAAAAA
>JAAEOJ010000192.1 GCA_024244685.1 Mycoplasma sp.
AATTTTGAAGCTATCGGTTCAATATTTACTTATACGCGAGAATGGCTACCGTTCCTAATATTAAATTCTGACGGAACATTCTGTGATGTTCAAATTTATAATGATAATCATTTGAATGAGCTCTTCATGTCCTTTGAATTTGCGTTCAATATTAAAATAATCAACCAACTTACTAATCCGACAGACTCAACGCTAAATCTTTAATTACTCATCCTAATATTAAATTTGGTGGAACATTTAGGAATATTAAATATTAACACCCGGATCATTTGAATGAACTATTCATGTCCTTTGAATTTGCGTTCATGATTAAAACAAACAATAAACTAATCAATCTGCAAAATGTCAACCGAATGTCCCGTCATCAAATCCTACATTCATGCATGTAATATGAATTTAAAGTTATCGGCCCAATATTTTTCTTGGACATGAGATATTAAATTCTGACGGAAAATGCTGAAATATTAAATAATATCATCCGCATTGTCTGAAAGAACTATCCGTGTCCTTTGAAATTTACGTGCATGATTAAAAAGCAATTAAGCTAACCAATCGGGTAAATGCCGAGCGAATATACCATCATCGAATCATGCAACCACGATTTGTCCTCGTGGAATTGGCTCAAATCGGATTCAACCAAATATAGTTTACAGAGCGCGATGAATGTACGTGCGTATGAATGCGCGCGTATAAAAATTGTAATATTAAATTTTACCGAATTATCCTTTGAGAAAGTTCCCAATGTCCAAGATCATCTTCACGTATCTGATTCGCTCAAGGAGCCTGAACAGCCTGATTTGGTTTTAATACTTGTGTCGGGTATTAACCAAGTGAAAACAATTTGTTTGGTCCGGTTGTGTATACGTCACATCAATTCAAATCTCCGGCTCATAAATTTGACTTACTAAGGTGGAGCCTTAGGATCGGTAAATTTCAAAACATGCCGAACGACATCGCGCATGGTGATCATGCAGCAGACTGGGGACAACATTGTAATATTAAACATTAACACCATACAACCATGCATTACAGTCATGCTTCGACCGGAAATCACTACAATAGTTTTTTAATATTAAAAAATACTCGTCATGAAAATAATTTTTATTTCGAATTCATGATCGAAAAAAGTGAAAATGTCGACCCGACAATTGAATTCCCCATCATCAACTATGTTATTCCTGAAAGTTTCATTTTTGATTTTTTTCAAAAAATTCGTTCTTAAATAGATAATAAAAAAACTAGCTCGCGCAAGCGCGAGCCATTCGGCCCTTCGGGCCTCCAGCCGCTCCGCCTTCGGCTCCGCGCCAACCAACGCAAAATCAAGCTATTTGGTATTCGGCATCAGAACCATCCTCAACATTTTCGATTTTTCTACATTTTCGATTTTCAACAT
>JAAEOJ010000193.1 GCA_024244685.1 Mycoplasma sp.
CAGATGCAACGAATTACGCAAGCTTAGCATGGACAACATCGCGCGATGTGAGTTTTAGCGATGCCTCAGCTTTAGAACCGGTTTATACATTAGCAACAAACTACAAGCTAGCCTTAGCCGTAATAAACTTAACCTTACGCGCAGTAGGCAACGCAACTTGTACAGATGCATTAGCCACAATGGATTTAACAGTGGAGCCATCAGCCACAGCAATAGCTGGTTCAGATGATGGTGTGTGTTCCGATGAGAATTATGTATTAAGCGGAGCAAGTGCCACGAATTACGCAAGTGTATCTTGGGCAACCGATGGTGATGGAACTTTTGATACTTCAACCGATCAAGTAAAAGCAACATATATTCCAGGAGCTACGGATAAATTAGGAGCTACAGTACGATTAACATTGACCGCGGTAGGTAACCTACCATGTGGTAATGCAAGCAATTTTATGGATCTACTTATATCACCATCACCAACAGCAGATGCAGGTGGTGATGCAACAATCTGTTCATATGACACATATGATTTTACAGGTATATCAGATGCAACAAATTACGCAAGCTTAGCATGGACAACATCGGGCGATGGTAGTTTTAGTGATGCCTCAGCTTTAGAACCGGTTTATACATTAGGAACAAACGACAAGCTAGGCTTAGCCGTAATAACCTTA
>JAAEOJ010000194.1 GCA_024244685.1 Mycoplasma sp.
CAGTACAGTACAGTACAGTACAGTACAGTACAGTACAGTACAGTACAGTACAGTACAGTACAGTACAGTACAGTACAGTACAGTACAGTACAGTACAGTACAGTACAGTACAGTACAGTACAGTACAGTACAGTACGGTACAGTACAGTACAGTACAGTACAGTACAGTTATGCATGTCCAATGCAGTATGATGCGTCATTACAACTTAGAATGACAATGTTATAGGGGGCTGACATGACTCATGGTTGTGGCTGAGATGCCAATCGACAGAAAATTAGCGATGACCAGAAAGAAAGTCGATGCTCAAGCCCAGTAGAAGATGTAAGAATGGTTTGAAATACAATATTGTTACTCTTTAAATGATTATAGAGATAGGTCATACCGAATCATATTATTGTTTTAGCAGACACTGTTTATTGTGCATTATTGTTGTGCGTTATTGTTTTTGTTATCAGCATTGGTAGATTATATTGAATTTACTAAGCCAGTATGTTGTATTTTGATTAGGAATTGTATTTTTGCATTTGTGGATTAGTATAGGAAATTTTGTACTTCAGCATGCAGTTCAAGACTAAACTTAAAAAAATTAAAGTTAAACACTTCAAATGAATTGCAGAATGACTTCAAATACTTGCATAACAGACTTCAAA
>JAAEOJ010000195.1 GCA_024244685.1 Mycoplasma sp.
CACATACGCACACATGTCGGTTTTTCATTTTTGTGTCTGAAATCTGAAAAAATGACCATTTATAAGAGGAAAATGATTTTTTTCACAAATAAAAATATAAATATATGTAGGCTGGAAAAAAAAAAAATGAAAAATCGACACCTTAGGAAAAAAAAAATGAAAAATCGACAAATTTCGCGAAAATCGACCGGCGACCGGAGTGTGGCCATTTTTATGGCGTTTTTCGTGATCAGCACCCATGAAAACCTAGTAGCACATATTTTCAAACATTTTTGAGACAAAAAATTTCATTTTCCTCTTATAAATGGTCATTTTTTCAGATTTCAGACACAAAAATGAAAAACCGACATGTGTGTGCGTATGTGAGAGAGAGGGATCTCAGATACATTTTGTGACCTCCTGAATGAACACTTAGGGTATTTCCAGTGATCTTATGCTCAATAGGGTATACAAATATGCTGATTACGATGGTCGGAAATTTTTTGGGGTACCCCCCCCCCTAGAAAGTGACATATTTTACTATATAAATCACTTTTTGGGACGCCAAATCTCAGATATTGGGATTTTTCAAAATTGAGTTGCCATATATTTTCAGGTGGTCTGACCAAATCGACCCCTACCAAAGTAGGTAGTCGACTTCCATTTTTTTCTGGAAATGTTCCTATGAGTGTCCCAAAGTGTGTGGGAAACATAAAAACATGTTCCTATTTTTTTATCACTCAGTGTAGCGCTTTGTAAAAGTGAGTACATCAACTTGACATATTTTAGGATTTTTCAAAATTGAGTGC
>JAAEOJ010000196.1 GCA_024244685.1 Mycoplasma sp.
ACAGTTGAAGCATTCTATGAAATTTAAGGCTCTGTTTAATATAAAGCAATCTCTAGTTTGATTTAACAAAGCAAATAAAATTTTCTGTAGGTGCTTTAAACGTTTACTTAATAACGTGTTAAATTTTTTAATTTTTTTATTGTTTGCATATTAAATTTTTAAACAGATGTAATTATATTTATTAATAAAATAATGAGGCTTCAAGAATATTTTTTAAAGCTTAACGGGCAACAAGATGGAATTTTTAAAAATCTTAGGTTTGTACTTCAGGTTGTGCCAAAATAACTATAATAGTTTGAATATGTTTTTAACAAAAAATGTATAAAATTGCTCGCTCGGTACCGTCAACTGTCCATGAATATAGGCTACTAAACTTAACAGATAAAACAGGCGAGTAAATTTTTTAGGTACTTTCTATTCTTTTTTAATACACTTTGCTTAGTTTTTGTGTTTTGTACTGAAAACTTTATTCCAATTTTCATACTACTATTCGGCATTTTAAGCCCGTTACGTTGTCTAACGTACTGTTTGTATTATACCTATATTCTTGGACAGTTGACGGTACCAAGCGAGCAATTTTATACATTTTTTGTTAAAAACTTATTCAAACTGTAATAGTTATTTTGGCACAACCTGAAGTACAAACTTATTTGATTTCTCACCAGAGGTCTATAGTTTTTTATACTCAGTTTGGTTTTATATGTTATTACTCTAGCCCATATCTACCGTTGTTAATCAGTCTCTAAATTATTTA
>JAAEOJ010000197.1 GCA_024244685.1 Mycoplasma sp.
TATGCTATATATATAAATCAGCTTAAAAATATGGAAAATAGCAAAATTATAAATTATACCTCTTATACGGGATTTTTTGGGGTCAAGGAATCGAATGGAAAAGTAATTTTGGTGATCAAAGGTCAACTTTAGCCTTAAAGGTCACCTAAAGGTCAATTATTGTTAATTTTTTACCTTTTTCGGGGTTAGCGCCCCTTTTCGGTATCATAATGAAGTTCAATCTCAATTTTGGTAATATATTATGAAAATTTAGGACTTTAGCTTTCTAAAAATGGTAAAGTTTTTATATATGGGATAATTATTTAATGTTTTATGGACTTTCAAAATATACATGGAATATACAATTAATCTCATTACGTTGGATTATTTAATAGAACAAAAAATCACTGCTCCCATACAATTTGTGTCATTTTATCGGGGTTTGTCTTGATATTTAGCTAAAAATAGTACAAAAAATGTCCCATAAATTAAAATTCCCTATCTACAGTAGTATTTGACCAAATTAGGGTTGTTTGTTTCGGCCGAAAATTACAAGAATACAAGAA
>JAAEOJ010000198.1 GCA_024244685.1 Mycoplasma sp.
AAAACACAATAAAATATATTGACTTCCCAACCAAAAAAAAAAAAAGATAATCGCGAAAAACATAAAATCACTATTATCTTTTTTTTTTGTTGGGAAGTCTATATATTTTATTGTATTTTTCTAATGCGCTCAGCATGCCTCACAACATACTAAAAAATTAGAAAAATTTAAACTGCCATCTTTCCAGAAATCGACTTTTTGTACTCCGAATTCACGACCATGCATTTGAAAAGTTTTGAGCAATTGACGTTTGAAATGGTTGATGTCTGCGTTTCTCACTGACAGAACATGCATATGAGTCGGACTTCCGGACGGCGTATCTTTTTCCCTGGAGGAGTTGGGGAGCTCGGATTTTTTTCTAAGAAACTACATAAAACATATTTTCGTGTGTGAAATTTTCAATTTTCTATTGTTTGAACAAATATCAGTACAGCTCCGCCACCCTAAGATTTTATTGAAATTTTCGGAATAAAAGTGAATCTCAATCTAAAAACAATATTCGAAAAAATGATTTCATGGTTCCTTTGAGACCAAAGTTGGGCCTGCACAACCCAAATTTACTAAAGGTGTTGGGTTAATACTCTTTGCAAAGGATTTTGAGCAGATATTTTTTACGGGAGTGTCTAAAGTTGTTGAGATCAAAACAATCGATGAAGAAGAGGCCTCGTTCCAGATAGTGCAAATTGATGAGCCAGAGCTATTTGAGAAAAAACGAGATTTAGCCGTTTTTGCGGGTAGCCTGAAGAAAGTATATCGTTATCTACAGCCACACAAGCAC
>JAAEOJ010000199.1 GCA_024244685.1 Mycoplasma sp.
GATCTGTAGATCAGATATCCTCTGTCATAGGTCTTCGTGAGACAGAACTTGCAGAAACTCTTGTTATCATCTTTCATCCGGGACGGGATCACTGCGATAATTCCCGGGAAATCTTCAGGCGTTCCGGTGAACTCGAAATAGTGCATGTTCCGGTTCAGGAAATCCTGATAATCACTCTCAAGCTCCGGTGTCACGTTCTTATAGAACTGAGAGAGAAGTTCGTGATCGGAGGGAAATGTCCTTTCTACTTTCTCATATCCCATACCGGTGCAAAAAGAGTCAGCCTCTCCCATCTTTTTTGTATCGAAAAAGATAAAGAGTTCAAAATCGTCAAACTCAACAGCCTTCTTAACTCCCGGTGCTCTGCAGATTATTATTGTTTCAATGTCAGGGAAAGCTCCATGAAGCTTATCGGATATTCGGGCGATACGTTTTTTTGTCCGTTGAGACAGTCTTATCAGATCATATTTAACAGTCATAATTTTTCTCATTTTTTAAATTTCAGGTACAACAGATTACAAGGTGCAACAGTGCACCTTA
>JAAEOJ010000200.1 GCA_024244685.1 Mycoplasma sp.
CACGCTGAATTTGTAATTGACCTTGCCAATAAACATTGTTGTCTTGAATGCGCTTGTCTTGCTGCTTCATGCCATGCTTAAGGTTTTGCATTTGGCTAAACAACTCACCGTTTTTATTAAAGTGTGAGGCGCTAATCCATTCTTCAGGGTCTTTACCTGAAGCAGTCCAATCTTCTTTAGTTTGCCAGCCTTTAGTTAAAGCTTTCGCTTGTGCTGCGCTGACTTGCGGTAATTCTTTTTCTTCAGTAGTAACTGGCTGCTCTTGCTCGGCTACTTCTTGGTTTTCTACTTCTGCACTCTCTTGTGCTGCGGTTGAATCACTCATTATAGATTTACCTTCGCTTTAATATCATAGTCACAAATATAGACTAGGTTTGATTTTGCCCCAGCGACTTTCATGTAAACATGGCTAGGGAATTGAACATGATCACCGACAGAAATACCGTATTCTTCAGCAGTATTAATACCTGAATCATGGTTTTTATAGGCAGTTGGCCCAATCTTTAAAAGCTTACCAACAGGCATTGCTGCTTGCTCTCGGCTTATATCACCAGAAGACATGATAATGCCGCCTTCAGA
>JAAEOJ010000201.1 GCA_024244685.1 Mycoplasma sp.
ACAACCACGGTATCATATGATAAGATGCATGTATTAGCGAGGGCTTATTTTTTGCTTAAATAAATGCAACTACATATAGTCCAAGAGTATTAGACTTTGAAATAGAAAAATATTGTAGAAAGCTGGAAATTTGTGGAAATGTACCTGAATATGTATAGAATCCAATTCCAAAGAGTCTCTAGCTGTCAAAATTCTGGCTTTTTCGTAATTCAAGATGGCGGCGGCGGCCATCTTGAAAAAAACTAGAAATGTCAGAATAGTAGATGATACCACTTTTAAGGGGTTTTTGGGTCCAAGGAATCCAATGAAACCATTATTTTTTTTTGAAAAACTACTCCTTGACCTCTAAAGGTCACCCTGAAGGTCAAATGTTACTAAAATAGTGCATTTTAATTTTATATTGCCCTTAAAGAGATAAAAATGTGATTGAACTTAAATTTCATTGTTATATTATTAATCTAGAAGCTCTCCTGATATGAAAAATGGTATTACAATAAGAATTTGGACAAACAGTATTCAAATGGTTGATGATAATAGATACCGTATATTATAGAATTTGCCTTTTTTACGGCAAAATCACCAAAAATTACTGCTTGCGACTCAATTATCTCAAAGACTACAAATGCTATTAAGACGTGTGATATCTAATTTTTTAGCCTAGAAATTTTCTAATATG
>JAAEOJ010000202.1 GCA_024244685.1 Mycoplasma sp.
ACATGGGAAAAATCGGAGAGCTTGCGAACAACTCATGCAGAGGGAGGAATCGTATGTGGACATTCATCAATATATGCCGCAGAAGCCTACAAAGGATCAGCTTCCGACTATCCCCATGCCGACTATCCTATCGAGAGAAGAATTGATAGATTTGAAGCCATTGTGTATTGGATATCCTCATTATTACGATCGAAGTGGAGATTCTCGGAGGGATCGAGCGACTAACAAGATGCTGAAACAGGACTGCATACCTCCGATGGTTTTGGAAGGATTATTTTCTGCTCCCGGGGCTCCGAAGATGATGTTCCAACCGTATTTGGGCAATGCAGATCTGATTCGACACAAAATGAGAAGTGATCATTGGGAATGTCGGTCGAGTCCACAGATGGAGGAAGAGCGAAGGCAGGCGTTGGGTGCACCTGATCCGTCAGTACAGTTGAAGCCGGAGTTCATTGCATTACTGGATGAATGCAGTTTTGAATTCGATGAGGAGTTACAGTTTTCATTGAGTCAGGAAGAATCAGATGACAATTCAAAACGAAAGGTGGATCTGCTCAATACCGGAGGTAATTATCCCTTGGCCTCAGAATTGACGGAGCAGTCGCAGAGACGAGTGGAAGCAGCGGAAGATATTCAGATGCCGCCAGGAGGATATCTGGACGTGGACTATTGGGAAGCGCGTTATTTGGAAGATGATCTGCAACGGGATATCACTATTAGCCGAAGTTACAAAAAAGTTCATCCCAGATATCAACCTCACTATTTCGAAGGTCATTCCACAAAGAAATATTTCTATTGTGCGGAATGGAGAACAGTCGCTACAACGCTGAGGGACAATTTGCTCATGCCGGAAGTCCAACCATTTTTGAGTCTATTCGACAATATTGATTCAGCGGACGAGATAGGGAAGCGTATGAATCCAGCAGAATTTTTCTCTATTGATGACAGTGGACGAGTGAAAGAAGTGTTTAGTGGAGCAGCAATTTTGGCAGATTTACATGTGTACGGGTTCTGTGTAGCCCAACTGTATCACATGCTGACCAAAGATACTCCGCAAATGCTCAGTGG
>JAAEOJ010000203.1 GCA_024244685.1 Mycoplasma sp.
AGATACTTTTTATGATATATTTATTATGATTGTTACTATTTTGATCTCTTATTCTTTATTTTACATTTATTAATTTAAGATAAGAGGAATTAATAGGTAATATTTCTACTGTTTGAATTAAGATAGTGTAAATTTATGGTATTCTTATTTATTGTCAATTATCAAGTGCTTTTTATTAAGAAACTTATATTTGGTATTATTGTTTTATTTAATTTGGTCAAACTAAAATATTGGATTTACTAGAGTTATTACTAGTATTAATTTAGTTGAATTGGAATTGAATTATTTTCAGCTCATCTTTTTATTTCCTTTATGTTTAGTAGTATTATTGAATTAAGGAAAAATATTATGTTTAAGGTATTTATGAATTATTTCCTCAATTAAATCCACTTATTAATAATTTATCGACTTTTTATATATTTAGAAAATATAATGGAGAACTTAATCCTAATAATAATTAAATAATAGATATAGCATACACGAATTAAAAGGGAATTAATCAATAACATTATCTTGCTAAAATGAATTACTGTAACAATAGTATTGGAGGAATTATGATTGGTAATAAA
>JAAEOJ010000204.1 GCA_024244685.1 Mycoplasma sp.
GCAATTTTTGTTCAGCGACTTCGCCGAATTTAACCTACGGTGGGGCCGAATCGGCGATTTTCGAAAACCTGAATTCGGATTCGGACCCCGATAACGACGAACTGTAGCGCAAAAATTCCAACGCCATTCGACTCAGCGCCCCAAAGTTAGTTGTGCCGCGGGAGCGGGAACGCGATTCGACGCACCACTGATGAAAGCGACCCCCCCCCCCTGGCACCTTTTTTGCGTTTTTTGCTGTTTTTGCAAAAATCGTCGATCGATTTCCGAGCATAAAACTTTACCATGTGGTGCGATACCCGGACATGTATATATCATTCGATTCGCAGAGACCTAAGGAATATACTCGTGGAACGGGATTTTTGATTTAAGCTTTCTAAAAAAAGTCGATTTTTTAATTAGCTAATTAATTAAAATTTTAATTTTTTTTCGGTATTTTCAAAAAAATTTGTTTTTCGATTAGGATCGGGCTCGCTCCCCGGATCATATTGATATTTACATGTATGGGTCTACGGTGCCTGTATCAAAAATTATTTTCAAAAAACGTCCCAATCGTTTTGACCTCTGTCTATACTTTAGAATACTCCGAACAGCTCCGACGAA
>JAAEOJ010000205.1 GCA_024244685.1 Mycoplasma sp.
CAACTTTGTATTTGGTTTCTACCATAAGTAGGTAGTAGCGTGTACACCTCTAAGGGCGTACTGTAGCTGGCTTTGGTTGTTTTAACCATAACCATTTAGCTCTTTGTTTGAGCTGTCGCTTAGTTTTTAATTTACGGTTTTTCATTATGTGTCCTTGGTTTGTAATTTATTAAAGCTGTAGTTTCGGTTTCTTCTAATTACCGACTATACGCATGATGTACGAATGACAGGAATCACTTCGGTTTGTAACAGGGCGTAGCCTCCACAGTTATGCGCCATGCCCGTATATTAAGTGACGGAGCTAAAGCAATAGACTCTATAGGAGCCATTCTGAGCACTCTAATTGTTTAGGTTAAGCAATCGTATTACGTTAATACAATAACTTGTTTTAGGGTGTTTACCAGTCCCCTCTGGTGTCCTGTCTTGACTTCCGTTCAGAACGTTCTTGCATAATTTGGTCAGCAAGTTCTTTCGACAGGATTTCAGGGTCATACCGTTTAGCACGTTCTATCTCTTGTTTAATAGCACGGATTCGATACAGTCTTACTGGGTACGCTATTACCACTACGGGAAGTAATAGGATTGTTAACAACACGTTCAGTGCTTTACAAGACAACTCGAACATGTATAGTATTAGGTTAATCATGAATGAACCTCTGTACGCTAATATAAGCTTGTTTAATGGTAAAGGGTACCTACCGTATTACTAGTACAGTTGGATACCCTTAATTCTTTGTACAGGAGCTTACTTAGAGCAGTCTTCCATCTCTTTAAGTTCGATTAAGGCATCTAGTACCTCAAACAGTTCATCTCTACTATATCCAGCATTCGGCACCCAATAACTTTTATGAATCATATCATTAAGTTGGGATATAGCTGAATCCACTATGGTAGTTGTGTCATTACCCGTAGTTGTACATAACAATTTTACGAGTAGTTGATTTTCAAGAGTTAATTTAGACATGTTTTAATTTCCTTTGGTTTATAAAGTTTAGAATTACTTATGTATGCTGTAAGTGGTAGTGTTAGTCTTTAACACATGAATTAGTTATGTACGTTAGACGCATATCGCGTTTCGACATGTTACGAATATCATCGAAAGCATCATTACCACCTTGGTTAAAGTATGGTAATAAAGTATTTGATATATTGGTAGTAGGTAACCGTTCAGTTAGTTTGAAGTGGATTTGATTACAATACCCACGTTTGTAAGCAACCAGCTGTTCAGTAGTTGTGGGCAACACAACAGTATTAGGTTTAGCGTTAACCACGTGTACCAGAGTTAATAAGCTTACAGCAGTGATTACTATTAACATGAATCGAAGTGTTTTAATCAACATTTTTAATATCCTTGACGCTCTTAGGAGCATCGTAATGAGGTTTTAATTAGGTAGTGATACAAAGGTACCACCACGTGTTTTTAATGGTCTTAATTAACCAACCAGACAACACAACTGTCTGATTGATGCAAAAGACCTGTTTGTAAAAGAAATCATAGATTTCATTAAGCGTAGCGCAACGGGTAAGGTAACCGCACCAAATAAACTACTCCGCACCGTGATTGGTGCAGAGAAGAAAAACATCGTAATGTTTAGGAAGCGCTAGCGACCGTTTGCGTAGCAAATGACTTAATTAAAGGTCAATGTCTTAGCACTGGTCATACGTTGGTGATGACTAACAGCAGCGTAAGCACGTTTAAGAGTCATTGTACGTTCGTTGTCTTCGTTGTACTGAATAGCACGACCAATGGCTTTTAATAACCCGTACTTAACAAGGGTTGGTATTTGGAAGTTGGTAACCAGACGGTTGTCAATACGTAACTGTATTAACTGAACCTTTTTACCTAAAGCATTACGAGGTGTGATTACACCCAATACGAACTTCCCGTAGGTGTCACCATCGTAAACAGTGTCTAATTCATAGGTGTGACCAGATGGTACATCGTCTTGGTTGTGCTCATTAGCAGCAGCTTCGGCAATAGCATCCAAGTCAAGTTGATTAGAAGTATCAACAGGGGTTGACACTGTGTGGGTTTGTTTCACTGAATAATTAACAGCAACAGGTTGTGGTTGTAGAGCACTGAGAGCAGCAGTAAGCGCTGTAGTTAGAGCAGCAACATCAATGTTAGGTTGTTGTACAGGTTGGTTAGTTGAAGTTGTCATGGTATTAGTACCTTTGTTAGTTAATGAAAGTTTAGATTTGTTTACTTTAGAAATGTATTGCATGTTAAGCTCCAATTGTTACACATAAAATGAATAGACACAACGTAGTCACTGCGACACAAGCCACAAACCACAACACATCTTCGATAACTCTGTTACGTTTAATACGTTTAACTCTATTTGATTGATAAGACATAAGTCTCTCCAAGGTTTTGATTATGTGGGCTGTTACACCCACGTTTAAGGATTTAAGCGTCGTCGTCTGCGGACTCATGGTAAGCAACGGCTTCGTAACCGTATTCCAGTCTAGTTTTGTAGTACTCACGAGCATCGACGTTAGTCATGGTCATAGGAGTGTCATTATACAGACGGTCACCAGTCTCATAGTCATGGTACTCTGTTTCGATACGTACTTCTTTATCCGTAGCAGTGAAACAGATTTCAGTTACGGTGTTACCAACAGTTTTTTGTAGTATGTATACTTGCATGTGTTTATCTCCGTTGTGTTAGCTACAGAATGTAGACTAATCATAAGTTAGACAACACTGAGTGAGGAACGAACGAACTATCTCTTTGGTTTTTGTGACTGAGAACATTTATATATGGCTGAGTCAGGGATTTAAGCAGGGGCATGGGGGAAAATAGAATATGCGTATAGGACGCGAGTAGGGTCACGAATAGCTCACCCGTTTTTCAAAATAGTGGATTTATGGTGATAGGGAGAGTGATATGGATAGTGATATGGATAGGATGTGGGTAGGAGAGAAGCGCCTTACAGGTTGTGTAAGACGATTTAATTGGTGGGTACTAGGATAGGACCATTCTACTGTTAAGGTGACGGTAAAGTACCTTACGTTCGCAGTAATGGTATGTGAAAGGATGATAAATAATTTTTTGTTAAATAATGTATTATAAATAACGGCTGATTAGACTCTCTATACCTATGGATGGTTTACGTACTAGCTTATGCGCTGGCGTAGTCAGAATAGGTACTGGTTTAATAGATTTATGGTCAACACCAACATCAATGGTATTGTCATTTACTGTGGCTAGGACTGCCTTAGCAACTGTGAGATAGTTACTAGCTTGACGCTTACTGAACGTCATATCGAATGTGTGTAATGACACCTTATCGGTAGTAGTAATAGCATCTAAGATAATACGTGGCTGTAAATTGTAATACAGTCTATCCTGTTTATCAGCTAGTATATTGATGTGGTAGTCGATTACTATAAGTAATGTTGCTTCATTTGGTAATGCTGTATTATGTGTACTAGTTGGTAGAGAACG
>JAAEOJ010000206.1 GCA_024244685.1 Mycoplasma sp.
CCGTGCCGACGAAATAGCAAAAGAAATTGAAGAGCTTCCCACTGTTAATATACAGTATTGGATAGGGTCAAGAAAATACTATGAAAAGGCTATAAAAATAGGAAAGTTTTATTTTCAGTGTGGCCGGAAAATGACAAAATCCAGGGGCTTTGTATCCATAATGGAAATCGAAGAGATTACAGAAAAACAAAGTTCTGAAATGTTGGCCGACATAAATTATTATTAATTTTTATAATCATTTGCTTGACACCTACCAAGTTAATGATTATTCTTTTATTAACATTAAGTAAAAGAGGTATAGAGATGGACAGAAAAGAGAAATTTGAAATAGTCAGATTAAATATGCATAAGGATTATACGAATAGTTGGGGGATTCTGGTTTGTAGGAATGGGGCAACCACATTAGTGGGTGAAAGCTCAATAACAGATACTGAGCTAGATGAGCGCTATGAAATGGCATTGAGGAAAATAGAGAGAAAATAGGCAAGAGCTTAAACCATAATAATGGCCACTGTGAGCACTTATCCCCTCACAGTGGCCATTATAGCGCACTGAACACATAAAACAGCGTGTAACCCTTCACCACCTTCAAAGTAAAGAATTAACCACGTAATTATATATAAAATATACCCATCTATAAAATAAAATGGTTTAAACAGACAGACCAGACAAAAATCAAACCCATACAAATACAATCACATAACCAGCGTCACTTTTAAACATAATCTAATAAATTGCATAAAATCGGCACAAAATACCCTAAAAGAGTACAAAACGGGCTATTCTACCCCGTTCTAAAACATGACAGTACGAAAACAAAAATAAAAACGTGTATAATTTAGTTATTTAAAACACATAAAAAAGCCCTAAAAACATAAGAAGGTACATGTAAAAAAGGGACCATAAAAAACACCACCACAAATAGACATAAATAGAGGTAAAAATGAAACTAAATAAGGTAACTTCAAAGCGTATGTTTCCCGGTTGGGAGAAAGACAAAATCAGTATAATGCACGTGTTGTTTTTAGCTGAATATTGCACTAATGGATTCAACGCAACCGAGGCATATATTAGCCAGTGCATAAGCAAATATAAAAGGGAAAACAAAACATATAACCGCGCCGATTGTACAGCCGCGGCCAGCCTTGTTTTGAAGAGACCGGAAGTAATTAAAACACTTGGTCAATTCATCTCCGAGACATTGAGCGAGAAAAAGAACATATTAGAAAAAGAGCTTTTTGACATCCTATGGAAGAGGGCCTTTTATAATATAACTATGTTTGTAACCCCGCAGGGTAACCCCTGTTTTACGAACTGGGATCAAGTGCCAATTGAGTGGCTTTGTGTACTTGATGGAATTGAGAGGCGCTACCATGGGAAGGACGCAATCCCAACCGTTTCACTTAAATTAGCCGATAGAGATAAAGCCCTTGATAAGCTAGACCGTTATATTGATATGACTAACAGGGATATCGATTTAAATGTACATAAGGGAATCGAGAGAATAAAAATTGAATATAACGGCACTGTTGAGGAAATAGAGCAGGTTTAAACCCATACTACAAAACAAAATGAAAAATAAATGAAATGTTTCTTGACACCTACAAAGTAAGTGACTAGACTTTAATTAACATTGAGGAGGTCGAAAAAGTGAAAAACAAAAAGATCGAGGGCAAAAAGTACACAGTGGAAAAGGATGAAATGGGAAACTGGAACGTTCTAGAAAACGGTGTGGTCATTGATCAAAAGGCAACTA
>JAAEOJ010000207.1 GCA_024244685.1 Mycoplasma sp.
CTCAAGAATATTTGCAAAGAATCCAACAAACTTTAGAGCCCTATCCAGGAGTTACTCAGGAAGTGGTGTATCAAATCCATCAAATTTTGGAGGAAATCGTGCATTATCCTTTGGATGGTACTGCATTGCAAGAGGAGTTGGAAACCTGGGATATTCATCAATTATACACTAAGATTCAGTTCACCCAAGTAGAAGAACGATTGAGTCAGTTCAAGCTGAAACGGGAACTACCGATCTGTCGAGTTAGCGACATAGTGGGCGGAGGAGGCACAAGGGGACTGACACAGTCCGGAGCTAGCCAGTCTAGCAAGCGTGCGAATCCTGTCCGAGCAAGGTCGAATAGTGGTACGGCATCAGAATCCATGGAATGGCTAGCCCCTCGGAAATTATTTGAAGTGAAAAATCATCATCCAGGAATGCGACGAGGAGATCGAGCAAAGACTCATCAAGGCATTCAAGGTGAAGTTCGAGGTATCCTGGTCCAAGCGCGTTATGCCGGAGCGGAGCAATTGGCGTGGCCGCAGATCGACCCGTTGCCAGGAGATTTTGTGATTCCTCAGGAGGATCATGTGCGATTCATTCGTCAGGAGAGAGGAGCGGGAATGCAACAAACCAGTTATATCCCCTTCGTTCCACAATGGGAAGACAGAAGACTGCTAAAGCTAGATGCTCAATCTTCTCTCATGATTAATGGAATAGAAGGAGATCCTAATTTGGTGTATCCTCATTTTTATAATAGATCTCGGATTCGGGCATTGGAATCATGGGCGCGACAGACTTTCGCTACACAAATTATGACGGAACGCGATCCATTGAGGGAAGAAAAGTTGACGGAAGCAATGCATGATCCTACAGCTCCTGCTACTTTTCAGTTCGAATGCAATTTCAACCCCAATTTTAGAGCTCAGGAGACCATGGGAGTGGCTAAAAGAAGATCCCAACACTGGCGAGGCGGAGTATTACAGGAGATTTCCTATAATTCTAGGGATTTAGAAGATATCACACGGGATAAAGTTCAAACACAACTGTTGAAGCTGACACATCTACTGCCACATCTTCTTCCTCCAGTGGTGTATATTCATGATGTCATAGAAGCTCGACATTTTCTGTGTACAGTGGCATTAGGAATGCATCCGTTGGGAGCATCTCCGGAAGAGTCCAGACGAATTTTTGGGCTGCGCATACTATCAACTGCCCCTTTGGAAGCCCCCCTGGGTCATAGTCAGCGGAATCTGGTAACCAATGAGAAGGAAATACTGGAATATTCGATGGAAGACACCTTAAGCGAAGGATTGAACTCCTGGCAAGAAGTAGGAATGCAAGCTGAGCAGACACGTCGAGAAGTGGGAGAAAATCGAGGATATCGATTAGCAGATTGGATATATCGGGATCGAAAAATTCTGGGATATAACCCTCAGATAGTGACGGATAATGTGTATCCACGAATCGTGTCC
>JAAEOJ010000208.1 GCA_024244685.1 Mycoplasma sp.
ATTCGATACAAAACATGGTTACAATGATAAATTTACTGAAATAGTCCAGGTAGTATTATTGAATATTTAGGGTGCTGCAGATTCCTGAGCTGTTGATTTCATTTTGCTGAAAACTGCTGATGGTAGTGTGTTCAGCGTTAAAAGACCTTGAGTTTGAGATAAAATTCCATGATATTCGATACAAAACATGGTTACAATGATAAATTTACTGAAATAGTCCAGGTAGTATTATTGAATATTTAGGGTGCTGCAGATTCCTGAGCTGTTGATTTCATTTTGCTGAAAACCGATGATGGTAGTGTGTTCAGCGTTAAGAAACCTCGAGTTGGAGATAAAATTCCATGATATTCGATACAAACCATGGTTAAAATGTTAAATTAACGATACGGCGACAACCGGGATTAACGATCATTCACTGCGCGGCGCACTTCCGATCTGTTGAATTCATTTTGCTGAAAACCGATGATGGTAGTGTGTTCAGCGTTAAAAGACCTTGAGTTTGAGATAAGATTCCATCATATTCGGTACAGATTCCTGAATCCCCAACAGGGAAGTGGGCACCGAATGTGCTAAGCTAGCAACACTAGCAGTTGGTGATCGAATGAAGATGGACATGGGAAATCTTAGGATACCATCTAGAATTTTGGCAACAAAGGTATTCAAGAATGCTGAATCATTACGCAGGACTGGGTCAGGATCTGTGTATTGGATGGACTCATCGATTTCAGATATTCTTC
>JAAEOJ010000209.1 GCA_024244685.1 Mycoplasma sp.
AGGGCCTTCTTCACTCACGCGGCGTTGCTGCGTCAGGGTTTCCCCCATTGCGCAAAATTCCTCACTGCTGCCTCCCGTAGGAGTCTGGACCGTGTGTCAGTTCCAGTGTGGCTGATCATCCTCTCAGACCAGCTAACCATCACAGTCTTGGTAGGCCGTTACCCCACCAACAAACTAATGGTGCGCGGACTCATCTTCAAACAACAGCTTGCAAGCAGAGGCTGTCTTTCATCAAAATTCCCGAAGGAAAATTGACTTCATCCGGTATTAGCTACCCTTTCGAATAGTTATCCCGGACTCAAAGGTAGATTATCCACGTGTTACTCACCCGTACGCCACTCTACTCGGGATTGCAAGCAATCCCTTTCTCGTTCGACTTGCATGTGTTAAGCACGCCGCCAGCGTTCATTCTGAGCCAGAATCAAACTCTCCAGTTAAATTCTTTGAATATCTTTTACGTGCTTTCAAAAGCACCCAAAAGACACGTTTCATCTCTTGTTGTCACTAACCAGTTTTCAAAGATCAA
>JAAEOJ010000210.1 GCA_024244685.1 Mycoplasma sp.
GATTAGATTTTTTCTTTCAATTTTACATCGTGACACTTTAAATATTCTTATGCAGCTATTCGGACCGGCCTCGGTCAGGCGAGAAAATTTTTATGAAGTTTGCAATTTAGAAGTAAACAATGCTCCAAAATCGAGCCACAGTTATACCTGGATATTTTGTAGGATTCGCTGGGGGGTTTCGATTTTACATATTTAGTTTTGTAAAATTTCACCAGCCATTGCCAGGTCAGAACGCATTGAAATTTGTGATGAGGCTTGTGCCGAAAGCGATAGATTCCTCAAAACCAATGTGCGGAAGATTTTTGAATTCAATTGTTTTTTCTTTTCTCTAAGAATTACATATGATTTTCTTTTATGGAATTTTTGGAACCTTTGAGAGAAAAACATGGAAAAATGAATTAAAACTATGTTTTTATTTTGTGTGCATATATTATGGCGTTTTGTAGGATTCATTTGATATTTTCGCCTTTTCAAGTTGATAACATTTTTATCTTACGTTTGACCGGCCGGGAGACCAGAATTTTTGATACGCTAAAATATAATTTTATGGAAGCTAAGTGAAAAATACGTAAAAATCTAATCCTACTGCTTAGCAGGAAATTATGATATGTACTATTCGTTTGACGTTTTTTTGCTTTTATACATTGATTCTAGTTTTATATATTTTGATCGGACGACATGATGGAAGTATATGAGATATTCCCGATGTACAATCTTGGATTTCTAATGGAGAGCTTTCAACATGAAGTCTTCATTTTAGTTTGGAATTTAAATTGTGTTTTGAATAATTCGCTGATTTTGTTTGATGTTCTATTCTGATATATTTATCGGGCCACCAGACCGATGTTTTTAAGATATTCATTCGCAAATTTTTGCAATTTGTTTGCGAAAAACGCGCATATTTTCCTGAAAGCTGTGTGGTATAAGACGGGTATATATACGTAGAGCGTTCGTTTCATTTTTCCAAAATATCCACTCATATATGTATTTTTTAAGAAGCTCTAAAATATAATATCTATGTTTTGTCAGCAATAATGATATGAACAACCTTCTAGCTTAACACCTTAAAATCAACTGGTCATTTTTGCCATAAAATTGCGTAAGTACATAGTTATAATATATTGGTTTTGCTGAGTTCTCCGTAAGCCCCCCAACAGCGAACTTCGAACGCCCATTAATTCCACCCTCTCCCAATAATATATTTTGACCACCCGTCAGGCCGGACTTTTGTTTGACTACCGATGTAAATTCAACGATCTCCAAGAGACAAAAGCTCTGCAGATCGCATGCTCAATTTCGATGATAAAGTTACTATAGTAATAGGGGGTGGTGTTGTTAATTTTGATAATATATTTGGCCCGCCGCACGCGGAATTTTTTAGCGATTATATTTGAAACTAGTATATTTGGGCCGCCGCAGGCGGAAAATTTTTGGCTAATATATTTAGCTAATATATTTTGACATTGAAATTTCCAAAATCAATGCGAAAACCAATGTATTTTGCGCCGCAGGCGAAAAATTTAGGGTTCTCGGAGAAATCTCCGGAAAAATTTTAGCTAATATATTTGAAACTAATATATTTGGCCCGACGCAGGCGGAAAAATTTTGGCTAATATATTTAGCTAATATATTTTGACAACGGAATTTTCCAAATCAATGTAAAAACGTATGTATTTTGCGCCGCAGGCGAAATTTTTTAGGGTTCATCGAGAAATCTCCTGATTTTTTTTGGCTAATATATTCGTAATATATTCTGACTTTGGCCTTCGGAAAAAGTTTAGCTAATA
>JAAEOJ010000211.1 GCA_024244685.1 Mycoplasma sp.
CTGTTCTGAGTTCTCGCAATCGAAGCAATTTGATGTTTCGGGTCCGACATCCATTTTCTGTCCCTCCCAAACATCGATCGAGACTTCTCCTCCAAATCATCATCCATCCCTCCCTCCAGAGGGGTTCCGTTGACATGCTAAAACCACGTTGAAGCGTTTGTCGAGATTTAGAAGAGGATAAGACTTGCAGTTCAACTTTCGCGGACTCGGAAACCTGAAGAGAAATTCCAAACCGACCGTAGAAAATAATGGCTGAGCCTTGGCGTGAGCTAATCCTACTCCGGTTGAATCGTATGCCGCAGGGTCGAAGTCTTTCAGTCGAAACGTTGAGAGCTGCATAGTCCGAATTGCCGATTGTCGCACAGAATCTATGAGGCATCGCCATTGATGTGTTCGAGGGCGCTACTACTCGAGTCATCTATTGTTGTTATCGTTCCGAGAAAGCAAATGTTGTTTACTATAAAACACACGAACTCCTACGAGAGAGAGCAACTGACTTAGAGCACCAAACCGAACAAGAATGAATATAACAAACAACCGCACGCACATTGTATTACTATGATCATACCATATTCCCCCCCTATGTTGGAACATACGTGACAACATATCAAAACATCTTGTAATACAACTGGCTAGCCTTAGGTATGGGCGATCACCGATTTCTTCATAGCGAAACTGCTGGACACCGAGTTC
>JAAEOJ010000212.1 GCA_024244685.1 Mycoplasma sp.
ACTTTCTCCTCCGGATACTTCCACCGCAGCTACCGCAACACAGACAAAACGTAGAGAGGCGTTTTATGCATCGCTAGAATGCTCGTCCGTGAATTTTTGAATTTCGACTTCGTTCTCGAGCTACGGTCCAAAACGTCCGATTTTTGGCTCTTATGTATGGGAAAATTAAAATCGACCGTTGCATCGAGGGTACGGCATACTGGAGATAGCTAGAGAGCTGAAATTTGGCATGGAGATACTCCATAACATTCTCTCGAGGGGCAATTTTTTGTTTTTCGAATTTCGTCTTCGTTCCTCCGGTACGGCGATTTTCGTCAAAATTATAGACAAAAAGTCGATCGCCAGAGTAATTTATTGCAGATCGTCGTGCTTTTTTCGGTCAGAGAGGCACGGAATGAGACGTTGAACAATTCTCAGCAGTATAAAATATTCGGTGATTCTTAGCTCCGACGATTCGGACCCGAATTCGGGTCGGATAGACCGGATCCGATCGGCAGACACATCTACTGACGATTTATTCCATTTTTTCAGCCAGACAGACACCAAATAAGATGATGATGATGTGCAAACAGTCGGGGACGTCCTACGATGTCTGGCTCCGGCGATTCGAGGACCGAATCGGCATCCAATCAGCAGTAGATTTGGATTTATCGACGATTCATGCCGTTTTTAGAACCAGAGGGGCACCAAATGTGATGTCGACTGTGTGCAAATCGTAGGACACCTTCCACGACCTTTGGCTTCGACGATTCGAGCACCGAATCCGTATCCGATCGGCAGCAGATTTGGATGTATCGACGATTCATGCCGTTTTTTTAGCCAGAGCAGCACCAAATGTGATGTTGACTGTGTAAAAACAGTGGGAAGCCTTCGGTGTCCTCTGGTTTCGACGATTCGAGCACCGATTTGGAGTTCGATCGATCATTTATGACCACCGAATTCTACGTTATTTGTTTTGTTCTCAAAAAAGACGGGAATTACAGAGAAAAATGCCCAAAGGCCATAAAAAAGGCCAATATGTTTTTAAGAAATAAATAAAAGAAGGGAATAACAAATTATTGGAAGACAGCCAAATATTTTGTGAGGGAAATTTTTGAATATTGATCGGTAGACATTTGGAAACATATTCAGCTTCTGAGATGCTTATATATCTTCTGCTACATTGCTTGAAAGTTTCTCCCACTGCAAACTATCTCAGAAGCTGAATATGTTTGCAAATGTCTACCGATCAATATTCAAAAATTTCCCACACAAAATATTTGGCTGTC
>JAAEOJ010000213.1 GCA_024244685.1 Mycoplasma sp.
ATCATAATCAATAAGGTAAAAAAAACCCAACACAATTTCCACTGATAGTCTCGGAGCCTTAGGCTTTACAAGTTGCATCAACGTCACATAAAAGGTCTCGAGTTATGGAGCGATAAAGAAATTATTCCATTTCTATAGCATATTTCATCATTTGAATGTTAAATATGCCGAAGTTGGTAGTTTAATGATCATATATTGATTATCTATGCATTGTCTAATCCTCATAGCCCATTTAATGGTCACTACCAGTCACTAATTGCCCAATAACGTCAGAATTCACGTTATATTTACCTTATTTTTACTGCATTTACCGCCAAAAGCAAAGGTAAACTTATGCAATCAAAGGTAATTTTAGACCCTTTATAAATGCGAAAAGTGAATATTGTTTTAATCATTTCAAAGTAAATGTTTTCCCCAATAAAAATTTGGAAAAATAAATTTTGTGAAATTTTTAGTCCAGGAGCATGTCTTAGACCCTTCCGCCCCCTTAACATAGTCTATAACACTATTTGGGTTATAAGGTTTCTAAAAAGCCCAAGTTTGTAATACTGAGATTCTTAGATCCTGATATTTGGAAGTTATAAATTTGTAGTTATTGATCCTTGACGGAAATTTTCTTCAATATCAATTTTTATGAAAATTTGCATGAATACTTTTTTGTTGGAAATCCATTTTTAATATATATGATTAAAAAAAACTGAAAATAAGTTTATTATAAAGTCACAATTTTGTATTGAAAATTTCAAATGCCGTTAAAAAAAACTGGCGCCAAATTTTTAAGTTTTGATTTCAGATTTGAAATCAGCGCGAAAAACTGATTTAAGAAACACTTTACTTCCAGAAGTGGCATTAATATTCAAAAAAATAATAATGAAAGCATTAATGTGGCAAGGCGGTTATATATGATCCCTTATAACAATTTACTGTAATACAATGTCAAATATGACATAAACTAGTCCTAAACATCAATATTCCATGAAAAGTTGGACCC
>JAAEOJ010000214.1 GCA_024244685.1 Mycoplasma sp.
GTTGCTGTTGCGCAAACGAGCTCGACAGCTTCTCGGCTTCTCGGCGTCACCCGTCATCGTCAAACCGTGCGGACAGCGTCACATGCCTCGCTGGCACGTGCGCAACCCCATGTCCGCCTACCCCTCCGAATGGGGGGAGAGCGACGACCTGCGCCCCACCGATTGCATCTTCACCACGCAACGCTCGGGGGCGTGGATCAAGGATCGCTGGGAAGAGCAGTACAAGCGTCTCTACAAGGGCGAGCACTACGGGACAGAAGACCTCTACACCGTTCTGGAGTACTACGACGCAGAACAGTTCACCACCCTCGTCCTGGGACGCCCGCCAGAAGGGTCCCACGGTGGGTACGACCGTGCCCCCGTCCCCGAGACAGGACAGGTCGTCACCCTCGACAGCATCGCCAACCGCACGGGAGTCTGTCCCGTTGTGATGCCCAAGCGCATCAACCTGAACGGACCAAGAGGACAGTTCGACGGGATCCTGGGCATGTACCAGACCGAAGCCATGCTCATGGCACTCTCGGTGCAGGCAACATTCAAGGGCATCTTCCAAGAGACCTGGATAGTCGACTCCCCCAACGAACGAGCCGACGTCGAAGACATTCCCAATCCCATGACAGGCCAACCAGGGATCATCCACGGAGGACAGATTCAAAGGTTCGGGGTCGACCCACAGTTCCAAACCAACCAAGCCATGGACCGCCTCGAATACGGGCAGAGATCCACAGCCTCGATCCCCGCCGAGTACGGGGGCTACGGAGGCACCAACGTCCGCACAGGCAAGCGAGGCGCTCAGGTCATGGGAGCTGCCGTCGACTACCCCATCCAGGAACACCAGGAGATCCTGGCGTTGTCGATGCAAGAAGAGAACAGAATTGCTATCGCCATCGACCGCGAGTACTTCGGGGGCGAATCCAAGAGCTTCTACGTGTCGTGGGGCAAGAACCGAGGTCTCCTCGAATACACCCCCAACGACATCTTCGACACCGACGAGACTCAGGTCTCCTACGCATACGCTGGGGCAGACGAGAACTCGCTGATGATCCTCACAGGACAGCGAGTGGGGATGGGGACGCTCTCCAAGGAAAGCGCCATGGAAGTCGACCCCATGATTACCGACGTCGAACACGAACAGGACCGCATCACCTCCGAAGCACTCGAGGCAGCGTTCCTCTCCAAAGTCCAAACCGATGCTGCCAACCCCGAATCCCCCATGACGGGGGGAGACATCGCTCTGCTTCGACGCCTCGTTCTCACCGACCGCAAAGACCTCGACGAAGCCTGGGACGAAGTACAGGCCGCCATCCAGCAACGTCAGCAGGCACAGATGGAAGCGATGGCCGAACAGGCTCAAGGAGCCGTCCCGGGACCCGAAGCAATGCCAGGACTCGCAGCCGAAGGTATGGCCTCGATCCCCTCTCCCGAAGACTCGATGCCGGGAGCAGCGAACCTCGGAAACCTCATGGGCAGACTCCGTCAACCCCAGATGCAACTACGAGGAGAACGCCAAGGCGGGGTGCGACAAGGAACCCCGACCTGACCCTTGCATGACTCAGGGGTCCGAACATGGTTATCCTGTCACCACCGACCACTAGGAGGTCACTCAGATGCAGAACCCCCAGGAAGACGTCAAGAATCAGGATCCGAGCACGACTCGCACGGTCCCCTCTCAGACCGTCGCACCAGGTCCCGACTCGAACTCGAGCCACGGCGAGGGACTGCGCTCCGACAAGAACAAGCGCTGATGGGTCGGGCTCTACGCCCCGTCGAAGTTCACGGGTCCTCTGGGGTCCGACGAGTCGACACCCAGGGAGGCAACGGGGTTGACGACGTCGGTCGAGAAGACGTGTTCGA
>JAAEOJ010000215.1 GCA_024244685.1 Mycoplasma sp.
GTAAAGTCCCACATATAGCCCCTACCTGCATATAGCCCCCTCCACGTACAGCCCCCTCTCTGTAATGATGAAGCATAGACAAGCACTAGGAAGAATGAAGAAAAAAGCTGCTAATGAGATGCTAGCACCTGGGGGCTATATGCGGGCTTATTTACAGTACAGCATTTCTGGCTGAATAGGCATTACTTCAATATTTGAATCACTTTCTGTTAGGTCTAGGTGTCTAATAATGCAAAAGTATTTCTTTCAATTTGCACAGGTTTGTCTGCATTTTTTTATTTTTAAAGAAATATTTTTAAAGAAAATGGTTAGGTAATAGGTGTTGATTTGTCAATAATGCAAAATTAGTCCAAAAAATTTAAATAGGTTGGTCTGTAAACTTTAAAAACACCAGGGTCAACCATCCCACTAACAAAAGGGCCAACCATCCCCCTAACAGTAAGCATTTTGAGATATCGAAATGTTTGCACAAAAAGTTTATTCCATCCATTGTCATATCCCATTCACTAAGTTACAAAATTTGCTGTAGAAAGCATATACAAAAGTTCTAAAAAGTTGGGATGGTCCCAATGTAATTTTTTACAAAAAAAATACAGTTTTTTGGGTTTTATTTGATGAGGATTCAGTCGAAGTCATCATGTGATATACCAAACTTGTGCAGATATGGCCAATTTATTCAAAAGTTTTAAAACAAGTTTAAAGTGAAAATAATGCTCCAGATACCATAGAGCCAAATAGTCAAATTTGGGAATGTGCCCAAAATGTTTCATTTTCATGGAAAAGTTAAAATAATAAAAATCATTTTGCTGATAATTTAGAAGGTGCGAAATTTTAAA
>JAAEOJ010000216.1 GCA_024244685.1 Mycoplasma sp.
GTGCGCTGATACAAAAAATGAATTATTAGACCCCATAAAATGTCACTACATAACTAAACCACGCCACACATGAAAAATTTATTCAAAATCCAACTTCCGTTTTGAACTCCCCGACCTTCAAAACCCTCAATTCGACACCAACATCAGCTAAATCGGACCGATTTCAGAGGCCCGAAAGTGGCGACGCCCATGGAAGACTTCCCCTGGCGACGCCCATGAATAAGGTTACGGTACTTCATTAATTAACCCTCCCAATACTAAAAATTTTTTAAGTGGGGACGCCCATGAAAGTCTTCCCTGGCGACGCCCAGTTTCTTTATATTACGTAATAAAAAAACGGGGGTACATTAGAATAAACTCGAAAACCCGCGCACTTGATGTTTCAAGAGGTGCTGGAGTCGAATTGAGATTCTTTTATATTATGTCATATGTGGACGTGCCTACGTCAGCTACGTCAGAATATACGGTGCTTACGTTTTATGAGCTCGCTGATTGGTCGTGATCAGCGTTCATAAACGATGACACCATTGTTCA
>JAAEOJ010000217.1 GCA_024244685.1 Mycoplasma sp.
AATCGTCGTTTATTTTAGGTCCCTAGCTCATTCCTACGTTTTTCTGAAGCGATCCGAATTTTCTGTACTGCAGATGCACCGGACACCAAATTTGACCATCGAATTAGAAACAGCATCATCGATAACGTCGAAATCGTCGTTTATTTTAGGTCCCTAGCTTATTCCTACGTTTTTTGAAGCGATCCGAATTTTCGGTACTGCAGATGCACCGGACACCAAATTTGACCATCGAATTAGAAATAGCATCATCGATAACTTCGAAATCGTCGTTTATTTTAGGTCCCTAGCTCATTCCTACGTTTTTCTGAAGCGATCCGAATTTCCGGTACTGCAGATGCACCAGACACCAAATTTGACTGACGATTTAGAAATGTAGCATCATCTATAACGTCGAAATCGTCGGTTATTTCAGGTCTCTAGCTCTTTCCTACATTCTTCTGAAGCGATCCGAATTTTCGGTACTGCAAATGCACCGGACACCAAATTTGACAGACGATTTAGAAATAGCATCATCGATA
>JAAEOJ010000218.1 GCA_024244685.1 Mycoplasma sp.
CATTAGACTTGATATTTACCAATGAAATGAGTCTAATAACAAAGATCGAAGTAAATAAAACCAATTACTCAGACCATAACATAATAGAGGTGAGCACCAACTACACTATCACAGAACATAGTAAATATCTATTTAAAGACACAACTAGTATAATGCAATCACTGAACTTTCATGCAAGGTCGATGAATTGGGAAGATATGGGAAAAGGGTTTAATGATCAAAACTGGGATGAAAAATCTGAGTCTACAGATACAATACAATTATGTGAAGAAATCATAGAATTATTAGAAAATAGTGCCAAAGAAAATGCACCTAAGAGAGGAAAAAAAGGAAATAAGAGTAGAATACCAAGAGAAAGAAAAAAACTTCATAATAGAATAAAAATGCTCAAAAGAGATAAACATAAGGCATATAGTAAAGAGAAAAAGAGAAGCCTTGAAAAGAAGATACTAGAAACAGAACAAAAAATTATAGAAAGTAAGAGAAATGAAAGATCGGAGAATGAGAAGCATTGTATCGATTGTATGAAAGATAATCCTAGGGTTTTCTATTCTTTTATCAACAAACAAAGGAACAGAAGAATTGAAATTGGTCCCTTCAAGAAAGATAAAGAATTTATATATGATGGGAAAGAGATATGTGAATGTCTAAAAACAGAATATACATCACAGCAGACA
>JAAEOJ010000219.1 GCA_024244685.1 Mycoplasma sp.
AATTAAGGAAAATTCTAGGTTCTATTTTATGAGTGTGAGGATGGGTGTGGACGGAGTGGGTGGGGTGGACTGGAGGTAAACCACCCTCTCCCCCACCATCTGAGACTCCATGGGTGGGGAGGGGATGGGGAGTTTTGACCCCATAATTTTGAGATTTCTAGTTATAAATGATATTATGAGGGATGAGGGGGGGTGGGAGGGGGGACTCGTACCCCCACTTTGGGGACCATGCAAAAATAAAACATAGAAATTGAATTATGAACCAGACTAAAATGTCTACATGTTAGCAGCATATGGATAATTAATTTAGTAGGATTTCCATCTAAAATCATTGGAAATTCTGTAGATGTAGCTACCGTTAACCATTACTGATATTTCCATTTGATTATTCGAGTATAATCACTACGCTATAGTGGAAAAAATGCATGCATGTATAGGGTTGAAGAAAAAAAGTATGTATTTTCCAGATTTTTCGACTTTTTTGCTGGAACGTCGATTGGTGTCTGCTAATAGTTGCATTTGTACTGTGGTGGCGTAATGACTGTTGAATTATCAAGTTGAAGCGTGGCGCATGGACCGCAAAATTGCGGTGCGGATGTTCGCTCACTGAATCCGACCTGTCGCGCAGTGTTGAGACAAGACCCTACATACTCTGACAGCTCGACAGGACCGTCCATAATCCAGACCACGATCCCAAGTCTATAGCAACTGTGCACTATAGCCGTGTTCATGATTAGATACCACGTTTGGTACTGCGGCTGCGGTTTGTCTTGCATTCACTGTCTTCTTCTGCT
>JAAEOJ010000220.1 GCA_024244685.1 Mycoplasma sp.
AGTCATTGATTTTCTAGAAAATCAATGCTGGAAACAGGATGAATTCAAAAATATTTTAACCGATAATTTTCAAATTATTAAACCCGACTTTTCGGGTTCCTATATGTAATGAGTATATAAAGATATGTCGGCGGATTCCGACGCCTAACATCTACATCAACCTTTAGCTCACGAATACCTTTAAAATACTAAATGAATTATGAGTAAACTAAACGCATGAATTATTCAGGCTATGGTTACCAGGTTCTATTTGATGAATTATTTAATTTGTCCATTATAAAAAGATATTGGTTGTCCTTTTTCTATCGCAAAAAAGGACCAAAATGCTCCAACAGCAAAAGCCCCTTTGCCTTACCAACAATTTTCAAATTATAGTTCTATGCTCTTGGCAGTTTGTAATATCTCTTTTATTGAACAGGAGTAGGATAACTTCGGCAAGGGCTTCGCACTGCTGTTGACCCCTGCACACAAGCCGGGTTATAATACTTGCTAATAGTTTAAGTTTTGTAAAAGGAATATGCTTGATGAGTGCTATTGGCACTGATAGTTACGACATGACTTGCTGATATTAGGTGCAGAGTAAAATACCTTTGTTCAATCATTATTATAATTGCCATGCGTGCAGGGGTCAACAGCGGTGTGGAGCTATGGCTGTTTAAATAATGTAAAGCTTCATTTTTGCGAGATGCTGCACAGCCATGAGCAAAATACTATAAAAATAAAACGTTTGTTAAAGCCATAAAGCTCTTGCTGTTGTAGATTTTTGGTTCTTTTCATCAATGGAAAAGAACAGCAATAGTTAATATTTACTC
>JAAEOJ010000221.1 GCA_024244685.1 Mycoplasma sp.
AGCAGAACCGCGTGAAGACAATCAACGTCGTGTCGACACGACGTGTACAGAATCTTTATTCCTCTATAATATGCTAATGACATGGAACAGATCCAGCTACCTCGCATACAGTGTTTATTTTCAGCTCCACACAAACTAGGCCTTCTCTCGCTCACAGACAATATAACAAGTGCAATGGTCGCGCGGCGCTCTTTTCTATTGGTATTTCCCTCTCTCGACTACACACAAGTACACATGCACCTTGCAGCCAATCTTCCCTGACGGAGCAACACATCAATGAGGGACAAGTCTGTAAGTTGGTGGCAGCATATTCACCGATAGAGATAGAGTGATTGTCTCAAAACAAGTACATCATTTAAGGGCAAGTACATAATGATAGATACGTCTGCCGACGTTAATCAGTAGAATGCAGGACGCCATGATCAGACACAGAGCATCAGCATCATAGGCAACGTCGTGTTGACACTACGCGCACAGATGAATAACAGAGGAATAATTCTCCTAGACATGACAACAAAGCGCAAGTGCACGTGACAATATAAAAATATAAAAGTGACGGGCCGAGCACTCTAATATTATTATATAAGTGGCGGGCGGAGTACTCTGATATTATATAAGTGACGAGCCGAGCACTCTGATATAATTGACTGGCCGAGCTCTATATCTCTCGGCCTCACACATGCATACATACATTGAAGTTAATTAAATGGTGATAATTCCGATTTTTTCTTCCTCTTAATATTTCGGTATTATTAATGTGCCAATATTTCAGTGATTCCCCTTCATAATTTGCTTATTAAATAAAATTATTATTTTTATCATTCTTAAAATTTGGACATTAAACTGTTACATTACAAATGATTTTTTTTTCTTCATCATCTTCAAAATTAATATTATTAGATTAAATGCTGATATTTAAGTTCAGTAAATTGATTAAATTAAATTAATTAAATTAATTAAATTAATTAAATTAATTAAATTAATTAAATTAATTAAATTAATTAAATTAATTAAATTAATTAAATTAATTAAATTTATTAAATTAATTAAATTA
>JAAEOJ010000222.1 GCA_024244685.1 Mycoplasma sp.
CTTTGCATGAGGATTGATCTTCATCAACGCTAAATCCATTTCTTGATCGGCAATTTCTGTATTCATTTTGAATAACCAGAAGTTTCCCCATTCCTTTTCATCGCTCGGAGGGTTTTTTACCGATGTCACTTGGAAATTAGCTGGAACATATGGAAATTCTTGGAATAATTGTACTTCCTCTGCCTGTTCCAACTCCGTTTCCGAATCTTCCTTACGCAAGTGATGCTCCAGATATTTCACATGAGTACCACTGCCCAACTTCGAACTGTCCACCCTCAACCGTTGTAGGAATCTTCCAAAATATTCTATTGCACATGGCACTGCTTCTAGATTATCCCCAAAATCTCCGGCTGACATCCAATATGGGAATCTATTCTGATTGATGGTTGCTGCTAGAACCGGCCAGGTAAGATTCACTGTGTTCCCAAGATTCCGTCCAATTACATGTGGTCGCATCGGTTGTCCATTAATAGGATTCCGATATCTCTCGTAATTCGATCGCAGGAGCCGAGCTGAAAAATCCGTTCCTCGACAGCGCTTGGAATCAAATATCTTCGCCTGATGATCTTGGCGTATGTAAATCCGAATCTCCCATGTATACGCTGGCAATCCCCATCTATTCAGACATCTCTGCACATGTGGTCCATAGAACTGGAAAAATCGGGCGTTGGAAGACTGCTGAAAAGTAGCTGGAATCACTTTGTCTACATCCAAATCCTGGACGACTCGAAGAAATTTATACATTCCCGCTGCATCACTGGCCGTAGGAGCTGGTGGCCGATAGGATAAATCCAACTCTTCTACAGAATTCATATCCAAAAATGCATGCGGTCCAGCTTGAATCATGCAACAGAATCGAAAACTGTCCAAAATGTGAATCAAGGGACGGCGTATATCTTCAACTGTGACTCCACTTTCATATCCACTGAGCATTTGCGGAGTATCTTTGGTCAGCATGTGATACAGTTGGGCTACACAGAACCCGTACACATGTAAATCTGCCAAAATTGCTGCTCCACTGAACACTTCTTTCACTCGTCCGCTGTCATCAATAGAGAAAAATTCTGCTGGATTCATACGCTTCCCTATCTCGTCTGCTGAATCAATGTTGTCGAACAGA
>JAAEOJ010000223.1 GCA_024244685.1 Mycoplasma sp.
ACTACTCAAGAAATTTTTTTACTGGCCCACCATATTTGACCTCATAATGACCCTTAGAATTTGGCCCAAATTCAATTTAGAATTTTTTAATAACGCGTACTTTCTTCACGGAAACATCATTTTCGATCTTGAAAGGTCCATAGCAGAACCGGGCTCGGCCAGAGGAAGCCAACGATACCCATATTGCTAGGGTTTTTGCGAAAATTCAAATTTTAATTAATTAATTAGCTTAATTTTTAATTAAAATTTTAGTTTTTCAAAAAAATCTGAAATGGATTTTCTTTGGCTAACTTGGACCTGACAAGTCTAAAAATGGCATTAACAATTGCATATGAATAGTAAATAAATCTCAAAATGACTTTTAAAAATTTATTGCCAACCTTTGTCCTTTTCAACCAGTCAAATTTTAAAACTATTTTAGAGTTTTATGTACTAATCATATCTACTTGCAAATGCCATTTTTAGACTTTTTGGGTCCAAATTAGCCAAACAAAATCAATTTTAGATTTTTTTGAAAGATTAAAATTTTAATTAAAAATTATGCTAATTAATTAATTAAAATTTGAATCTTCGCAAAACCCTAGCAATATGGGTATCGGTGGCTTCCTCTCGCCGAGCCCGATACTGCTATGGAACTTTCAAGATTGAAAATGATATGTCCGTGGAGAAAGTACGCGTTATTAAAAAATTTTAAATTGAATTTGTTCCAAATTCGAAGGGTCATTATGAGGTCAAATATGGCGGGCCAGTAAAATGATTTCTTTAGTAGTCGGACCGATCCCTTGGCTCTACTGAGTGCAAAGGAATTTGCTTAACATTCTTTAGAGGTCTCGCAATTAAGTTTTTGCTACACCATACTTTTCCAAATTTTGAAATTTCAAAAAGTATTTTATGTTTGCACAAGCAGTATGCCGGTTTTGAAAGAGCCCGATCGGCGCTTTCTATGTCAAATCATCAGACGTGTGCTCAATATTTATTGTGGAAAATAGCTTGTTCCTAGGTAGTCACAGTATTGCAAGCGGAGCACTTGAACATTCCAAAATTTTCGTTGGCGAAAATGCCATTTTGCGGTTTTCGGAGTGTTTCCGCTAAAATGGGCATAACTCTATAAGGAAAAGACCCAGAGTAAACATTTTTGTACGGATTTGCATTATTTCGTTTCCTCTACAACTTATAAAATTGAAGTTTCAAATCTGGAGACG
>JAAEOJ010000224.1 GCA_024244685.1 Mycoplasma sp.
GTTTTTCATAAAAAAATCCTTAGTACATGACAATAAACAAAAATATTAGCTGTAAATATCTCATAAAAAATGATATAGCGCATATATTATTCGTATAATAATCGAAAGAAATAATATCATGCGCAATATCAAAAAACTATGTAATGTACTATCCCTTCATTTTAATTTTAAAAAAGGGGAAATAAAATGTTTCAGCCAAATTATATTTGCCATGCTGAAGGTTAGGACTGTTAATTTGGTAGAACTTTCGCAAGGCATTGGAGGAAACGCTAAGTTAAAATCAAAATACAGGCGATTGCAAAGATTCATTAGTGGTTTAAAGGCTAATGACTCAGATATCGGTAAGTTTGTATTTAGTGTTTTTGGAGAAGTTGGCAGCAAATTTTACTTGGCTCTTGATAGAACAAATTGGAAGTTTGGGAAAGCAAATATAAATATTCTTACCTTAAGTATGGTGTATAGATATTCGAGCTTGCCATTGCTCTGGAAAATGCTGAATAAACGTGGAAACTCAAACACTAATGAGCGTATAGAATTACTGAAAAAATACATAGATAATTTTGGCAAAGATAATATTGGAGGTATTCTTGCTGATCGGGAATTTATAGGTGACAAATGGTTTAAATATTTAATGGAAAATAATATCCCATTTTATATAAGGTTAAAATCAAGTATGAAGATTAGTCTAAATAAAGTTCAATTCAAACTATCAAGTATCGTTCCATTACTTAAAGACAATGAAACAAGAACATTCAAAAATATCAAATTATCTGGGCGTTTTTTGAATTTGACAATTGGAATTAATTCACAAAATGAGCTTATGTTTGTTGTGACAAATAATGAGACAGAAAATGCTATTACGGTATATTTAAAAAGATGGAATATAGAAACCTTATTTGGGTTCTTAAAGACAAAAGGCTTTAATTTTGAAGATACTCATATAACTAAGCTAGAGAGAGTGAGTAATCTTTTTTTCTTGTTAAGTGTCGCGTTTGCCTGGTGTACCAAAATTGGCGAATATCAAAATAATATCGATCCAATAAAAATAAAAAAACATAAGAGAAAAGAAATTAGCATATTCCGGTATGGATTAGATTTTATACGAGAAAAACTTTTAAACCCAGTTGAATATGGAGCAAAAAAAATAATCTCAATTTGTATTAAGTTACTTTCCCCGAATATGAAACCGCTGGGAAGTTACTAAAAATGTCGTGTACAAAGATATTTTTTATACCACTTCATATACTAATACTTCCTATTTTTTTCTACAATAATATCTATGATCATTATTTAAAAACGTAGACTTCATCAATTTTACTTATTTATCTTTTAAGTCCTCTTTTGTTTATATTCTAAATATTTTTATTTGACTGTATTATGTTAAATGTGATATACTGATTTTCATGAAGTACATATAAAATAAGTAGCCCAGCGCAAATGTAAAGAAGGAAACAAATCAACAATAAATAAATAATTTTATAGAAATTACACAATCATTCTAAAAAAAAAGGGTTCCTTTCATGACAAAATAGCACAAAGAACCTTACAGGGTCGTTTAAAATAAAATTAACAATGAAATAGAAAACATATCGTTCAGAATAAGCTCAAGAAACTGCAAGGATTCTTCCACAAATAACTTTTTTGAGAATTATTACCTA
>JAAEOJ010000225.1 GCA_024244685.1 Mycoplasma sp.
GTATTTCGAATGTTATTTACAGTAAATTTGAACAAAAATACATAATATTCACGTCGTTAATAAACCAAATGTTATTGTAAAAGCCCACTTTTGGCCAAAAAAGTCAACTATTTTTTTCTAAGAAATAATTTAATTTAATTTAATTTAATTCGAATCCATGACAAGATAATTTAATTTAATTTAATTTAATTCGAATGTTGACAGGATAATTTAATTTAATTTAATTTAAATCGGTATGTGACAATTTTAATAAGCTACAACGTAAGTACGTATTATTTGAAAAAAAAATTGTTGAAAACAAAATCCTGCAGCCCAGGTTTTGTTAGCCTCGGTAGCGCAGTGGGCAGCGCGTCAGTCTCATAATCTGAAGGTCATGGGCCCAGACCTGGCTCGGGGCACGTATTGTTTTGCTTTTTTTGCAATACTAAAGTATACAACTTAGCAATCGCAACGTCGCTAAAGTAACTACGTTGTATAATTATGCATGATGGCATGATGTTTGCGACATTAGATATTTGTACACCGCATTCTTTTTTTGTCCCCGGAGGATACAGTTCCTGGTTTACTCTAATCGTTGTTTGGGTGTACAAACATTTTGTACTCGTTAAACAAATCGAGTCACCACATGCACTGTCAAGCTCCTGCAGAAAAACATTGCTGTCGTTCTTTTTCTCCACTGTGCATTTCAAAAAAGCTAAGACTGCATGGAACTGTAATATCTGATTATTTCAACATTTTTTAAACCCCCTGCCGCGCCAAAGCACGAGTTATAGTATTTAGTTCAAAAAATCTCTTTTGTATTTTCCTTCTTCTTCTTCTTGTTTGTTTCGCGGTGCAAAACTACTACGTAGGACGCAACAGGTCGAGCTGGAATTTACACTGAAGCTTCCCATCATGCCCTTACACCAAGTTTGCTCAGGGCAACTTGGTCCGAATCGGATTCGAGCAGAATGCATTCTAAACAATAGTGAAAAGAATTTACTTTTTACAGAAGGCACATGCAACTAAAAAATACAACGTAATAGTATATTAAAATTATAATTATAATTTAATTAATTAAATTAAATTGTTGGGGTCTCCCAGTCACTTTAAATAATACTTTAATTTAATTTAATTCGGAGGAAATTGCAAATAATTTAATTTAATTTAATTTAATTCAGGGAAACATCAAATAATTTAATTTAATTTAATTTAATTCAGCCCAAAGAGCCTGATTTAAATTAAATTATTTTTAAGGTGCGCAAAGCTAATTTCTGTCACAGAGGTCAATTCTGGGCTGTCATGTTTATCGACATTTTGATTGTCACGTGTATTTCGAATGTTATTTACAGTAAATTTGAACAAAAATACATAATTCACGTCGTTATTAAACCAAATGTTATTGTAAAAGCCCGCTTTTGGCCAAAAAAGTCAACTATTTTCTTCTAAGAAATAGTTTAATTTAATTCGAATCCATGACAGGATAATTTAATTTAATTTAATTTAATTCGAATGTTGAC
>JAAEOJ010000226.1 GCA_024244685.1 Mycoplasma sp.
AGCTAAAAGATGGTTCAATGATGCTTACACCTAACCATGCTACATTATACCAAGGTATGAAAGATACACAAGTAATACCAAACGCGCAGACAAAGCAGATATTAGGAGCGGTTAATTTAGCTAATTCAAATGTAATTGATACTAGACAATTAGAAAGTAAATTAGACGGTGTACAACATGCAATAAGGGAAAGTAAGGCTACTATGATATTTGATAAAAAAGGAATTACCAATTATCAATCTGGGACCAGAGCGTTTAGTCAACGAATAAATAATAGATTTAGAAACTAATGGGAGATTATACAAGGTTTGGAATAGTGCCGAAGAAATGGAGGTTTACTATTAATGATGAAACAGAATCATTAGAATTAAATAGTAACCCTATTGGCTGGGATGACTTACGTTTATCTCTAACTCGTAACGATACTTATAAAACTATGTTTCGTGGCTATTCTGCCGACCTCGAATATACATTTGATGCAGCCGATAAGCTAATGGAATGGCAAAACGCATCCGGTATATTAAAAAAATCTAACTTAACAGTAGAGAAAATAGACACTAATACAGGTTTATATGATAATGTATTGACGGCTAAGCATGATTATGTAGAATATAAAGAGCTTACAACTAATAAAAAAGGTGTTTCAATTCCTTTAATAGATAATTCCTTTAATGAGAA
>JAAEOJ010000227.1 GCA_024244685.1 Mycoplasma sp.
AGTGTAGTTGGCATTTCGCCGATTTTTCTTTATTATGAAAAGTGTAGTAACCGCGCGAAGCGAGATTTTGTTTTTAACGCGAAAGTGTAGTTGGGATGTCTCCAATTTTTTTGAGACTTGTATTTAAATATATATGCGTGGTGTTATCTATAACATTTCTGGCATATTCCCGATCGTACTTTCAAGTTTTGACTAAAGTTAGATATGTCGAAAAATCATTTGCTTCAAAGTGGGAGGTCATACACAAAAGTGCAGATTTCCAAAAAAAAATCTCCGGTAGACATGGAGTGACGTTTACTTTTAAACCGATATAACAGTATACATGTTTTCATTTTTGCTGTACGCTACAAAATGCTCTTAAAGATCTATTTTTAATATAGCTTGAGATTGGTCGATCCCAGGCTGGGTCTGAACAACCGTTTGACGCCATTTCCAGAGCATTGCAATGCACTGCATGACGTATATGCATTGCAACGGTGTATCCCGTGCCCGAATCATGTATTGCATGCACCATATTATGCATGCACATGATCAGCCTTGCAATGCTACACTCTTCTGGGAGGAC
>JAAEOJ010000228.1 GCA_024244685.1 Mycoplasma sp.
ACGAAATCACACAGAGTCACAAATAGCCATAGAACCACTAGTCACAGATTAACAGAGTGAAAAAGTTGCACAGAGACACATATAGTCATTTTTGACTCTGTTAACCTGTGACCAGTGACCCTTAGGGTCATATAGAGTAATATATGACTATATGTGACTCTGAGCAATTCTTTTGACTCTGTTAATCTGTGACCAGTGACCCAATGACTATATGTGACTCTGTGCAACTTTTTCACTCTGTTAATCTGTGACCAGTGGTTCTATGACTATTTGTGACTCTGTGTGATTTCGTGACTCTGTTAATCTGTGACCACTGACCCTATGACTCTATGTGACTATGTCCGATTTTGTGACTCTGTTAATCTGTGACCAGTGACCCTAAGACTATATGTGACTCTGTGCAATTTTTGGACTCTGTTAATCTGTGATCAGTGACCTTATGACTCTATGTGAATCTGTGCAATTTGTTAACACTGTTAATCTGTGACCAGTGGTCTTATGACTCGATGTGACTATGTCCGATTTTGTGACTCTGTTAATCTGTGACCAGTGACCTTAAGACTATATGTGACTCTGTGCATTTTTTAACACTGTTA
>JAAEOJ010000229.1 GCA_024244685.1 Mycoplasma sp.
AATCATTATCGGAATCGTCCGATCGGTCGAACTCCGAATGCCTTCTCCCCTGACTTTGCGCGGCCTGCAACCGAGCTGTCCCAGGCGGAGTTTTCAACTTCGCATTTTCACTGGTGGCTTCCGCTTCACGCGCCAAATGCCCGAGAATTTGCGTTGTTTTGATCGCGTCGTTCAAAGAGTTTTGGTCCGGTAGGGCAATCAGAGTTTCGCAAAACAACAGAAATTTGCGCAAAGAGACTGTAAAAGCCCTTACCGACTGTCTGTACTCGTCCGGATGAGGAGATCTCTTCGATTGACTTCTTCTGGACAGATGCCAATTTCGCGGAATAGCGAAAAGGCTGCTACAATGTCCCAGCAACTCCAAGGAATCTGCTGCTGTCCAGGTTGTCAAAGGGTTCATTTCTCTTCTGACGTTCTTCGGAATCATTTTTGCTTCAGAATGATCGAAATCCAAAGCTGTTTTCTGCGATCCTTCTCAGGAATGAAAGTCCATCAATTTTCCTGCTG
>JAAEOJ010000230.1 GCA_024244685.1 Mycoplasma sp.
GCTGTTATTGTCAATAAATTTCAAAAAGCGGGGGAGAAGTTCTTCTTTATTATTGTTGCTTTTTCCACGGTGAAGTTTCGGAGGATATCGTATTTCTACTATACTGCTGTCTTCCAGATTCATCCGCCAGTCTAAAATGTTTGTTTCATCAGCCGGCACAACAATATCACAAGCCCGTTCTGCCGGAACCTGATCTTTTCTGAGTTGTATTACCGGTTTGTCAACCTGACTGCGTCTGATTTTTCGCAAACGGCTAAGCCTGTCACCCCCTACTCCCAAGATTTTTTTGATGCAGGAAAGACAGTAAATATAATTCCCGTATGAATCAAATATATTTTCAAGAAGCCATTTATTTTGCTGATTAATATTCCGATGTTTTTTGGCTTCAGCCTTCGGTTTGCCGGGAGATGCCTGGCTGTTCAATTTCAGATTATTGCGAAACATATTTTTAAACATTTCAGAAAATTGCCCCAAAGTTTCCTGACAGGTGCATGCTGAGGAAATATTTCTTTGTTCTGATTCCTTTATGTGTTCGCTTTCTTCGCCGATAATATTCCTCAAACCATCGGCAATATCTTCACGGAGAATATAAGGGCGTCTTGCTTCACCGTTTAAAAATCTTTTTGCACTGTCCTTAGTTCTTTTTTTTCTGTAAGATAAAGAATCAGCCATTTTTTTAACTGAAATAATTAAAAATAAAATCAAGCTTGACAGGTGTAACAATATAAGTACCGATCAAAAGTTTTTCGGTATTTCCGACAATCTGAAAACAGACCATAATATCGGAATATCAGATTAATTTTTCTTAGAGTTACTACCTAAAAACTTTTGCCTGGGTACTTA
>JAAEOJ010000231.1 GCA_024244685.1 Mycoplasma sp.
CGTGTTACGTGTTATATGCGTTTTGATGCAGATTCTAGTTACTTGGGCGATATCTGATAAACTTTTCTGATATGATGATTTTCCCTCGATTGTAGAACATTGTGTACCAAGTAGAAGTTCAATCGGTCCTGCCGTTCCAGACTTATCCAAAAAACAAAAGTGACAATAATTCCGAGGACACCCTAGTCTATTTATTTTTTTGTACTAATTTAGAGACCCGTGCCAGGCATGCCTACTACTATTAAAATTATACCAATTATAATTAATTTTTTGTCAATTTTTAATTTTAATATACCAATTATAATATATTAGAATTAAACCATGGCATACCAGTATTAGAATTAAAAACACAGCATAACAGAATTAATTTTAATATACCTGAATTAATTTTAATATGTACCAGAATTAATTTTAATACATTGTATACCAGAATTAATTTTAATATGTACCAGAATTAATTTTAATACATTGTATACCAGAATTAATTTTAATATGTACCAGAATTATACCATATCCAATGATCGGTAATTTTTGGCTATAAATATGAATATATGGCTGGGTACTACATTTTTCTGGTCTAAGTACGAGCATAATAACTACAAATGATGTTATAAAATGGTATCAAATAAAGCTTTTTTAGTAACAAGTTGCAATTGAAAAATTAATTGTACAGTAAATACAACATTCGAATCGAAACCGCTTGGTTTAAAATGACTATATTAAAATTATACCATTTATTATATTAAAATTAAAATCTGATGACTTATATTATATTATATTATATTAAAATTAAAATCTGATGGCTTATATTATATTATATTATATTAAAATTAAGATTTAATTTTGATAGGCAGATCTAAGTATTTATATTTGCACAAAGATGTGAATTCCTAATCAAAGAATGGAGTATATATAGGGGTAAAGGGGGAAAAATAATATTTTTATCAGATGTATGGGTAAAGTCACGAAGTTCGGACAGTCTCGAAGTTCGGACACCATTTTTTTGATTCTAAATATCTGAACACCTAAAGGTTTTCGAAGTTGGGTGTAATTAATGAATTTATAGTGCCACCGACTGAGATGAACGAGATACAAAGGAAAAATGTCATAAGCCTCTCCCTGATTTTTCAGGGACCGATTTCTGCTGGCACTCACTGTTCGGACAAACTTTCAGGGCACGTAATTTCAGATTGCAACGACGGATTGTTTTGTTGTTGCACCTGTCATTTACCACTACCGACACCTTTTATATCACAAGTTTACTTACCTGTCGGAATTGTTATTAAATTTTTATTAATGAAAATAGCTGAATTTCTCATTTTGACCAGTTCCAAATTTTATTTATTCACAGACAAAACCCTGAGGGGGTGTTGGTGGGGTATTTTGCCCCTCCCAGCCTCCCTCAAAAACACCCGAAACACCCCCCAGACTTTTGAAAAACGGGTTTACCCCCCTAATTTTCACTACTTTTTGGCCAATCTGGAGGGTTTCCAAAAAAATTTTTGCGCGCCTTCGGCGCAACCGCCACCCCCAACCTAATTATCAGGGTTTTGTCTGCATAGTCTTGCTCTTCTCTTATATGTATGTACTCTTGTATATGTACTTACATATATGTATGAACTATAACTGCTGTCTGTAGTACGGTACGTAATGTTTTCAGGGTTTGTTGGAAATGAAAATATTAGA
>JAAEOJ010000232.1 GCA_024244685.1 Mycoplasma sp.
AGATATGTGAGGGTGTGTTGAAAAAAAATTCTCGACAAATTTGTAGTATAGACTTGAGTGGTGGACAAAAAAAGAACGTTAAATCACATTTCACGCGGTAGACAAAAAAACGTTAAGTCACGTCAAAATCACAAAAATGCGTAAAACCGATACAGTAGGAGATTTGAGACATTCTAACACTATCCAATGTATAAACATGTGCAAGAGACATTTCTCGACCAAATTTTTTTGTGTGAACACTCAAACCTGACGACTTCTGGGCTCTCGAAAATCGGAATTTTGATGCCTAAAAAATGCATGTAAAAAACTCGTTGCACTCAGGTTTGCACCCCCTGTATCTATCGACATATTTGACAATTTTCCTCCAAAATATGCTCATTTGAAGCGTCTCATCGAGATCTATCGATTGGTGGTCGTTTCGTCGCGTGAACTCGTCTAGATCGGAAGTTATTCAACATTTTATGTTTTTCATCACGAATATTGACTGATTTGCCATGTTGATTTACAATACAAAACAATATTCCATAACATGCCGCCTGAAATGATAAATTTGCTGTAAAATCGTTTATATTTGGCTTCACGAGTACAAAATTGACGTTTCTAGATCAAAATTGAACGTAGAACAACTATTGCACGGATTTTTTGAAAAATCTCGAATTCCCGAGGCTCCAGGGACGGTCTTACATGAAATTTTCGGGATTTGTGTTTTTGACGTCTAATTCAAAAAAATCGAACTTTTTGGGTTTCTAAAGTCATTCTTTCAGTTCATCCGAAAAAAATATCTATGGTTATCACAAAATAACGTCAGGTTGAAGACTCAGGGCTTG
>JAAEOJ010000233.1 GCA_024244685.1 Mycoplasma sp.
AATGATGATTCCCAGCTTCGGATGACTCTTTCGAACCGCGACTATCTTGCGTTTGGCCGCATTGATTTCACAATCCTGCTTATTACGACCATCTGTGTTGCGGATAGGCTCTGGTGAAAGGGGTAGTACCTGTTTCTTATCAGGGTGAACGATGACAGCTTGCAGAATCTGATGGTGGTATCGAGTCTTGCCTTTCTTTGGCTTCTTGTGCAGGCAACTTGGACAATGGATGGCTTCTGAAGAGAAGTACTCTGATCCGTCGATTGGCATCAAATACTTGTCTTCCAAGAACTTGTAGTGTGACAGATGTTTGCCGCGCTGTAGGGCAGACAAGAAACTGACATAGATGGGGTCAAACAGATCTAGGGGTAGCGGATCCAGAACGTCTCGCATCTGGGTATCTTTGGGAATGGACTGGAGACCAAAGACAGATTTCAGGTTGCTCAGCTCAGCCCTCTGTTCCATTCGGCGTTGGAAAGACAATAGGGATCGATCCTGGAAGAGCATCATGGCAAAGCCGCTCATCAGACAATCATGAATGGCGAAGTCGACCTTGCTGGCCTGACGCTGGTCGTCGACCTGCTGAAAGTGCTTCGCGATTGTCTTTCTGAATACTAACTATCATCGAGATGTTTATAGGAATATCGTAAATAAACATTCATTATACTTAACAAGTGATATTCAATGTAATGGTATTAAAATTGATTGAAAAGGTGGTGAAATGATCTTACCTGAATATAATATAGTAATAAGTCAACCTTTAGATTATATTACATTTATTAATAATACATCTGTTATTCATGGTAATCTACCTATTTATACTAAAGAGCATTTCGATCATGTTAATAAGAATTG
>JAAEOJ010000234.1 GCA_024244685.1 Mycoplasma sp.
ACCACTAAAACTTAGCTTCTCCGAAAACCTAAATGTATTGAGTATATCATGAAATTATACAATTCTATTCTATAAAATAAATTGATATTCGAATAAAGATAGGGGTAATGCCATTTACTTAAGCGTTCTATTATTCCCCCATCGCCTTTCAGGCACTTCCCCAAGTGAAGACTGCCAATTAAACAACTATCCACTAAAACTTCAAATTTAGCAAATTTTGATAATAACTAACAGTAAAACTGTTCTCCTTTGGGGGCAATGTCATTAAGTTAAGCTTTAAACGACTGAGACATAGGCTCTATGAGGTTTGATTTTAGCTTTTGCCGTTTTGCCCCTAACATATTTTCTATTATCCCTAATAGGTACCGATTCTTTGGAAACTGTTTTTATTATGTTACACAGCGTTTTGCATGCATCCTGCACATTGAAAAATAAGCTTACAAAACATTGTTTTATTTTAGCCAATAAAGCCCTTTTGTTTGTTTTGTATTTTCTTTTTTTATTCTTTTTGTTTGATTCTCTATCAATTATTGATTTACATAGCATCATTGATAAATTGTAAGTCAAAATATTAGCAAAAAATTCTTGTTTTATTGAATTCGGAGTTTTGCCAATAAAGTTCTCAACACAAATTGCATATTTCATGTCTTTATACTGTTCTTCGACTCCCCAACGCTGGTGGTAAAGGGATTTTAGCTTTTGGACAGTAAAAGTATTGGTATCAAAAAGGGATGTCATTAGGTATTCTTCTTCCCCTGTATCAAGTAATACCTTCGTAAGACGAACCTTTATGGGTTCCCCTTTTACTTCAATAAAATTGACAATATCTTTCTTGTTGCTTTTTATAAATTCAATAACCTCACTACATGCATTCCTTTGTAACCTAAAACAGAATTGACAGCCGGTATTTACAACATCTCTCAAGAATAACCTGCCAAAATAACCACGGTCAAACAGATAAAGATTGTTGCTTCCGAGCTTATTCATAAGTTCTAAAGATTGAATACCTTCGGATTGTTTATAAGCCCCTATTGTTGCTGCACAACAAATATTATTAAGGACATCCGCTGCAAATGAAACTTGTGCTTTTATCCATTTTCTATTATTCGATAAAATATTTTCCCCAAATTCAGCTATCGTTTTTTCTGTTCTTGGTAGCGTATAAACCGAACCATCTATGGCAATAAGTCTATATCCATAATATTTCTTAAAACTGTAGTTGCCATAAAAAAAACCGACCATTTTCTCAACAACCTCTGCAAAAGCAGTAAAACTGATCTTTGCCCTACATTGAGTGAGTGATGATGCAGTAGTTTGTCTAACTTCTTCAGGAATACCATACAGCTTTGAGAAAAAGGTATCTATCTCGGTTTGGGCTCTTTTGTTGAGCATGCTGCAAATAAATAAGAAAGTGATTTTGAAATTCCAGATTCGATCTCTGGTAAAGTATTTAGGGGCTGTTTTGTGAGCAATAATAAACTCACTGTTTTCTACCGTATTTAGAACAAGGTCTAATAGTTTGGCACGATTTTTAGGTTTGAGCGCATTCTTTCATAACTGTCTGGATTTTAAATTAATAACTACTTAAAGATAAAGAAATACCATCTAAAAAACAAACATATCACACTGAATTTCAGAATAATACACACTAACTTAATGACATTGCCCTTAGGGGGACACTTATTCTACGGTGTAGTTCTCCTTTACAGGAGAAGTTCCGAAGGATGGAGGGAGAATATTAAATAACTATAAACTTAGAACAATGAAAAAATTATCATTTATAATACTTGTATTGCTAAGCGTACAAGCATATGCACAAAGCGATTCATTAAGTCTTGAGAATTCAATAGGCTATGCCTTAGAGAATAATTACGGAATAATTACATCGAAAAATAATATTATTATTTCAGAAACCAATAATTCTTGGGCAATGGCTGGTGCATTACCATCTGTTTCATTTGGAAGCAGTGCTGCTAAAAATTCAAATTTCAATTCAACTGATGATTACAATACAACCAATTATGGAGCTTCAGTAGAGTTGAATTGGGTTTTATTCAGAGGTTTTGGAGCAAAAATTCAAAAACAAAAGTTAGAAGAATATGAGAATGTGTCAAAAGGAAATTTAGCCATAACTGTTGAAAATACTATAAACGATGTAATACGAGCTTATTACAATGTACTATTAGAACAAGAGAAAGTTGAAATTGCCCAAGAGAATATGGATCTTTCGCAAGATAGATTCCAAAGAGAAAATATTAGAAAAGATATTGGTAGTTCTGTATCTTATAATTTATTACAAGCACAAAATGCGTATTTGCAAGACAAGTCTGATTTTAAAATGGCACAATCGACACTAAAGAATGCAAAAAGACAATTAAACTATTTAATGGCTACTCCTGTAAACTCTGGTTTTGTTTTCAGCTCAACATTTGAAGCAGATACTGCAAGTTTTATTTATAAAGATTTATTGAGGTCAGTAGTTAACTACTTATTAATTTTGACTGATAAATTCTTTCAGCCAGCACCATTCTCTGTACTATATTGTTGAATATATTTTCTTTCATTAAGGAACGATTAATACGATAGCAAAATTCATCAAGATATCTAT
>JAAEOJ010000235.1 GCA_024244685.1 Mycoplasma sp.
CCGTAAGCCCTTTAGGAATTAATGCTCCAGAAGAGTCCGAACGGCAGCATAGGAAAAATTTGAACATTCCTAATGATCCTATTCCCGTTAATCGTGACAGTCCATTCAGCTATGAGGAAAAGGAAAAGGCGGCTCTTCAAGAAAAGGATGCTAGTCGACATCGACATTCGCTGAAGAAGACCGAGGCGATCCCCATGCCAAAAAGTAGGAAGGATAAGCAGCAGAAACCATCTGAATCAGGAAAGATTCCAAAGCTTCCAGGAGAGAAAGGGAAGTTGAAGTTCGACTCAGCGAAGCCAGAAGTTTCTACGGACTCTCCGTCACCGATAGGGTCGTCGGTGGAGAAGAAAATCTTCAAAAGTACCAAGGTTAACAAAGTGGCAATGTCTTCTCCCCAAGTAACTCCGAAGAAGGAGAAGAGCATGCAGAGAACTGAGGAAGTGATAAAGGATCCTAGTGAAGCTGAGGAGCGAAAACGTATTTTACGTACGGATAAAAGGGAAGTTTATAAGAAGATTCATCCCAGAAGTCAAAGCCGAGACCAGCAGCAAGGGCGGAAGGATCCTATGAAAAAAACCAAACTTCTATCTGGAAAAAAGAGATCTTCTGCAGTCTCTGGACCTAGCGGCAAGGAATCTCAGGAATCTTCTGATGACAAACCGAAAATAAAGATTTCAGTCATGAGTAGGCAACGGGAAGCAGAATTCCGGCGTCAAAGGAAAGAGGAGGAGCAAGATTACAAGAAACGGTCTAGATCTCTCCCTTGCAATTGGATGCGAGTCAGAATGCAAGACGATGGAGGAAATTCTGAGAATGCTATTTTTAATCCATTGGGAATTTCGGAGTTACATAATAATAAGGGCTGGGATAATTCAGAGGGGAAAAATACTCATGCATGTATGATGATGTTGCCCATATTTAGATCAGAGATGAGTGGACGGCGCCGCAGAGAGAGAACGCCTTCACCAGCAAGAGAAGCTGTGGAATCGCCTGGAACTGAAGATGGAAATACTCCAGGACAAGAGACTGGGCGAGGAAGGAAGGCGCGACGAGAGGATCGTCGAGGAGGTTGCAGCTCCGGAAGAGGGCCCTATGTGGCACAAGATTCCGCTGCCCTTGAAATCGACGAAGTACGAGCAAAAGAATGTGAAGAACGATGGATGGCAGCTTGGAGCGAAGTTCGGGCAGTGGAAATGGATGTGGCGTGTTTAGCTGGCTACGTTGCTCTTCTTGGATGTGGGTGGGCTTCAAAGAAATGGAAATTCTTTCAGGACTATCGCCAAGAACATAAAGAGGATGAAAGGGTTTGCGGACCGGCGACCACAGCAGGGTGGAGTTCGTTGGGATCGAAATTCCGTACAGCGTTGGAAAGTCAGACGATAGAGGATTTATTCGTTAGATATTATGTGGACTCAGAACATGACATCAAAGACGAACTGCATAGGAAGATGCTACTGAATTGCTACTATGTACGGATTCTTCTCTATCTTTGGACGCTCTATCGGTCGCTACGATTCGACTATCCACTGACAGAGACCCGATTGCTGTGGACTGAACCGGATAAAAACCTTCGGAATTGGATGTTGCAACATGGGAAAAATCGGAGCGCTTGCGAACAGCTCATGCAGAGGGAGGAGTCGTATGTGGACATTCATCAATATATGCCGCAGAAGCCTACAAAGGATCAGCTTCCGACGATTCCCATGCCGACTATCCTATCGAGAGAAGAATTGGTAGATTTGAAGCCATTGTGTATTGGATACCCTCATTATTACGATCGGAGTGGACATTCTCGGAGGGATCGAGCGACTAACAAAATGTTGAAACAGGACTGCATACCTCCGATGGTTTTGGAAGGATTATTTTCTGCTCCCGGGGCTCCGAAGATGATGTTCCAACCATATTTGGGCAATGCAGATCTGATTC
>JAAEOJ010000236.1 GCA_024244685.1 Mycoplasma sp.
AGAATGCTGAGAAATAAAATTTAGTACTGTACAGGGTGACACATTTGGTTTTTCACCCCCTCTGGAGCAAAACGCTGAAATCGTAGAAAAATGTCATTGTGATTTTCAGAATCCTCGTAAAATTCAGAACCAGAGAACATGTTTTCAGCGAATTATCTAAAAACATGCCAAAATTCTCTTAATGGAACCTAGAGGTACCAATACCTAGAGATACGGATATATTGAAAATTTGACAAATGACTGTGCAGATGTGTCAAAACATACTAAATCGACCCTTCTGAGCAACTTTTGTTCAAGGACATTGCCGGTTTTCTGTTCTCCTGGTCCGATATCGCCAATGCCACATTTTAATAAATGCAGCTCATGTCATATCGGACCAAGGAAGCACAAATCGCACGAAGTGCTTGAACAAAAGTTGCTCAGAAGGATCGATTTAGTATATTTTGACACATATTCAGCGCCATTTGTCCAATTTTCAAATTTTCAAAAAAAAATCGATTATCAGGTTTTATGAGCATCGGTACCTCTAGTTTCTATTAAGAAAATTTTGGCATATTCTGAGATAATTTGCTGAAAACATGTTTTGTGGTCCAGAATTTTACGAGGATTCTGAAAATTACAATGAAATTTTTCTACGATTTCATCGTTTTG
>JAAEOJ010000237.1 GCA_024244685.1 Mycoplasma sp.
ATATGCTTACACTATGCTCAATTATATTATCTCAACATCCCAAAAATGATAGTTCAGTGTACAAGAGACATACAGTTTGCTTCCGCACACTCTTTAACTACATGAGTGGTGGACAAAAAACAACAACTAAGTCACAGCATAAATTTCTTTTAATCGTAAAAACACCGCAGCGAAATACGATAAAATTTATTCTAACAACACAGTATGTATAATTCAGGCATTTTCCGAGATTTTTGTGAAAAAAATATCTCTAAGCACATACACACGTTTGTATAGGGTCGAAAGTGTGTTTTCATGGAAGTTAATTTCATATCGAAAAAATATGTGCAGAAATTGTAATGAGATGCATACAGATAAAATTACGTTCGTTTTCGGTGATATCGAGTGCAATAGTTGTTCTAGAGGTTCTCAGCATCATTTTGGTGTATTTTTTGTCGAGTTTGCTCACCTGAATCAAAAGTTATGACAATTTCAATAAATACAGATTTTCGTTATGGGATATTGTTTTTTGTGTACATGGTGAATTAATGTGCAATTTCAACACAACATCTTATCATAGGGGTGTCGATTTTTTTTTCGATGTCAAATTCGTGTTCAGAGGCCAAAGATACCCTATATTGAGCATTTTGGGTGGTCATACTCAGCACATGTGTTCAAA
>JAAEOJ010000238.1 GCA_024244685.1 Mycoplasma sp.
CTAGAAGGTAGGAGGGATGGAGTGTGGAGTAATCTAGAAGGTTGGAGGGATGGAAGTTGGAGTTATCTAGAAGGTTGGAGAGATGGAGGGTGGAGTTATGTAGAATGTTGTAGGGATGGAGGGTGGAGTTATCTAGAAAGGTTGAGGGATGGAGCATGGAGTTATCTAGAAGGCAGTAGGAGGGATGGAGGGTGGAGTTATCTAGAAGGATGGAGGGTGGAGGTATCTAGAAGGTTGGAGGGATGGAGGGTGGGATTATCTAGGAGGTTGAAGGGATGGGGGGGTGGAGAAATCTAGAAGGTCGGAGGGTTGGAGTGTGGAGTAATCTAGAAGGTTGGAGGGATGGAGGGTGGAGTTATCTAGAAGGTAGGAGGGATGGAGTGTGGAGAAATCTAGAAGGTAGGAGGGATGGAGGTGGAGTTATCTAGAAGGTTGGAGAGATGGAGGGTGGAGTTATCTAGAAGGTTGGAGGGATGGAGGTGGAGTTATCTAGAAAGGTTGGAGGGATGGAGGGTGGAGTTATCTAGAAGGTTGGAGAGATGGAGGGTGGAGAAATCTAGAAGGTAGGAGGGATGGAGCATGGAGTTATCTAGAAGGTTGGAGGGATGGAGGGTGGAGAAATCTAGAAGGTCGGAGGGTTGGAGTGTGGAGTAATCTAGAAGGTTGGAGGGATGGAGGTTGGAGTTATCTAGAAGGTTACAGAGATGGAGGGTGGAGTTATCTAGAAAGGTTGAGGGATGGAGCATGGATTTATCTAGAAGGTAGGAGGGATGGGGGGTGGAGTTATCTAGAA
>JAAEOJ010000239.1 GCA_024244685.1 Mycoplasma sp.
ATGGGCATGATGGCAGCGTGTTGGGCTGCAAGGCCTCGAGGCTTCTTGTCCTCGGTGTGCCATCCCTCGTCCACCGACGCCGAGAGCTTCTTGTCATTGGTCCTAGCCCAGTCGTAACTGACCCCTGCGATCTTGGAGGATTCGAGCATCGAGGTCCCCGACAGGCGCGCTTCGATGTAGGCCTGGACTTTGGAGACGGGGAGGTAGGAACCTCGCTTACGTTGCTTGGGGGAGCCAGTGTTGTCAGCCATCGCCGTCTACGCTACGCCAAGAACAATGCGCAGGGAGTGGACAAGGGCCTGCAAGGGTGAGATACTGTCTCTACGCCTACGAAGGAGACGAAGGATGAGCACACCCATGATGGAATGCGGACACTCGGCTAACGCTGAGTTGATCTTGGACGATGGGAGCAAGCGGCCTAGTTGCGTGATCTGTGTCGGGATTCATCCTGGAGCGACGGTCGTCGCTGAGCCACGCAACCTGGAAGGTCGCAAGGCTCGGTGCGCGCACAACCGAGACAACGTGGAGGGCAAGCGGGGAGGTGGCAGATCAAGTTTCCCCTGCAAAGGCGAAGCTGACTCGGATTCAGGATTGGCGTTTTTCGAGCACCGTCCCGACCAGCCGTTCGACCTCTACTACTGCGGATGCCGGGGGTGGGACTGATGACTGATGATCTGGTGTTGGAACTGGCGCAGGCGATGTGCGACGGCGAGAACGAGCGGAGAGCTGGGGCAGTACTTGACTGGCCAGAGGTCCTTGCCGCAGCGTACGTCCGCGACGCCACGGCTGCTGCCCCTGTCGTCGAGGCTCGGGTGGCGGCCGAGCGTGAGCGCATCG
>JAAEOJ010000240.1 GCA_024244685.1 Mycoplasma sp.
GCCGATAATTCGGAATCGCGAAATCCGATAATTCGGAATTGAATGACAGTGATTGTAAACTTCATAATGCCGGTCTATATCGATCATTAAATGAACAAGCCTTACGAGCGCATAAAGAGCGCTTAAGTTAAACCCCCTGCCTGTTGATTGCTCGATCGTCGATTCGGTACCAATTCGACGGTCGATTCGGTGGAACCGACTCGCGATCGATTCGAAGGCCGATTCGGTGGATCCAGAAATCGTACTTGTCTCACTTTCAGACAGGGGCGCGCACCGAACTAAACGCAGCCCGAGCGGGAAAAAAACGACTTTCGGCCGTTTTGTTCAGGGCAGCCGGCTCGCTATCGCTCGCCGAGAACTGGGCCGCGCTATCGCGCGCCCAGTTCTAGCTGCCCTGAACAAAACAGCCGAAAGCCGTTTTTTCCCGCTCGGCGCTGCGTTTATTTCGGTGCGGCGCCCCGTCTGAAAGATGAGATTTGTGGGAAAATGGCTTTTTCAATACGCCCATAATCCCATTTCCTTCCATTAGAATCGCTTGTGTTCA
>JAAEOJ010000241.1 GCA_024244685.1 Mycoplasma sp.
ACAAACACTACTATGATAACACATTGGTTTAGACATCACACACATACAGCACTGGTAAGGGTTTGAGCACAAATTTACTAAGGGTGTGGGGTTACAAAATAAGACAATTTCCAAAATGCATCCAAGAATTTGTATTTGAAATTTAAGATCAATATGTATCCGCCAATTCTCTAAAAAAAAAAAAACGTAATTTAATTAGCAAGGGAAAAAAAAACGTAATTAGAGCAATTATTTTCTGGCGACGTAGAAAATTTCTACAAACGTCACTAAACCACCCCAGATGCTGATTTTTCGTGACAGAGTCCCTATAGAGCCTCTTTACAAGTTATGCTGAAGAAAAATTTCGAAAATCCAAAAACTTTGGTCTGAGGCCAACTTTTCATAATTGAAATTTCACCTAATTTTAGTGCATTTGGGAATATACTAGTTGTGGGAGAGTGTGGGAGAAGAGGCCCACCACTATCACCCTAGGTGGGTTCAGACCATGTTTATGGTGTTTCTGGGCTGTAGAGACTCTGTTTATGTCCAGAAAAAAGTTTGATGGTCATATCTCATCGGGGAGTCCACTTTTGCTTGGATTGATTTTTGGGATCCAAGTAAGGGGGGGAACATCTTTATAAAGTGGGGAAATTTAGTGTAATAATAGCACCAACTATGAATTTTCCATACTTTCGACCATAAAACATGCACTAGGTGTGATATGACATCCAAATTTTTTTCGGGACTTCTAAAAAATGTTTCCTCCATAAAACAACCAAAAAAATATTTTGAACGAGGTCGCTTGCCTTGTCCTGGGCTCTTTTTACATATCACCCACACACACTCACACACACACACACACAAAATCAGGCAATTTTTGGCGGGAGAATTTTCAATATTTTAATTTTTGAGGAAATAATTGAAAGAAAACCACTAAAACTTAGGGCCTAGGACAACTTTCGATGCTGATTCCGTTTCTGGGCTCAGAAACAAAAGTTAGGTGGGTTTTATAATTTATTTTTGTCGGCGAAAAAGTATATTTTCGCAAGGGTAGAAATGTGAGATGAATTGA
>JAAEOJ010000242.1 GCA_024244685.1 Mycoplasma sp.
AAAACAATGTTTCCTCACTGTGTACCTGTCAGGAAACTTTGGGACAATTTGCAGACATGTTTAAAAACATGTTCCGCAGTGACCGGAAATTAAATAATCAGGCATCTGCCGAACAACCGAAGCCGAAAAACAGAAAGCATCGGAATATTAATCAGCAAAACAAGCGGCTTCCTGAAAATATATTTGATTCATACGGGAATTGCATTTACTGTCTTTCCTGTATTAAGAAAATTCTGAGAGTCGGAGGTGACAGACTCAGCCGTCTGCGAAAAATTAAGCGGCAACAGGTCAGCACACCGGTAATACGAGTCAGAAAAGATCAGGTTCCGGCAGAACGAATCTGCGATGCTGTTCTGCCTGTTAATGAAACAAACATTTCAGACCGGCGGATGAACTTGAAAGACAGCAGTATAACAGAATTACGATCTCCTCCGAAACTTCATTGCGGAAAAAGTAACAATAATAAAGAGGAACTTCTCCCCCGTTTTTTGAATTTTATCGATAATAACAGCCAGTCAGACGGGCGCAGGATCGGGAGTCACGGACCTCTTTTTTTTCTCAGTTCAAAATCTGACCGCATCAGTGCGCCGTCCGTGAGCAAAGCAGACAAACCGGAACAATGGAAAAAGCGATCTCCGGTATACGGGTTTGATCGCACTCCTGACGGCAACAAGAGTATTTCCGACGGAACCGCAGAGAAATGGCTGAAAACATACAGACCGAAACATGCGGTCACTTCTAAAAAGACAGATTACTGTGAAATGTGTGCTGAGTGCCGGGAACAAAAGAGAAGACATGAAACTGTCTCAATGCGTTTACAACAAAACGGCAACGGCAATGAAGATGAAATACGTGAGAATCAGACTCTCGCTGAATCATACGGATTACTGCCGGAAGAGCACAGAACGGATGCCGGCAGCGAACTCCGGCACTGTCGGCAGCAAACCGGTAAGTGCCGCTCTTTATACCGCCATATCGGGGAATTGCAAAGAAAAGACTCGGAAACAGAAAGAGATAAGACAAAACTGCGGGAGCTTACCGGTCAGGTCACTTTCACTCTTTCATCGGATTACCGGCAGTCCGAGCTCATTCCGCATCGGGGTTTCTCCCCTCAGCCGGGTGAGACCTGTTGTCTGCGAAAACTGTCTCATAATATTTTTGGTATTGTCAGTCACACACTTGCTGAAAATACTGTTTATGTTTCAGATGAACGGGCAGGTGCCGAAAACGGAGATATGACAATCTCATTGGCTGATCACCGCATTTATCAGAAGCTGCCTTCCCGGGTACGTCACCTGTGTTTATTCATGAATAACGGAGCAACGGACAAAAACCGGTTCATGACACAACGGGGAATGGAACTTGCAGAAAGAGGTGACTGTGATACCATCCGAATGTGCTTTTTTGTTCCCGGCCGCGCCAAAAATGATGCGGATCGGTTTTTTGCACGAATCTCCCATGCTTTTGATAAAAATGATGTGTTTGTCACAGAGCACCTTGCAACACTGATTCGGGATACAATCAGACCTGCGGGTTCATGTATTCTTATAAACAACCGTGATATTGTGAATCGGAAAGATCTTTTAACGAAAAAGTATTCTTCTTTCAGAGATATTAAAAGCTGTCGGGATTTTCTGATTAAACGCAGTTCACACGGAAAGGCTGCTGTTTATCATAAATCATGTTGCCATGACGGAGAATATGTTAAGAAAAATCTGTTGGAAGAAGGCACTGACGCCGGTTCGGATCTTAAGAAAGAAGTCAGCAACTTTGCGTATGATGTAAAAGGACTGAGTTCTGATTTATCTGAAAACAAGATATCTGACCCGGTTAAAATGTATGACAGATTAACAGAACCGGCTTTACGTCCGAAACGGCTTCCGGTTTCTCAGCAAATAAAGACTTCCCATATGACAATTTCTTCACCGTCTTCTGAGTCAGCGCGTCAGCACAGAATGGAATTAAAGAAGAAAAGAAAGACAGAAAAAAAATGCACATAATATCCTGTTTTAGAATGCCCGGTTCACATATATTA
>JAAEOJ010000243.1 GCA_024244685.1 Mycoplasma sp.
AAAACCTAGACCTTGAAAATTTGGTCGATAAAGGTTGTCGGATGGAAAAAAACAGTTCAGGACCTAGAAAAAAAAAATCAGTTCAGGATTTGGCAAATCCGGGGAAAACAGTTCAGACCGGCGTATGACCGTATTTTCGGCGTAGTTGAGCCATACACTTAGTTCTTTTTGTGTTTTGGTGTTCATGTAATCATAACCGACCAAAACAACATTTTTCGAAAATGTGACCGACCCTCTATACTAGTTGTCCAGGGCCCTCAAAAGTGCTGACCTTTGAAAAAACAGTGTCAAAAATGTGTTTTTTGGACAAAACACCTCAAAAGTACTATTAAAATCAAAATCTGATGTTACCATCGTAATCAGCATAGTTTTTTACCCTAGAGTACAAAAATTTAGGATCCGGGTCCAACATAGTCAGTCTGTGGAGGGTCATCATTACCCAAAATTTGGTAGGATAAGGGTGGGAGCTGAAAAAAAGGTGGACCAAAAATATTTTGAATTTGTGCACTCACTCTTGCGAAGTGACAAAACCACATGATAACGTTACATAAACATGTTTTTATGTTTACTATATCATTAGGGGCACTCATAGGAACATTTTCCCAAAAAATATTTTTTGGAAGTCGACTACCTACTTTTGAAGGGGTCGACTTATTAAACCAACCCCAAAATCTCACCTACATCAGTTTTGAAAAACACCAAAATATAGGCAATTTTGACCAAATTTTGAGGTGAAAACCCCCAATAACTCAACTATCACATCGATC
>JAAEOJ010000244.1 GCA_024244685.1 Mycoplasma sp.
GAACGCCAGAGCAGAATGGAGTTTCAGAAAGGCTGAATCAGACGCTGAACAACAGCGCTCGAACGATGCTGAGCTACGCAAACCTCGGAAACGAATTCTGGGAAGAAGCCGTCCGGTATGCAAATTTCATCAAGAATCGAGTCCCATCAACTGCAGTGGAAAAGACCCCTTATGAATTATTCATGGGGTGGAAGGCAACTTTGGGCTTCGCAAAGATTTTCGGATGCGACGCATTCGCTCACGTTGCAAAGGAGCAGAGAAAGAAATGGGACAAAAGATCGAAAAAGATGATTCACCTCGGATGCGACATTCATTCGAAAGGATACCGACTGTGGGATCCAAACCGAAGAAGACTCGTCATTACTCGGAATGTGAGCTTCAATGAAACCGGATTCGGCGACAGGATACAGCATCAAATGATCTTCCATGGTAAAACCGAAGTGGAACAAGAGCCAGTGGGAGACGAAACTGAGCCAGAGGACTATGTTCCTCAGGCACCAGTAACACCTCCAATAAGAAAATCCAAACATGGACACATTCCCAAGGAATTTGGACCCGAGTTCATGATTGGAGATGAAATGGATCAAGGGATAGATGAAGATGAAGTTCATTTTGCGCTCAGTGCA
>JAAEOJ010000245.1 GCA_024244685.1 Mycoplasma sp.
ACCATTTCCTGACCATAAAATTTGATATTGTAAAAATTCCAAACTGTTCATAAATGAAATCTTTTAGCAATTACTACAAGTAATGCACCCAACAATACCTTCCAACTTATTTTTCCAGAAATCCATCTTTGCATGCTCAGGAGGACAGAGCACATAAACTGCAAAGTATATCATTTTGTTATGATGAATGATGACCAGATTAAAAACTTTCATATATTTTTAGTATTAATAATTCCAATCATTTTCCCAATCTAAAATTTACATTACTTTCTTCTAATTCTATTTTTCAGTGTTTCAATGTGATATTGTTGGCTTCACACAGCATGACAATGAAGGGGCAAAATTAGATCTTTCTATCTCCTTATACACTTACATTTTGAAAAGTAAGCAAAAATTGAAAATTCACTTCCTAGGAACAAAAAACATATTTCCACATCTCATCAGTTCAAAATATTACAAATAAATAGATTCTGCTCTCCACACCCTTTTCCTCTATTTATATCATTTTAGTGATATACCAATTCTAACTCAATGAATGACCAAGTCTATGCATAAAACTGGACTACAACTGTAAAACTCGCACACATTTCCAATGTCACTTACTAGATTTTTAATGTTGTATGGTTTGGCAATGTATGGTATGATTTGGCACAACATGGTAAATTTTGGTATGATATGGTGGTACAGGGTAATGTGGCATGGAAAGATAAGAGAAAGTATTACCAGCTTTACAGTAAAATTACACATTGTAGTGGTTATGTTTGTTGAATTTATGCCAATTTTTCTGTGTGTTCAAAATGGTTGAATGTTTCACCTGTGAATTATTAATTTAAGTTTGATTCATTGGTTATTTTTGTTGAAATAAATTCATACTCAAGTACTATATAGGAAGGCATTCTTCTTTTCATCTAGAACTAGCAGTTGAAATTATTTGGATAGTGAAACATATTATTAAAGAAAAATTCAATGTCCATATCTCATCATTATCATGACAAATCAATCTGGTTAAACTGCATGATTTCCACTGATTACCAACTGACTACTCTCACAAAATAACATTTAATATGTGTGCGAGTTTAT
>JAAEOJ010000246.1 GCA_024244685.1 Mycoplasma sp.
CATTCCGTGGACATGTGCGTGCCTGTGCGTGGACATGTACGTGATCATAAAAAATTTTGCGATATTCTGAATCGGGAGGTCGACATTAGTGGGGGTGGTAAGTTTCAGCCAGTTCTGTGGGTGTGGAGGTTAGTTACTGCATTCTGTGAACATGTGCGTGCCTGTGCGTGGATATGTGCGCGCCTGTCCGTGGACATGTGCGTGGGTGGAACCAAACTTGTGTTTCCAGATTATAAATCAGGGGGTCAGGTTCGGTAAGGTTTGGGTTTAGTGGCACAGACCCTGGTGTTTTAGCCATTTGAGTGCCTGTGCGTGATATAAAATGCGCCTGTGCGTGGAGATGTGCGTGAGGGTAAAAATTTTTATGATATTCAGAATCGGGGGGTCGACATCAGTGGGGATGTGAAGTTTCAGACAGATCCGTTGTCGGGGAGGTAAGTTACTATGCATTCTGTGGACATGTGCGTGATGGGTCACTAATTTGGGCATGTAAAATTCGAATTGGCGCTCTTTTACCCACACGTTTTCAGAGGTCCCTTTTTTCAAAAGAGA
>JAAEOJ010000247.1 GCA_024244685.1 Mycoplasma sp.
ATTTGTAAACCTAGAAAAAACACAACACTTTTCAGCGGGCGGATCCATAAAACAGAATTTAATATAATCAGTTTCCAGCACGGAAAGTTCATCCTAAAGATGTGAACACACTCCAGCACATGAATCAACGCGTATTTGATGTGTTTTCATTAAAAATGTGACGCAAATGTTGATATTCTAAATAAGCTCAGAAAATCGACCCAGTTTAGTTGAAAGAAAATTTACTTTTGTAGACCCAAACACATTTTTTTCTGAGAAAATGTATTAGAAATTCACCATATTTTTCCGATGGATCTACAAGAATATATTCGATATTTCTCATAACTACTCTCCTCTGCAAATAATGCATGTAATGTTTAAAGCATGATGTCACAGAAAATAATGGGTTAATTTAAAACAAACATTTTTTCTTCGGGTTGTCTGAGTACAAGGAACACGTTAATCAAGTATTTTTTCACTGCTAGAAGTAATAATTAGGAGGAGTATTGTTGGTTGAGTGATCTAATGCAAATGCACAGATTGTGAGTTGAGTGACCGATTAAAAATAAGTTGATTATAGTCTAGAGTGAGTGTACTAAGAGAGGTGTACGTCAAAAATTTA
>JAAEOJ010000248.1 GCA_024244685.1 Mycoplasma sp.
AATGATATGCCAATTAGTGTTAAATGTAAATTACTTCTATATGCAGATGACAGTACCCTTATAATTTCAGGCTCTGACCCAAAGGTCATAGCAGATGCATTATCTTCTGAATTAAACTCTTGTAGGCAATGGCTTATTGATCATAAACTTTCTTTACATTTGGGAAAAACTGAATCAATATTATTTGGATCAAAGAAAAAGTTAAGAAAAGTTACGTCATTTGAGGTCAGATGCAATAATGAAGTAATTCAACATGTAAATAGTGTAAAGTACCTTGGATTGCAAATTGATAATGACCTTGCTGGTGATAATATTGTTAAAGGAATTACGAAAAAAGCAAACTCTAGGCTTAAATTTCTTTATAGACATAAAGACATGCTAAGTTTTAATTGTAAGAAAACTCTCTGCTCTGCTTTAATACAATGTCATTTTGACTATGCTTGTTCTTCCTGGTATCCAGGAATACGTAAGGAATTAACAAAAAAACTTCAAGTTATGCAAAATAAGATTATCAGATTCATCTCAGATTTAGACAGTAGAGCACACATTGGAAACAAAGAACTAGCAAAAGCTGGGTATCTAAGTGTTCCAGATAGAGTTAAGCAATTAAAGCTTGGACATGTTTTTAAGATTAGAAATGGAACTAGTCCTTATTATATGACTGCACACTTTCAAAAGTTAAATGAAATTGAAAATAGAATTGTAACTAGAGCTACAGCTTATAACTTTTACACTCCTAGAGCCTATAACCAAGGTACTAATACATTCTTTTATACTGGAATAAGGGACTGGAATGACTTGCCTAACAATGTAAAGAATATTTTAAATGAAAAGGCATTCAAAGTAAAAGTAAAACAAACTATCTTGGCTCAGGCCAAGAAAATAGATAATGATCCTTTCATGTATTATAAATGAAATATCAGAAATCACTATACCCAAAAATAGAAAAAATGTTAAATAAGAAATAAAATATAATATTATGTAACTAATCTATAAGTATGAAAAATCACTATATCAATCGCGCCGGCATCT
>JAAEOJ010000249.1 GCA_024244685.1 Mycoplasma sp.
ATTCCTGTTGAATAATTTTTACCAATGGGAGACCTACATCTACACGTAAAACTTGAGGCAACAAAATCCATCTTGGAAATAATATTTTTTCAAACTGACTACCTATTGCTCCCAGAAATAATAATGGCATTTCTTTACCATTTGACAGCCAACCAATGGGAGATCCACACAGGGCAATACCAAATATGTATTCCTGTTGAACAATTTTTACCAATGGCAGATCTACGTCTACATCTAAATGTAAAACTTGAGGCAACAAAATCCATTTTGGAAATAATATTTTTTTCAAACTGACTACCTATTGCTCCCAGAAATAGTAATGGCATTTCTTTGCCATTTGACAGCCAGACAATGGGAGATCCACACAGGGCAATACCAAATGTGTATTCCTGTTGAACAATTTTTACCAATGGGAGATCTACATCTACATGTAAAACTTGAGGCAACAAAATCCATTTCTCCCAGAAATAATAATGGCATTTCTTTACCATTTGACAGCCAACCAATGGGGATCCACATAGGGCAATACCAAATTGAAAAACCGAAAAAGGTTGAAAAAGCGTGCGCAAAAGCTGTGTATGCGTACACACAGTATTTGCAGAGAAAGAAATGTATAAACGCAGAAATAGCCAATCAGTTTACCGATAGACTTATGCAAATTACCTGTGCCAGAATAGCTAAACAAAGTAAAATACACGTTGATGTTGGAGAAAATTTTAACATCCCACTTATCTTTAAAGAGCTACGTAAAATGCAACAAGAATACGTTATTACGAGCGCTGATAAAGCAGGAAATAATATGGTGTTTATCTGTAAATACTGGTATTTTAAAGTCATGTGTGAGGAACTTGGGGTGTCCTTGATTCAGGATAGACTTGGGGCAGTAGGCAATCATACGTATACACCTGTACAAGATACTGTATGCACTATTATTGATCGTCATGTACAGCTAGCTAAGCATTATGATCTCGAGGTGTCTAATCAGGATAGTAAGCTACCCATTATGTTTGCAAATCCAAAACTGCATAAATCACCGTATGGTTGGCGATTTATTGCTGGTGCAAAATTTTCATCCAATAAAACAATCAGCGTCAGACTGCATGTAATTCTGTCAAGCTTAAAACGTCATTTTAAAAATTATTGTGGCGTC
>JAAEOJ010000250.1 GCA_024244685.1 Mycoplasma sp.
ATCCTCCTGAGGAATCATAAAATCTCCTGGTAATGGGTCAATCTTTGGCCAAACAAATTGCTCCATTCCTGCATAACGTGCTTGGACCAGGATACCTCTGACTTCGCCTTGGATGCCTTGATGAGTCTTTGCTCGGTCTCCTCGTCGCATTCCTGGATGATGATTTTTCACTTCATATAATTTCCGAGGGGCTAGCCATTCCATGGATTCAGATACCATTCCACTACTCAACCCTGTTCGGACAGGATTTGCACGCTTGCTAGACTGGCTAGCTACGGACTGTGTCAGTCCTCTTGTGCCTCCTCCGCCCACTATGTCGCTAACTCGACAGATAGGTTGTTCCCGTTTCAGCTTGAACTGATTCAATCGTTCCTCCACTTGTGTGAACTGAATATTAGTGTATAGTTGATGAATATCCCATGTTTTCAACTCTTGTTTCAACGCAGTACCATCCAAAGGATAATGTACGATTTCCTCCAAAATTCGATGAATTTGATTCAAAACCTCCTGAGTAACTCCTGGATAGGGCTCTAGAGTCTGTTGGATAGATTGCAAATATTCTTGAGAAGGCTCCAGTAAAGCATCTCCGGTACAAGTCTTCTTCCAAACAGCTGGATCCATCCCAAATTCTTCCATCGCATCCTGATAACATTTATTGATCATGAATTGTAATCCACGATGCTGACGAATTTGTTGGAATTCCTCTTGGTTTATGAGGGTAGGATCCAGAGCTAATCGGTACCATGTATGCACCAACTCTCGATGAGTAGGAAACCGAACTCTAGTCTCTCCCATTCCTCCATTCAGGAAACAGGCCAAGGTGACGATGTCTGCTAGCTCCTTGGCTTCTCGCGGATGAAACAATTGCCGTACATAGACGGACGCGATTTCTGTTTCTGAGAGATCCAATGCTTGTCCTGTCCCACAAGTGAGGAGCCACACAGCGTAGTTCCAATAGCTCAGAGTATTGGCGTTAGTTGGATCCTCCCATTGCCATTCGGTGAAAATAGAATCCAAATAATCCAAAAGAATAATTTGTCGAAAATAGGTTGTGCCGGGTCTGAATCGCTTATTCTTCTTTGCATGAGGATTAATCTTCATCAACACTAAATCCATTTCTTGATCGGCAATTTCCGGCTTCATTTTGAACAACCAAAAGTTTCCCCATTCCTTTTCATCGCTCGGAGGATTCTTTACCGACGTCACTTGGAAATTAGCCGGAACGTATGAGAATTCTTGGAATAAGAAGAATTCCTCTGCCTGTTCCCACCCTGGTTCCGAATCTTCCTTACGCAAGTGATTTTCCAGATATTTCACATGAGTTCCACTGCCAAATTTGGAACTGTCCACCTTCAACCGTTGCAGGAATTTTCCAAAATATTCTATCATACAAGGCACTGTGTCGAGATTATCCCCAAAATCCCCGTCTGACATCCAATACTGGAATCTGTTTTGATTGATGATTGTTGCTCTAACCGGCCAAGTGAGATTCACTGTGTTCCCAAGCTTCCGTCCGACTACATGTGGTCGCTTCGGTTGTCCATTAATAGGGTTCCGATATCTTTCGTAATTTGCTCGTAAGAGCCGAGCTGAAAATTCCGTTCCTCGACAGCGCTTGGGATCGAATATCCTCGCCTGATGATTTTGGCGGATGTAAATCCGAATCGCCCATGTATACGCTGGCAATCCCCATCTATTCAGACATCTCTGTACATGTGGTCCGTAGAACTGGAAAAATCTGGCGTTGGAAGCCTGCTGAAACGTAGCGGGAATCACCATGTCCACATCCAAATCCTGGACGACTCGAAGAAATTTATACGTTCCCGCCGCATCACTGGCCGTAGGAGCTGGTGGCCGATAGGATAAATCCAATTCTTCCACGGAATTCATATCCAAAAATGCATGAGGCCCAGCTTGAATCATGCAGCAAAATCGAAAACTGTCCAACATGTGAATCAAGGGACGACGGATATCTTCCACTGTGACTCCACTTCCATATTCACTAAGCATTTGCGGGGTGTCTTTGGTCAGCATGTGATATAATTGAGCTACACAGAACCCGTACACATGTAAATCTGCCAAGATTGCTGCTCCACTAAACACTTCG
>JAAEOJ010000251.1 GCA_024244685.1 Mycoplasma sp.
AGTGTTGTTATCGAATTAGCGTCTTAGCGGATAGATTTCGAAGAAATCCGAAATTATTTTTTTTCATTTTTGGGTTCCTTAGGGCCCAGAAACCCTAAATTTTTTTTCGGAATTTCGGATTTCAAACATTTTTAATTTCGAATTCGGTAGAGCCAAAATTTTAATTCGAAAAGAAGCGGATTTGACGAACAATTTAATTCGAATTAATCCGTTAATTAATTTGAATAATTTATCCGTATAAGCCGGATAAATATCCGTGAACCTAATTCGAATTGACCCAAATTCTGAATTTGGGTCAATTCGAATTAGGTTCAATTCGAATTAGGTTCATTTATCCGGCTTATAATCCCAATTCGAATTACTGTTTACCCATTTCGAATTGGTAAACCCAATTCGAATTAATTCGAATTTTTAAAAAAATATGTCAATATAGACTTATTAGTGGACACAACATATGTAAAATTTATATATTTATATAAAACAATAAAATCTTCAAGGGATATATGTTACTTGTTTTTATAATTTAAGATTTCATTACTTATCCGTTTAAGATTTCATTACTTATCCGTTTATCCGCCCCCGTTCCAATCCGTTATTAAAGAAAATAATTCGAATTAAAATGTAAAAATTAAAAAAACCCAGATACCGTTATACTCAAATTAAAGAGCTATATTTCCTCTTCAAAATGGTACAAAGTTTTTGAAAATCGGTTGATAATTAAGTACTATATGACCCGTTCAATTTTTATATTTGAAAGATGTCTGAAGTTTCTTAGCAGAAATGAAAATATTTTGTTTATAAATATATTACAAAAGGTATTATCAAATGCTACAATTTATTTAAAATAATTCATGGTTCAATAAAGCCCCATATTGGAACATGAAGATAGAGAACGACATCCTAGTGCAGCTGTCGGATCCAAGGACGCGACGTCGAGGAACCCTACAATTTTACAGTGTTGAACACGTCTAGGATCGGTTAGATCGAGTTCGGCTTCAACCCCGTACTCACAACTGGTCTGGAGTGTACAGCTTCAACAGTGTAAGTTGAGCTGCCAACGCCATGGAACAGGTTCTTTGGGAGGATAACTGGATGTCTTGTAATTGTTGAAGATCTTGTTGTTGATGAGAGGGTTAGATCGTGTTCAACAATGTAGAAATTCGACCAATATCTATTGAAGGCTTCCTCTCGACGTCGACGGGTCTGGTTCCATCGAACCTTCTGGCAGGATGATTGTGAGTTGAATGATCTTGTGCATAGAATAAATATAATTTTGACCTCATTCCAAGTAAGGTACTTGGGGAGAGACAAGGTCACATAGAATACAAGGAGACGCTTCCAGCTAAATAATATATTTCTAATTTATTTATATAATTATATAATTCAATGAAATATTTTATCTAACATCATAATTATAACAAATATCAGAATGAAAAAGGTTTTAGAAAAAAAAAGTCCATCTTGCTATTATAGAGAATACTTATAGCCAGTCAAAATTGCTGTATTGATAAGGAATATGAAAAGATTGGTAAAACTCAATATTAGTCATAAGATTTGGCCCTGTGCCTCGTACAAGGAGCATATTTCATTAAACATCTAAAAACAATAAAACAATGAAATAGAATACTTCTGATTCTTTGTAAAGATTATCTCAATGTATTTTTACATTCTTAGTTGCATACTTACCCCCTCAATCTATCTATTTAAGTCTTCATATCATAATAAGTATGTTTTTACAGACCAAAAAGGTCTAAAAACATAAGCAATTTCAGCCATAGTTTATGTATATATTTATATGAGCATTTTTGTAAAAAATATTTTTCAAAAAAATCTCTGATATTCTAACTGCCTACAGCTCAAAACGTTTTGCGAAATTTCCAAAAAGTTTAGGAGAAAAGTCAATATTCCTTGTGTAAAATTTCGTGAAAATTGACCAAATATTGCTGTTTTCGAGTGTTTTTCCATGAAAAATCCATTCTGAAATTTGTTATTACTCAAAAACTAATTGGATCTCCTTAAAAAAATTACATATGAAGACTTAATACCTCAAAGTTTTTTTGAAAAGATTTTTTTTACAAAAATACTCATATA
>JAAEOJ010000252.1 GCA_024244685.1 Mycoplasma sp.
ACGATTGACGGCATACAAGAAATTGGACCAGATGCCACCACCAAAAGAAAAAACTCGAACTGATGCCAAATGTACCGTATGTAAGAAGACGGGGCATACTGAAGCTACGTGTATCTATAAGGATTGGAAATGCTTCCGTTGTGGACAACCGGGGCATATGAGGTCTCAATGTACCAATCCAGCCATGATAGGAGTCAATGTTGCTGAGCAGGTGGATTCATCTCAGAGTGATCATTCTACAGAGATGGTTCAGAATACTTCTGGCATGGAATCTGAAGAGCCAGCCGGAGGCAATTTGATTGCATTCAGTTCTTCACAATGCAGTGAGAGTGACACTCATTCCATCAGAGGACAGAAATCAATGGCGTTATGGGTAGATTATCGAGATTACAATGAGACATCTAGTAATTCGCAGAATGAACCAGTTGAGAGAGAAGGCTATGTCCTTCAAGCCGAATGGTTCAGGATGCGACAGATTCTGTTCTCGTCCAAAGGTGATTGTGCCTCAGGAGACGATGCGTCAGTTATGGATGACTGTAGAAGGGTTAGGAAGATAGAGTTTGCAGAATCCAGTTCCGGGGAAGAAGTTTTCAACGCCGTCTTACCACAGCAGCTCCAGACCAGAAAAAGGAAACGGGACGCCGCAGAATACAGTTCTACCGGAGAAGAAGTTCCGAAATTTATTTCATCACATCGATGTCAAATGAGACGGAGGAGAGAAGCAGAGTTGGAGATGAAGTTGGGATATTCGTCAGAAAGCAAATCTTCCTCCGAAGAAGAAGAAGCCAAGTCCTTAGTCATCCGGGAGGTCAAGGATATTCCGAAACTGTACTGGAATCACCCGGAGTTATTCAAAGACGAGGTGCTTCCATACATGACCCAGGAGTGTGATCAGGAATGGGAGAGATTAGCTTATGATTATCACGTTACCTATGGTTGGAGCGACGGTGAAGGTGCTGTTTCGACGACTACACAAGGACAGATGATTTATAAGCAT
>JAAEOJ010000253.1 GCA_024244685.1 Mycoplasma sp.
GCATTAATGCCAAAAATAAAAGTTACAGAGTGGTAAAAGAACTAAAAAAGGATGGATATTTAAAGTAGAGTATGTAGTGATACCAATTTTTTTGCCCAAATTTCACTGTTTTTTTAGTTTCATGTTGAATTTTAACCAAGTTAAGATATTCAAATCATATTTTTATACAGTTATTCTGTTTTTATACATCATTCCGCTTTTTTTCAGTATATTGCAAACATTGTGAGAGTGCATTGAATGTCAGAACTTTTGTATAGAAGATTTGAGACCTTAATTTGGGCCGAAAAGCGTTACGGACAGAAAATAAATAGAAAATTTAAACTGAGAATTGGCAAATTGGGCTTAAACATCTATTCTACAGCTAATTCTAATGGATAAGTACTCAAATCGTGAAAATAAATTATATTGGCATAGTTTGGGGCATCACATAGGAAATTATTATTTGTTACGGACAATTTTATGAATACTATTTGACCTATGATTTGAAAAGGCTTTAATTCACATGTACATAGAGAGCATCATATGTGGAGGGATGTAATACAAAACTTCTGAGCTATAATTGGCTTTCCTTGGATAAACATTGAACCATTGATCTAACTTTCTGTGCAAGCCATGAAAAAACATCAAAATTGTGGGACGAATTTTATTTCATGAAATTGCTAATAACTAACATCTGGCATATGGCAAAAAAGCCAATTATAGCCAGAAGTTTTGTATTATTTCCCTCCACACATGATGATCTGTATGTACATAGGAATAAAAACCTTTTCAAATCATAGGTCAAATAGTATTCA
>JAAEOJ010000254.1 GCA_024244685.1 Mycoplasma sp.
AAATTAAATTGAATTACGGTATTTACGAGCAGATGTACAGCACATTGCACAATGTACTCGTACCATATTGCATGATTATTTTTAAAAATTAAATTGAATTACGGTATTTACGAGCAGATTTGTCCCTTTGAGGGTCGAATAAGCTGTCAATTAAATGCATGATTGCTAGAAAAATTACATTTAGAATTTTCACATCTAATATGACAGTTTTTCGAAGTCCGATATACCGGCCTCGCGCAGCTGACTGGTTGAAAATGCAAGTCCGATATATCGGACTAAATGCGACAGTTGATCACACTCATTCAATATAAACGGGAAATTTTGATGAAAACTACCTTCAGAAAAAAATCGAAAACTGGCTAATTAGAAAATAGCCGTAATTGTCCTTTGATATCAGAACAATTCATGACCCTGCAAATATTTTTATTGCAAAATTAGTCGAAAATGACGCGTTGTTATCCAACAATTAATTTTTTAAAATGACCTAAAAACGAGACAAACAGTGTCACATCACAATCTTGTTAGTGTATTATGTAATCTTGATGCAATGTATGCAATGTCCCTCACTCGCTATTTTGTGACAAATTGAATAAACGCACATTAAAAATTCATTTAGTGGTAAAGTTACTCGCCCTGTCCGTGCTTCATTTATTTCAAACAGCAATAATTAAAATGAGTCAATCCTTGTGTAAACTTTTTATTCTATTTTTTTGATTAAAAATAATTACTAAAGATCATGCGAAATGTTTTGACCCATGCCCGCTTTCGCCTCTAATTACTTCGACATACGAGTATTTGCTGAATACCTCATTCATTTATTACAATTTTATTCCCATGTGCAGCCAAAAGTACTCATGTTGTTACTTGAGTACTTTTACCAGCTATTTGCGCGCGCTGATCAGGTAAAACTACTCAAGTTTTTGGACGCTGGAACTTGAGTTGTTTTACCTGCTAGACTCCGCCCAAAAATGTGAACTTGAGTACTTTTGCCAAATTCAAAAATCTGAGTTTGGAGTTATTTTGCAAATTTCACTTATGGGAATGATTTTTGGGTACCTAAGGAGTCCAAATTTGCTAATAACTCAATTTCGAAAATTTTGCTCTTGAGTACTTTTACCTTCTCACGGCAGTACAGTACAGTACAGTACAGTACAGTACAGTACAGTACTAGCTTATTAAAAGTATTGGATTTGATTTAAATTAAATTTAAATTAAATTATTTCAGTGAATG
>JAAEOJ010000255.1 GCA_024244685.1 Mycoplasma sp.
ATTAATAAACACACCATCACCCTACATTTTAACCGTTATATTTACAGCTAGAATTACTTTGGAAATTATATTTAAATGAATTAATGCAGGAGAAATAATAATCGATAATCTACAATAAGAGTTTAAAGAAATCAAAAGAACTACTAGATAAATCCATAATACTGTAATAACCATCTATTATCCATGATTAATTTTTGCAACATCGAAGAATACTGAATTAATCGGCCGAACTAGAATACTTTAAACATCCAAAAAATAATTAATGAATAGTATAGTTAATCCTAATATTACCTCAAATGTAGAATTTCATAATAGATATAATAATATAATTATTCCATTAATCGAACAAGATCAAATTATTATAATAACAGATATAATAAAGAAAAAACTTTCAAAGCATAAAAAAAACTTTAGTAAGAGGTTTCGATAAATTATCATTCCAATCACACTGCCTAACGTTAAAATTAATATAATTCAATTAAAAGGAATTCAATATTTAATTTTTATTCTTAATCCAATTCATATAAAACTGATCTAATTAAACATTCGGCCGCTGGCCGATTAATAAATAATTAAGCGCATGCGCTTAATAAAATAATAAATAGATAATTAGTTAGCGGTCGATTATTCGGTTAATCAACAATAAATAATTAAAGAATAGAAAGTAAATAATATAATAAAGAACATAAAGGTAAAATTTATATATAACTAAACATTCGGCCGCTGGCCGATTAATAAATAATTAAGCGCATGCGCTTAATAAAATAATAATAATTTAATAACATCCAAAATAAATATCGTGCGACTAATTATAGATAACTAAAATAATTTACAATGAATGTTACACTACTTAATAAATATAGTATAAAAAGCATCTAAGTTCCAATTAATTCGACCTGGAATAATAATTAATAAATAATTAAGCGCATGCGCTTAATAAAATAATAAATCAACACTACCTAATACAAAATCAATAGATCCTAATACTGCAATAAGATCACCTAAATTAATATATTTACTAAACTTATTTAATTGATTTATAGTAAGAAAATCATTAGAAATAATATTAATAATTAAAAAAGGAAAAGAAAATAAATAAATAGAATAAATACCTTTTGAAGATTCAATGCTTAATTTAAATTGTAGAGTTAAAGATAAAATTAAAGGGAAATTAATTAAAAACTCTTCAATTAATAATTCCATAATTATCGAAAAAGAAGATATATTATAATAAAAGTATATAGAAAGTATACAATATAATAGTAAATATATCAAACGGCAAGATTCTATCATCTCATTCATTCTTAATATATCTATCAAGACAATCTCCAATTGAAGAATAAAATATACAATAATTTAATTCTTCATAAAATTCATATCCAGTAAATCTAGCATCAATGATTATTTGGATTGAACGTGATAATAAACCAGTTAATCCAAAATAAAGACAAAAATCCTTAATTATTATACCAATTTCATATAATCTCGTTCTCCATAAACGATTAATAGATAAAATATTATAAATTTCTTTTAACTTTCTTATATAATGTAACAACCAAAATATAAATGAATCGATAAAGAATAAAGAAATATCATATCTTAATTTATTAATTAATAAAAAAATTGCATGAAATCTTGTTCCAGATAAAATTTCAATATAATTTATTAATTTTTCTCTTTCTTCAAATTTTCATAACATTGTAGTAAATAATCCAATATCAATTGCATGTGTAGTAATATTTAAACTATGATTAAGATTTCTATAAAATTCCAATAATAATGTACGTCAGAGAGAAATATAATTAGAACAATAACAATTAATTATTCGTTCTAAGGTTAATATAAAAACTAGTTCCTGAATAACACCTGAAACATAATCTAATCTATCAAAATAACCTATATTTAAATTATAATAATTACACTCCATTAATTTCTCTGTTCCTCTATGTAATAATCCTATTTCAGGACTTATTCATTGTATTATTTCACCATTTAATAAAGAAATTAACCTTAATACACCATGTGTTGCAGGATGTTGAGGACCAAAATTAACTAGAAAATTAATACCTGATTAATAGATGATAAAAAATAATTCGGCAATCCTAATATTTACATTGAAGATCCTATTAAATTAAATGATAATAATAAAGGAAAAAGGAGAATTAATAAATAACATAAAATTATAAAATATCAAATATATTAAGTTTCATAGCAGTTGAATAAAGTAGTTAATCCTGAAAAAACCTATAATTAATGGTTATTATTTTAAATCGATCAAACTAATTAACATTCGGCCGCTGGCCGATTAATAAATAATTAAGCGCATGCGCTTAATAAAATAATAATGATCGATAATTAGATCAAATGATTTCAATATAAATAACCAATAAATAAGTAACTAGAAATTGATAATATTTTAGTTTCACTGCAGTATACTTTTCATCAATAATTCCACTTAAATATAAATCGAGCCTTATTCGAAACTAGAACAACTAAAATTAATTAATCTTAATACAGTATAAAACTATTAAAATAAGAACAAGATATTATAAAGGACGTGTAACATTTTATTACCAATCATAATTCCTCCAATACTATTGTTACAGTAATTCATTTTAGCAAGATAATGTTATTGATTA
>JAAEOJ010000256.1 GCA_024244685.1 Mycoplasma sp.
TAATCAATAACATTATCTTGCTAAAATGAATTACTGTAACAATAGTATTGGAGGAATTATGATTGGTAATAAAATGTTACACGTCCTTTATAATATCTTGTTCTTATTTTAATAGTTTTATACTGTATTAAGATTAATTAAGAAAAAAGACTGAATGAAAATAAATAACTAAACATTCGGCCGCTGGCCGATTAATAAATAATTAAGCGCATGCGCTTAATAAAATAATTATCATAATTAAGTTTATTTATTGCTTCAAAAATTATTCAGCTGTCTTAGAAAGTCCTTTTAGTTAATGCTGAATATATTACGATTTTAATTTGGTAATGTTAAAAGATATTTGCTATGATCATAAAGAGAATATTTTAATAAAGTCGAAAAATAGAATTTAATTTATTAGTTATCTTAATTTATCTAGTTCAAATATATCAGTTTTATTGATTAATGGAGTTTTATTGTATATTCTTTTTTATGTTTTATATAATAGATTATTTTTATATTTTCTATTTATATTATACATTATCTTATTTTAATTTATCTATTCATCAACTAAACAATTATCATTAATATTTGGACTTTTTAGTTAATCAATCTTTATTCGCTTATTAATTATCTATGCATTGAATACTTATTATTTATTCATTCATTATTCTTTCAATCAAATCCTATTATTAACTCATCTATTTTTATTTTTATGTTTTAATTTTAGTGGAACGATTAGTTTATTAGATTCTTGCTCTTCTTTTTATTATTTAATTAGTTTTATGTTTAAGGCCTTATTTTAGCTGTTATTATTGGTTGATTTAATTACGATTTGAATTAGATTAATTATTATGTTTTCTTTAATTGGATCAAATCTTATTTTTAATATTATAGAGTATTTTAGTTTTATTAATTTATTCTTATTATTTTTATTTATTATTATTACGTTATTTTTTATATTAATTAATTCTACTTTATTATACTATAGTAATGTAAATTTTAATCACTGTTTAATAGAGTTTATTAGTACTTTATTTTCCTTATTATTCTTAATTATTATTATTTCTCCTGCATTAATTATTTTATTAGATTTTGATTTAATAATATTACCTTCATTTATTATATATTCATTAGGTTTACAATGAGCATGACAATTTAATATAATTTTCTTACCAATAAATATTGGATTTAATTCATATTGTGATCATTATATTATATCTACTAATCAATCACTAATAATCATTCGCTTATTAATTATCAATCGAATGGCCGCATTTGGTCAAACATTAATTTGGAAATTAAAAAATAATAATGGATTAATAATAAAAGATAATATAAATAAGGATTTCAATAAAGATAAGATAATTAAATTACCTTTTTATTTATGAGATATTAATACGTATATTTTATTACCTATATATTCCTTTATTCGATTATTTCTTTATTCATTTGATGTAATTCATACATTAGGTTTTTATTCATGAGGTATTAAAATTGATGCTATTCCAGGTCGAATTAATTTAGCAACAACATTAAGATTACTATGAAAAGGTGAATATAGAGGAAAATGCTTTGAACTATGTGGACAAGGCCATCTTAGTATGATCATGCTATCGATTATTCTCAATTATTTTATTAAGCGCATGCGCTTAATTATTTATTAATCGGCCAGCGGCCGAATGTTTAGTTATTGTTCAATTGATGATTAGAACATGGAAAATAACCGAAAAGTTAACGATTGTTTATTAATTATTTATCTACTAATCAAATACCATTAATTAATTGAGCGAATAGTTTAGTTATTGCTGAAATATTTATCGGATCGATTTCTAATTAGTTATTAATTATTGTTATTTTTTTATCCTTTATTTATTATTCATTATTTATTCGCTGATTATTATTTTAGGTCCTTTTATTTTCTCTTTATATTATTTGAATGTATTTATTCTTCTTTATTAAGTATATTATTTTTATGTCTTCAATTATTAGTCATGATATCTTTATTATTATTGTATTCATCAACTTCACAATTTAATTTATTAATTCTTGATAATTTAGCTATAATTAAACTATTACTTTATTAAGGACTAATGGATTGTTAATTTAGGTCGTATTCATTTTCTTTAGTTTTATTTTTTTTGGTTTTTCTAATTAAATCCACGTTATATTTTTAATTAATTATTATTAACTAATCGCTCAATTATTTATTTATTAAGCGCATGCGCTTAATTATTTATTATTAATCGGCCAGCGGCCGATTGTTGATTAGCGAGCGATTAATTATTATTATTTTATTAAGCGCATGCGCTTAATTATTTATTAATCGGCCAGCGTAAAATAATTAAAATATCGATCAAAAGAAGACTAAAAAAAGCGTA
>JAAEOJ010000257.1 GCA_024244685.1 Mycoplasma sp.
AAAAAGATACCTAACACATAATATAAATAATAAAAGTTACTTAGTTCGTACCAATTTGATAGTTTCTAAATACTTATATTTTCTAATGTACATTTCATCACATTCTGTACATCCACAAAGTATTTCTTTCCAATCATTTTTTAGTACAGCATCCTCTATTATTATTGTACTTCCGTTTTTACAAAATGGACATTCCCATTTATCTGTTGTATTATCTTTATCCGTCATAAATTGTAATTTTAAAATTTATATTATCATTCGTTGTATGCCATTAGTCGAAGTCCTTACACCAACTGTCTAACTGAAATTTCATGGAATCCCCTACCAACGTTTTGTTTGGCATCTTTCTCCAATTCCAATAACCTTCCCCTTTTGGAAATTCTTCAGTTGCTATAAACTGTTTTTGTGGTTTAAATAATCCAAACAAAACTGAATTCTCGCAAGTCAATATAATGTGTCCTTTTTCGTTTGTCTCTTTTTTAATTGCTTTCATCTTAATTAATTTAACGGCATACAACAAGGTATATAGTGTATAGCCAATTCAACATTCGTTTTAATTTGTAGCTTTTGTGGTGGCTACACACCATATTCAAACCGTAGTAATTCTAAGTTTTAATCATTAATCTTATGCAATTAACAAAATAATTATAACATCTACAATAATAAAGGCTAGTTTAGATTGATTCTAAACAAAGAACCCCCTACACGAATGCAGAGGGTTAAGATATGAAGAGAGAGATACTAGCGTCTTATATAAACCCAGATACCCATAGTTAAAACAAGTATGGATAAAACTATCATTATCTTATCCCTTAGTTTGAGCTTAATAATTAGCTTATCATTAGCCTTTTTTAACTGTTCGTTAACAGGGTTTATTTTGCTTATCTCTTTAGATGTATAGATTGTATCAACTTTTAATTTAAAGTTGGTTTTATATACTGTATTAGTCTTGTAATATGTCTTTAAAATAGGATCACAAAGAACAGTATCACGTATAATAGAATCATTTGTAATATATTCCTTTTCATAATGTACTGTTTCCTTTGTGATAACAACAGTATCGGCAGGGAAACACTCCTGATGTTTAGATACATATTTACAAGGGTTACAACTAACCAAAAATAATACTAAGATAATAATTGAATATTTCATTATTTAGCTTTTTTGTTTTCTATTCCTTTTTGTCCTAGTTTTAATCCTATAAAAGTACCCGATATAGTAGTGAATACTAATATAAATTCAGTAGCGGACCAACTAAACATATATGTAAATAACGTGCTAGTTATCATAGCCCATGACATACCAATAATAAACATTAATCTAGTTGAACTGTTTTGTCCGTTGTTTTCTTTTAAGTAGCTCATGACATTTCTTGTTTATAGATTAATTTATGAAATAGTAATTAATATTGTATTATGCCATTTCTTCATATACCGATTTACCATTTTGTCTCGTAACTCTTAATGTCTGCCTCCGATTTCCTTTTTCCTTAAACGAAACGTGTATCCATTGGGGGTTTTTGTGGTCTCCATATTCCCACACAAGTTGGTCATATGGCAAATGTCTTTTAATCATAAAAAACAAATCTGCATTATCGTTTGTAGTGTCAATGTCTGCCGCCTGTCCTTTGCAATGCTGGCTTGTTTTACTACTTCCTCTTAGGGCTTTGTTCAACTCTTCACTTCTATAGCCTGACGTTATTATGATACTCTTTCCATACATATTACGCAATGGTTGTAACACATTTTCACATAAGGCAATTAAACACTCTACATGTTCAGGAGTAGGGGTGTTATCTATTCCTAATCTCGATGCTGTTTGACTCTTTAGAAATTCACTGAGAAAAAAATTTTTCGTTAGTTCCATAATTACAGTCTTGAGTATTTAGTTTCTTTCTCTTCTATTCTAGCCTTAAATGCAGGGTCGTTTATCTTTACCTCATGCTGAATGGTTTTTTCATAAATTTCTTTTACCATTTTATTCATTTCGTTAATAGTATTTACTAGATAAATGTATTTAATCTGCTCCTTTTCTTCGTGCTCTTTTATTGACTTGTCGGTGTATGCATTAGAGTCTTTCTCCAGCGCAATTAAATCTTCTTTAGATGCTGTACCATCTAACTTTTCATCGTTTGTAAATGACCTTATAACTAATTGTGTTACTAAAGCTGTTACTAAAGCTATGACTATTACCTTTGTCCAATCTTTGAGTCCACTCATTTTTTGAAAATATAAAAAGCTAATCCCGCAATGAATATAGTAATAGGCATTATTATTTGTTTAAATTCATTTACATATAAATAAAATTCTTTGTATGTTAAATTCCAACACTTAACATTTTGATATATGTAAATAATAATTCCAATTGACAATACTGCATAGGGAATGTTTCTTTTGGTTAACAATGGTCTATTTGATAACAAAACTACTAATGCCAGCCATGCTATATATTGTGAGGAATAATAAAATATACTCCATCTTGTATTCTGAATAACCCCAAATAGATCATACATAGCCTGACAAATTACAAATATACATATTGGCATTAGTAGTTTACTTTTCATTATGAATTTGTTGGTGGTGTCTCGGGTTGTCCATCATCTGGATCATAATCAAATAGTCTGTTTTGTAAAATCATAATTTTAAATTTATTTGTAAAGATAATAATAATTTATGGAATAGGAAATTGAATAAAAGTACTATCATAACCTTTTCGTCTTTGAGGTTGCGTAAATTTTTGTCCGTTACTAAAACCAACAGGTGAAACTTCAGCTACGTGTGACAGCAATAAATCATCAACATAGCCGATAAACGAGCCCCCAATTTTGGCTGCCTGATTAGTATCATAATCAACGCTTTCTCCTCTTGAATTTTCAAGAATCCCACCTATTCCAAAATAAAGAACTCCACTAATTACTATCATTTCGTAATGTTTATACCCTTCATTTGGTAAGTGTGATTTAGTTGCATATAATTTACCACCACTTGTTTCAATGTACGCATTAGTAGAATCGAGCCCAAACCTAATTACACCTGAACCGATTTCGAAAGCAACAGCCTCATTATGAAAGTCAATCCATTTGCTTAAATAGAAGTTTTCAGTTCCAAAATTATATACGTCAGAACTCGCCTGTTCTAAAAATTCACCGCTTGCAAATAATATTCCTTTCTCTGTCCATGTAGGCTTATTGACGGGTGTTAATTGTTCGAAATAATGGTTGCCTATTTCCGAAAAAATACGTTCAATTCTATTATCAGTATCAATAGCATCTTTAGTATTGCGACTTGTGAGGAATAGTTTTTTGTTGCCGTCTTCTTTGTAGCGTTTGTAGTATATAAAAGGTTCTTGTGGGGAGAAATTATTTTCACTACTATATCCCCGTAATACTTTATTGTAAATTTTTATTGACGAAATATCACCATCAAAAAAAGCGGTGCCTGTTCTGATCACACCTCCGATTTGCAAAACTCCTGTATTATCAAATGTTCCAGTAGACAATGAGATACTCTTATACACACCGTTATAGAAAAGGTAAGCATACGTTCCATCAAGAACTAATAAGAAATGATTTAGTCCGTTTGTTAACTCTTCCTCTGTGAAAGTATAGGAAAAACTTTCACCTGATACTCGCCAAAGACTAAATATTGTCCCATTAAAATAGACCTCCCATTTCCCAGCAGTTTCACTATCTCCAGATACTATCATATTTAGGCCTGTAGTTGAATTTAATTTTAAACCAAATTCAAACGTGACAGTATTGTCAAGTTCAATATTTTTATTAGATACGAAAATACTATCAACACCATTGAATTCAAAATAACCATCCCAATTAAAAACAGCATTATTCCCAACAAAAGGGATATTGCTTTTAGTGCAAGTTACCTGAGTACATACGTTCAATGGACCTGTGAATAGTCGGTTTGATATTTGTCTGTTTGTGGATATGTCTAGTATTTTACTCATTGCGTACGATTGATAAAATTTTGTGCTATATCTTGCCCTTGCTGAATTGTTACAAAAGGTTGATTATTATACAATTCTACATTATAAATAGCGAATGCATTTGTAGAATAATTAGACTCCACATAATCACCTATTGACATATATCCTTTTGTATTTTCCAAATCCACCCCCGATACTGACGATGAAACATCTACACTATCAATGTATAGTGCATATCTATTCTGACTAATTACCGATGTAGGGATAATAGATACCCAATACGTTTGACCTAGCGTTAACGCAATTTGATGTGAAAAAGTATCACTATTAACCCAATATTGAAACGCGCCGTTGTGATACGCAAACTCTATCCTATTATCATTATCGAACCTTCGTAAAAAGAGCCATCTATCGCCAGCCTCAGTGTGTTTATATTTTATATGTATCCTTACATTTTTTAACGTAGGAACAAAGCCGCTATAAAACACGACTTGGTTTAAATCGCCATCGAATTCAATACCGTTACTATCTACTATAGGCTGTTGCGATAATGTTTCTTGGATAACACTCTGGTTAGGGTTATTTTTAAATTTTATTCTGCTTGTTTTGTTTGCCCCGTCTTTTGTAACTCCATAGTTATATCGCAAATCAATTAAAGCATCTGAGTACTTCAAAATCTCATCACCTAAGTTCCTTATTATTTTATCCTTGGTTTTTATTATTGCCATTACCCTATCTTCATACTAGTTATGGATACTAAAACATTTGACGAATTGCCAGTTGTCACATAATAATATAATGGAATATCATTATCGACATCAAAATAAGCCATATCTAATTCAAAATATTTATTCTTTTCGTTTTCTGTGAAATTTAATGGAGTAAATAAATTGTTTGTCCCATCGGTAATAACAAAACCGGTAATCTCTTCAGCACTATTATTATCTATATAGCCGCAAACTTTATAACCATGCTCCCAACTTAAGCCAATAAGCGTTTGGGTTACATTTACAATACTACTTATAACTAATGGGCTGGGAGGTAGTATGCCATCGTAAGGGGCGGTATCCGTCAAATCAAACTCTAACCCGGTACTGTCTACGGTAACAGCCTGACCCGCTGCCATCCCTGCAGCATCGAAATCCATTAGGCCTTTTGTTTTTATTGCCACTCTTGTAGCTAAGTTGGCTAAATCATCCTCGGTGAACGAAACCCCATTGCGTGATTCATATATTAAATTTTCACGTTGTATTTCGCTGGATATGACACCTTCGTCAACTTGTTTTTGAATTACGTGCCCACCTCCAGCTGAGGTTGATACATAGTCAAAATTGGTTAGTATTTCTTCCCCAGCGTCAAACAAAACCCCCGCATCATCAACGGTAAAATCATCGGAATATACATAATTTGTCTCTATTGTAATGTCTGAATTTAGTGTAATATTAACGAATTTGGTGGGGTCATTGGCTTGTAGGAGTATAACAATAAGTCCCTCTTTCAACTCGCTCATAAAATTACTTATATCTATATTATTGATAATTTTAGACATGTTAATCCTTGTCCACGTATTAGGGTTATTGGTATTTCCAGTAAGGTTATTGGTGCCCGGGTCAGTATCGGTCATCATATCATTAAATATGGGAATTATAATATCACTAAGCTTTCCTTGCCATATTAACAAGGTATCACCATCATATTGATAACGGTTATTTTCTTTTGATAAACTATCAGTGATTATTTGGGTAGCTACCAAATCAACCCCTGCGTCCCATTCTATTGCACTTACAGCTGTGTAGTGTTTATAGGTATCGTTGCTGACAAATTGATCTATACCCGCAACTAATCCCGTTACTGGCTTATTTGCGTCTAAATCAACACCTTTATTTGCTATTACATTAGAGGTTTCTTCTTTCCATGCCCCAGCCTCGTACTTTTCGTATATTCCTTTGGTGGTATTAAATATTTTCATACCATTATTGGGAGATGCTATTGCATCCCTTTCTGTAGTGGTTAATTCAGGAAATTGCAAGGGGTATTCATTATCAATATGTCCATGAGCTACGCCAATGTCCGCCGTCATTATATTGTTTAAATCATCATGATTTATAATACCCCCCCCACCTGCACCACCACCTACACCACCTAGAGCCCACTTTCTACGGTCTTGCACTTCTGTTGTGCCTAATAGATTTATTAATGTTCCACCTCCTTGATTGGTGTGTTTTAATGGTATTCTACATATTCTAAAAGCAGTTAAATAATAATCATCAGGTACAGTAGTTACGCTTTGATTTGTTGAATCGTCTATACATAAATCATCATTGTCATATGTTGACTGTGATACATTAACAGCAATAGCATCTATTACGCCGGTACCACTATTTATTATTCCAAATATTTCTAAAGCGTATCTAGCATTATTAGTTCTTAGGCTCGTGCCGTCTGCAGCCTCTGTTATTTCGTTTAGGTCTGTTAGTATTGCTAATTTATTACCCCCTACATCATAAGAATTAAATTGATATAGATTTAAAGCGGATGCATTAGAAGGGAATAAATGGGGCCATAATTGATAAACTAAACCCTCTGTGTTTTCAACGGCTAACCCGTCTAATCCTGCATTTGTTGTTATTACGCAACTCCCTGCTGTACCAGTTGCATGGGTTATGCCTCTTCTTCTTATAACTTCACGCATTGCACCTATTAAAGACTTTTCTATACTTTCTTTATAAAATGCATTTGTAAATCTTTGCTGCGGAAAAGCTGCTCTACCGCCTGAATGACTAGCCGCATCCCATATACCAGCATAGCCTATAAATACTACACCCCCTAATGGTAATGTTAATGACGATGTTAAAGCTAAAGCTCTTGTATCTCCTACGGGTATGCAATATACTAAGTTTAATTGCGGCTCTGTTGCTGTTCCTGCTGTTAGTGCTACTCTTGCATGTCCATCTACTCCACTTCCTGTTGTAGTATCTAGTGAATAAACTCTATCCGTTCCGTCCAATGTACCATGTAAATCACCGCTCCAATCCTCATCCTGATACCATGATGCAGTAGTATTCTCTGGGTCGGTTGTATAGTCTGTGTCTGGTTGTACTCCTGTGCTGTCTTTTATTGCGGTGTATTTATATCCATCATAATGAATTGCATTGTATTTTGTGTAAGTCGTACCTATTAGCCATGATGCTAACGCGGGCCATACCTCAGCGTAAATAGTTCCGCTATCTTCTATTATTTCAAATTCAAATTCATGAAAAATACCATTTGCAAAGCCTCGCATTAATGCCCTATTTGATCTGGTTATCTCCGCTTCACCGATTCTACTTTCTTTTAATATCTTTCCTGTAGTACCTTCAAATAAAGTTACTTTCCCATCAGTAGTACTACTTGGAGTTGATATCTGTCCTGTCGGTGACATTGCTCTATCTAAACTTGAATTTCTTGTGTACAAGACACCGTTTAGATTTTTAGCTATTATATAAACATCGTCCGTTCCGTCTTCTACGGTTGTTAAATCGTTAACAAAACTATAATTATAAGCAGATGGACTAACCTTTGTTAATACTATACCACCGTTTTCAGATACTGTTCCGCTAATCCCTGATATAGATAATACTGCGCTGTTATCCGTTTCTCTTAATCTACCTGCTGGAATAGTTACGGTAATATCTAATAGTGTGTTTACTAGCGTCCAATCAGCATCATAGTCAAATATGATACCATCCGCTTCGTTTTGCCAATCAATTAAGCCCTTTATCACCGTTCCTTGAGTAGCAGATAAAGCGGCATCGTCATTAGTTGTTGTAAGGTTATTTATAACATCTATTAAGAACGTACTTGATTTAGTTCTGTACGTACCAGTGGCAGTTTCTACGACTAAATCTGAGTTTTGTCCTACGTCTGCTTTCTGAATGAGCGTTAATCCCGGTATTTCTAT
>JAAEOJ010000258.1 GCA_024244685.1 Mycoplasma sp.
CCCTCGGAAGTTATATGAAGTGAAAAATCATCATCCCGGAATGCGACAAGGAGACCGAGCAAAGACTCATCAAGGCATCCAAGGCGAAGTCCGAGGTATCCTGGTCCAAGCACATTATGCCGGAATGGATCAATTGGCGTGGCCACAGATCGACCCATTGCCCGGAGATTTTGTGATTCCTCAGGAGGATCATGTGCGATTCATTCGTCAGGAGAGAGGAGCAGAAATGCAACAAACCAGTTATATCCCCTTCGTTCCACAATGGGAAGATAGAAGAATGCTAAAGATAGATGCTCAATCGTCTCTCATGATTAACGGAATAGAAGGAGATCCTAATTTGGTGTATCCTCATTTTTATAATCGATCTCGGATTCGGGCATTGGAATTATGGGCACGACAGAATTTCGCTACACAAATTATGATGGAACGTGATCCATTGAGGGAAGAAAAGTTGACGGAAGCAATGCATGATCCTACAGCTGCTGCTACTTTTCAGTTCGAATGCAATTTCACCTCCAATTTTAGAGCTCAGGAGACCATGGGAGTGGCTAAAAGAAGATCCCAAC
>JAAEOJ010000259.1 GCA_024244685.1 Mycoplasma sp.
GTGGAGAGGTTTTCAGACTGGCCCAGTCGTTTATCTTGACCGAGTTCCATATCCCACTGTCTGAATCTGGTTGGCTGATCCAATCAGAATGAAATTCAGAGAGAAAGGCTCTAGGAGGTGGTACTCCACCCAGGGATGGATTGATTCCATGGGATTAGTGTGGGATTCAGGGAATCACTGATGGAACTTGATGTTCTGGGAACTTTGTGGGGTCAGATGGGACCAGGGCCAGGATGGAAAGGGTTCCTGAGGGTTTCTTGATATAACTTGGTCCGATTTGAATGGAACAAATAATCAATGAAAAGAAGAGTTTGAAGAAGAGCTTGAGAAGTTTACTCGACAACTGAAATATGGCAGACACGATTGATAGAATTACATAGATACTTCCTGGACTTCCTGACTATCTTCCTATGTAAATTCATACTCAATACGTCATATGGGAAAGTTACTTTACATTACGTCATTGCACGTGTTAGACTACAAAGTGTTATGTCCTGAGTTCTACACTAAATCGACTATGAATATTTACGCCCAATATATCACATTGGGTAGGGCTTGATTCGCTGATTACGGTCATACAAATTTTATGTATCATGAGTGCGCAACTACTGCGTAAAGCGCTATCCAAAACAACACTATTTCGCCTATCCTGTGTCATACTCTTTCTTGGTAAGATCAATAAGTAAGTAAGTATAAGTAAAGATCAATAAGTAAGTAAGTATAAGTAAAGATCAATAAGTAAGTAAGTAAGTATAAGTAAAGATCAATAAGTAAGTCAATCACTTTTTGTGACTATAATTTAATCACTTTTTGCGACTGTAATTCCATCACTTTTTGTTATTGCCAAACAGGGAGGCATGTGTCAATTAACAGTGTTCACCTCATCTACAATGAATTTTTTTTCTTCTTTTGCGAAAACACTGCTATCTTTTTCTTAGACAGTAGGGCTAAGCTGGGGGCATTACCTTTTTTCCATGAAAAAACATCTATAAAAGTTAATCTTTATAACTCCATCACATCTGAAAACGTTAATCTTTATATCTCCATAAATATCACATCTGAA
>JAAEOJ010000260.1 GCA_024244685.1 Mycoplasma sp.
CCCACAGTCCAATAAATAGGCATGACCTCAACGCATAAAATGTAGAAAATTATTTTTTCTCCCTCTAAGAATTGACAAAAGGCAACAAGTAATTATTTGAGTCAGTTTCCTGACAAAACCCACAGTGCAGAGCCCACAGTCCAATAAATAGGCATGAACTCAACGCATAAAATGTAGAAAATTATTTTTTCTCCCTCTAAAAATTGAGAAATGGCCACAAGTAATTATTTGCATCATTTTCCTGACAAAAACTGCAGTACGGATCCCACAGTCCACTACATCGGCATGAACGCAATACATAAAATGTAGACAATTCTTTTTTTCTCCCTCTACAAAATGAGAAATGGCCACCAGTAATCCTATGCATCATTTTCCTGATAAAAACCACAGTACAGTGCCCACAGTTCATTAAATGGGCCTGAGCTCAACGCAAAATATGTAGTTTATTTTTTTTTTCTCGCTCTAAACTGGCAGAAAAGGCCACGCGTAATTATGTGCATCGTTTTCCTGACAAAAACCACAGTACG
>JAAEOJ010000261.1 GCA_024244685.1 Mycoplasma sp.
AAATGACATAGGAAACTGAGAGATATACACACCATGCATACAAGATTCACAACGTATAGAAGATCATCAATTTGAGTAATACCTCATCAAGAGATTCCTGAGTTTTTGTGGATCTGGAGATGCAACCTGCTTTTTATTTGTCCTTGTAATACAGTGTTTGTCCTAAATTTGACATCGGAAACTGCGATCAAACAAGAGATTCATGAGTTTTTGTGGATCTGAAGATGCAACCTGGTTTTTATTTGTCCTTGTAATACAGTGTTTGTCCTAATTTGACATAGGAAATCGAGATCGAGACAAACCATGCACTCAAGATTCAGAATGTTTAGAAGATCATCAATTTGAGTAATACCTGTACAAGAGATTCCTGAGTTTTTGTGGATCTGAAGATGCAACCTGCTTTTTGTTTGTCCTTGTAATACAGTGTTTGTCCTAAATTTGACATAGGAAACTGAGATCGAGACAAACCATGCACTCAAGATTCAGAATGTTTAGAAGATCGTCAATTTGAGTAATACCTGTACA
>JAAEOJ010000262.1 GCA_024244685.1 Mycoplasma sp.
CCATATAACTTATCGTTTCCAATCCCGCCAATCAGAGTATCATTACCACCTTCACTGAAAAGACTGTCTTTTCCGGCAAGACCTTTTAGGATATTGTCTCCTTCATCTCCCTTTAAAGTATTATCTCCCGCAGTCCCTGTATAATTAATGTTCTCTAGTAGAGACATTTCACTACCATCTGCGAATTCAATCTTTTCAATCTTCTTATTAGGAGATTGAAAAAAAGATAAGAGTGTGATTTTATCATCAGGATTATTTACAAATCCAATATACAAACTATAATTTCCTGTTCGGCGTATAGCAATATCATCCTGCGTAATACCTTCGCCAAATACTATCTTATCTATACCGCCACTATCCGATATTTCATCCAGACCATCACCAACATTATAAACATATGTATCGTTACCGGCTTCGCCATATAACTTATCGTTTCCAATCCCGCCAATCAGAGTATCATTACCACCTTCACTGAAAAGACTGTCTTTTCCGGCAAGACCTTTTAGGATATTGTCTCCTTCATCTCCCTTTAAAGTATTATCTCCCGCAGTCCCTGTA
>JAAEOJ010000263.1 GCA_024244685.1 Mycoplasma sp.
GGAAGATAATAATAATGATCATCATTTCCGTACTAAATTTTTTTTTGTCGGTGGTGTTCTGGTGGTCGGATGTGTGATCATCCTTGTAGGTCTTTAACATTGTTATGCCTTCTTTATTCTCAGCTATCTGAGCTTGCATAACATCAGCTTTTTTTTCTGCTTTCTCTTGCGATTTAATAAAAGCTTCCATAGTTTTGTCTATGTTATTAAATCGCTCGTCTAAATAGTCCCTTGTTCCCTGGTCCAAGCCATCACCCACCATTTTTGCCCCTGTCCGTTTAATGATTACTATTATCACACGTAAGGGTTATATTTTCAACAGCTTAATGATATAACATGTAACCCTCAAGAGGTAAGTCTTATTTTCTACTATTATCTTTTCTATATTTAGATTTATCGTATTCTGCAACTAACCGGACTACTGAGTACATAGATGTTACCCCTAATTTCTCTCTAACCTGCTTTAACATATCATTGGCTTTGTTTGGTTTAAGCTCCATCAATGCCCCTGCTTCTTTCTGGCTGATATCTTCATAGGCTAGGTACGTTAATAATTGATTTTCATCTTCTGTTAATGTCTGGATTTTTGATTTCTTTTTTATCATGGGAATACATGCAAATATATAAAACACTGTATAAATGGAAAAATAACCTACCATAATTGTTATTGCTTGCATAATTGTGTCATTATGTATTGTTGACCTATAAACCAACAGCACTATCGTAAAAAGACAAAGGCCTATACCATATTTTATTTTTCGCATTAGTAAATATGATAAGCAAAAAAATACCGACCCTGTTGTGCTTGATGGATCGCTTGTCCCTACCGTAGCTCTATATGCTATAAACAACAATAATAACGATAATATGGTTTTTATATTATTGTAATAAGCAATTACAGCCCCTAATAAGTAAGGGACTGTATATATCAATCTTGATGTAATATCTTTTTCTTCAATTATTTGATTTGTAAGGTTAAATAAAAAAACAGAAAACAATAATAATGATATTATTTTATTATATTTGCTAGTCTCTCCATTCCCCTCGTTGTGCCAATTCTTGATCTTCAACAGATAAACTCCTTTTCAATATCTCTTCTTCCTTAGGCATTTGTATGTCGTGTTTCTTTGATTTTGAATAATGATTATTTGCAGCTAAGGAATAAATACTTTTACCTCTTTTGGATACCATTTCAAATGCTTCGTCAACCATCTCTATAGTTGAACTATAATCTTCTCTTTTCATGAAGCTCGGGTCTTCGGATCTCTTTTTGGTTAAAGCTATAAAATCTGTCTTTATTGCATCCATTACTATATTAATCAAATCTTCATTGTTGTCTAATTTCTTTTCCATAATGTACCTCTTTTGTTTTTCTACATTATAGACTATTTTTAAGATTATTCAAGATGTAGTTCTAACTGGTGCGATTCTCGTTCTCTTTCATGCCGTTCGCAGATCTCTTTTATGAGATAATACCTTTCAATCTTTTTAATTAAAGCTAATCTTATTTTTCTCTGGCTGCTTGACATATCTCCTCCTTAAAATATTCTCTTATGTTCTCATGTAGGGTTTCAGAGGTTAACCAGATCAATTGCTCCGCAGTTGGGATTTCATTCCTTTCGGCTTCAAATCTGTTTATTTCAGCTCTAAATCTTTCCGCTAATTCAGGATGCAAAACCAAGACTTTACCAACATCTTCGGGATGCTCGCCTGACAAGATGATCAATGCCATTCTCTGGCATTCTATCTCTAACCCATGATCCATAGTTAACC
>JAAEOJ010000264.1 GCA_024244685.1 Mycoplasma sp.
CATCTGGGTCTGCTTTTCCTCCGTGACTCATTCTTTTGTCACTGCCTGCTCTCGATTGAACCGCTGCTTTTACTTCTTCGTACTGCAGGTCTCCTCCTTTTGCGTAAAAGGCATCCACGAGGGAACGAAAGTCTTGGGGCAAAGACATGAGTAGAATGTGGGCTTTCATGGCGTCTTCTTCGAAATTCCCGCCGGCTTCTTTGAACTTTCTGTAGAGCATGTCGTGGCGCGAAATATGCTCTTCGATGTCCGTAGACTTATCCCAGCTTGCGCTGACCCATTCTTCCAGGTAAAATAGGGCGTTTTGCTGTGATTTGGCGGCGTAATTCGAAATTAAGATGTCCCACGATTCTTTAGAGGTTGTTGCATCGAGGATAGGGTGCACGAAATCGTCGTGGACTGCTGTCAGAATATGGGACTTGGCCAATCGATCCTTTTTCTTCCAATTGGCTTGTACGGCGGCGTCTGCTGCTCCTGGGTCCATTACTGTTCCATCGACCACTTCGAAAAGTTCTTCAACTGTGAGAAATGATTCCATTTTCGCTTTCCAGATGAGGAAATTTTCTCCCTTGAATTGATCAGGGTATCTGTGGCGAGGAGTGGGATTTGCTGCGGCCATTTCTTCTTGCTTTGTTCCAAAAATCCAAGAGAAAGATTCCGAAAAATATTCTTCGAGATTTGAGGTGGCAATTTTCCAAACTGAGAGCACCGAAAAATCCGAATGAAAAAGTTACTTTTTCTTCAGGAATCGTTTCCTTTTTTCTTAGGCGCGCGCTGAGGGTAGGCCTATCTTTTTCGCAGAGGAATCGCTCCTGGGCCCATAACCTTTGTTAGGAAATGATCGTGAAGTTGACAATGTTCCAAAGTAACGTTTTTATCAACACAAAACAAATCCACTTGATCCTTCTACGATAGGCACGAAATTCAGGAGTAGGTGA
>JAAEOJ010000265.1 GCA_024244685.1 Mycoplasma sp.
GGAGTTAGAGTTCCGGTTCCCATATCGATGAGGAGTTTGAGTGCCTTGAGTTCCGGAGCGCCCAATACTGATTGACATGACGAGGACAAAACTTGAAAATTCCCATTGATCCATTCTCCCCCAACGGAAATTCGAAGGTTGACTTGTCCTTTTGGCTTCTTCAGTTTTGAATTGTCGAAGTTGTAGAGCTGGATTTTCGTCGGCGAAAGTTTTGTGAGCTTCTTCACCGAATTGACATAGTCTTGCGCGGAAAGAGCCGAAACTTCCACTCCGGAGTCGATTAGAAATCGCAGAGAAGTTTCTCTTCTTTGAGGAAGGTCCAAGGGTCGAATTTGAATGGAGCAAAATATTCGAGAGTCAGATTTCACGGAATTGATACCAGCTGACATCCGGTCCGCTGGCAAATGAATCGCTCCAGCCATTTTGAAGTTGACTGGAGTGGACAGAATGAGTTTTCGACGAATGCGCAGTCGGGATCCGGGTTGCCCAGGTGTCCGGGATCCGGGTCCGAGGGTACGATCCGAGTCCATGGAGTCGGAATTGCGTCCGGCAATATTCATCGAAATTCCTGCTTGATTCAAGGAAGACTGA
>JAAEOJ010000266.1 GCA_024244685.1 Mycoplasma sp.
AATTTGACTATGCCATCCGTGCTAGGCTCGTGAGACAGATCCATCGCATGCGTGGGGGATGCAGCAAATTCGCTTTGCGATAAACTAGAATTCCAAGCGCTCCTAACTGAAAAAGTGTGCCTGCTTCACTTGTTTTAAATCCTGCATAGTGAGTTGTTCAGCCTTTGAAATTCCGAGCTGCCATCCATGCTGGACCTCTTTGGGAAATCCACCTCTCCACAGAGTGCACCCAAAACTACACCAACTCGTCGGAGATTTTTTTACAGCTATTTTACTAACGGGAAGGTGTTTGTATATTATAATGTTTCATGTTGTAATAATTTTTTTCGCGTATTGTAACCAGGTGAAAAAGATGCGCCTACTTCATGCGATCTCGAAAATGTGTACGAAAACACTCCAACTCACCGGAAAAATTTTTTAGAGCTGTTTTTCTATCGGGGTGGTGTTTGTATATTATAAGGTTTCATGTTGTAATAATTTTTTCAGGTATTCGAGCCAGGTGAAAAAGATGCGACTGCTCCATGCGATCCCGAAAATGTGTACGAAAACACTCCAACTCACCGGAAAAAAAAATTAGAGCTGTTTTTCTATCGGGTTGGTGTTTGTATATTATAAGGTTTCATGTTGTAATAATTTTTTTCAGCCATTTTAACCGGGTGGAAAAGATGCGCCTGCTCCATGCGATCCCGAAAATGTGTACGAAAACACTCCAACTCACCGGAAAA
>JAAEOJ010000267.1 GCA_024244685.1 Mycoplasma sp.
ATGGACACCATTAGAGCGTCGGAGTTTACATTCGCCTCGTTTGCACGTGTTTGCTTTTTGATGTCTGATTTTATTGCTGATATGGCTTGATGGGTGCACAAAGCATTCGCTGATCGGACATTCAGCACATGGGCACGTCCTGCAAATCATGTAAGTAAAAAATATGTCAAAGAATGTGACAAAAAATGTGACAAATGGAAAAAAATGTGACAAAAAATGTGACAAAAAATGGGACAAAAAATGTGACAAAAAATGTGACAAAAAATGTGGCAAATGGATAATTTGGCACATTTTTTGTCACATTTTTTTATATTTCACATAAACGTCGATAAGAAGTGCTCTGCTATGTAAGGACTGTATTGTGAGTGCTTTTGAACTAGTTCAATTCGCTGCAGTCAAGCACATCAATCATGCATGTTGAAAAAATGCGACAAAAAATGTGACAAAAAATGTGACAAAAAATGTGACAAAAAATGTGACAAAAAATGTGACAAAAAATGTGACAAAAAATGTGACAAAAAATGTGACAAAAAATGTGAC
>JAAEOJ010000268.1 GCA_024244685.1 Mycoplasma sp.
AAGATCCCGAGGATGTCCCGAATGCAAGAGTTGGATCGTTTTGTTCCTGAGCACTGTTGGAATGCAAATGGCATTACCTCTGAGTAAAATACCACCTTCCTCTGTCAAACTTTCCCTGGCTTCAAAGAATGGTCAGAGGTCCTTTGGAATGGATTCCTTCATCTTGGGCCATTTTTCATTGCCATTGAATGACTTTTTGAAGATTGGAATCGAGTGCAGTTTCATCTATGAATTCTTGGACCGGGATACCAGAGATAGAGCAAATGATCATATTTGAATCATCATCTTCCAATGTAGATTCATCCAAATTCATCGAGAGATCATCTGAGGGATTGTAATGAACTCGGGACAAGAAATCTGCGATGATGTTTTCTCTTCCAGGAATACATGAGGCTGAAAAATCATATTTCCTGAGCTTCTCAGTCCATCGCTGGATGCATTGGGAGGCCCTAGAACTAGATTTGGAAAGCAGGGTTGTCAAGGAACTTTGGTCAGATTCTATGTGAAAATGATGAATTGTCGAGAAACCTATGGATTGCTAATACCCAATGGTTTGCTAATCCATTGGGGTTTCCCTGTGTGAGTTCGAATCTCACAGGTGTCGCCATTGATATTATTGCGATATACAACAATCTGATCAAACTGATGTTTTGTTCTGAGAGAGAAATGTTTACTTTCAGGTAAAACATAAGAACTTGCAGGAGATAGACACGTCTGCCTCACAGGGCAGGATCTGGGCAAGAGTAACAAAATATCTTTGGCACCACAAACAGTTG
>JAAEOJ010000269.1 GCA_024244685.1 Mycoplasma sp.
ATTGGACTCTAGCAAGATTAATTTAGAGTTCAGATGTAATAATATAAGTTCTGAGTCTAAACGAAATAATTATGTAGTTTGAATTAGTCTTTTGGCATTTATATATTTGGACGTGAAAAATTTTCAATGTGTAAAAAAAAATTTATTAAAACCTCTATACAGACAGTTATTGTTCTTTTAGCCCAACCAGAAGTACAGGCATATTTGATTCCTCACCAGAGGTCTAATTTTTTTTTAAGTATATATTATTTTGTTTTAGTTATGGTAAGATATTAATATTCATTAGTTTAATATTTAAAGCCAGCGGTCCCATAGTCCTTTTAGCTATTACTGTTGGTGCTTTAAATATCTTCATAATAACTCGTTAAATAAATATTGCGCAAAAATAAATACTCTTGTTTGATTTAGAAGTTAAAAAAAATTTGATACCAGTAAATTTTTGAAATACTAATAATACTTTGATACTATAAAAAAATCAGAATAAAATTATTTTTAATAGTTACTTCAAGTCTTAGTTTTTTAATAGTATTTCAAAATTTTACAAGGTATCATATCCTATTTTATATATACTTTGTACGTTATTGTGCAGCAAAAAAATTTTATTCCTCTCATAACCTGTGCTTTTTTTCTAGCTTAATTTTTAAAAACTTAGAATTTTAACAGCCTGTCATCACTGCAGCCTTACATTTTTGTGTAAGGCTGCAGTGATAACAGACTTTTAAAAATTCTAAGTTTTTTTACTTGCAAAATAATTTTTTTTTTAATCTAATATCGGAAAATAAAGAAAGTGCTATAATCTGTGTATGTTAATTATACAGTTAAAAATTCTTGTTTTAAAAATGGTTAGTGTTTAATATAACATGCTTTATTTAATAATAGTGCGTAATCTCTTAAATCAGAAAACATTTTATAATTGTTAGTGCGAAGTAATTACGCTAATTTGTTTCGTTAAAAATAATAAAAACCTAAACTAAAAATTCTTAGTATTTAAACAAGAATTACTATACAGCTAACCTTTCTAATATACTAGAATTGTATTAAACAACAATTATGTTATTGAGTGAAGAGTCTTAAATAGCAATAAAGATGAAAGAAATGTTAAGATTTAGTAATTGTGTATTTTAGTTTAAATTAGACGTATTTGAAGGTTATAACCATTACTTTATTGACTAAGCCCGCGCGTATATAAATTATAAAACCTACCAAGTTTTAAATTAAAATTACAAGTAAATAAAATGCTTAAGCCGCTGATTAACCAAAAATTTTAAACTAATCGAAATAGTTTTCAATAACATATTCCGTAAGGGGGCGTAAACTACCAAAAGTACTTTGCTGAAAATCAGGAATTTCCAGCAAGTCAAATTCTCCATCATCTGTGAATTGTAATCCATCAGACAATGAGGGGGTTGAAATACCTGACGAAGAAGGTGAAGAAGGCAATGAGTGATACGGAATTTGTGCGTTTCTTAGAAAGTACCTATTAAAAGATTTACCAATTGAAGTAGAAGTTTCATTACCTAAAGAGATGATACCAGTAAAATTGGGACTTAAAATATAGTATAAAATAAGAAAAAAAGCACAAGTTATGAGCGAAATAAATACTATACGATATAAAAGTGGGTATCTTGTCTTAATTTGTAAAGGGACAGTAAGATTTCCAAAACCTCCGATTATAATAGGCATCACAGAAAAAAAATCATTATTATCCCGTGAAGCGAGACTAAACTAAAATAGGTATTATTACTACCGGCTAATAATAGGGTACCTGAGGTTTGAAGTTCAACCCTAAGTATAAGAGAGAAAAAAAATCCAAGTATCCCTGAAGTAACACCAAATACTATATACATGATACCGATTCTTTTACGATCGACTGAAACTAACCAGTTTAGCAGTATTTTAAAAATATTTTTTTATTAACTTGTAAAACAGAATTTTTTAGAATTTTAACAGCCTGTCATCACTGCAGCCTTACATTTTTTAAAAAAATTAAACATAAAGCTCGGTACAATAAAAACAAACTATCCATTAACCCTCAATTAGTTAACGTTTATAAAAGTAAAAACAAATTAACAGCATTTCACGAACAATGAATTTATTCCGCAAAAGAACTACAAGTGCCACTATATAAAAGAAACGCAATAAACAAAAAACATAATTTATAAAGCTGTTTTTAATAACTCGAAACTTGATTTAATAGAGCCAAAAAAATTTTCAAGATCGAATTTTTAACAAGATTGATTTTGAGTTCAGATGTATTAAATTTTTTTTGAATTTTTTAAAAAATGGATAAAATTGCTCGCTCGGTACCGTCAAAAAAAATAGGAATAATACAAACATTAAAAAAATAGCAAATAATTATTCAATCTGAATAAAAGGTTTTTCTTATTTTTCAAAGTTATTATTAAAAAATTCAACCATACTTTAATAAATAAAAAAAATTAAAATACAATAAAAAAAAATTTATTAAAACCTCTATACAGACAATTATTATTCCTTTATAACCCAAAAAAAAATTCTGAAAAAATAAAGGTTTTAATAAATTTTTTTTTACGCATTGAAAAAATTTCTGAATCTAAACTAAATAATTATGTAGTTTGAATTATTCTTTTGGCATTTATATATTTGGAGGTGAAAAATTTTCAATATGTAAAAAA
>JAAEOJ010000270.1 GCA_024244685.1 Mycoplasma sp.
GTTTTTACAGACCTTAGAAGATAATCAGGCACAGGTATTAGAGTTAAACGAAACTCCATTTGCTTCCTGTAGCAGCCGTGAAGTTCACAAAGGTAGATTAACATTATTAGTGCCATTTGTTGAGTAGTATTACACACAACGGCAAAGTATAAGGTGCGTTTTAATGCACTTTATACGTTGTTACCCTTAGTTTTAAAAAAGAGAATTATGCACAGAAGTAAAATAGAATTACATAATATTGATTGTTTGCTTTTTATGAAGCAATGCGAGGATAAACAATTTGACCTTGCGATAGTTGACCCACCTTATGGTATTGCAAGAGCTGGACAAACTGAAACCTTTACAAAAAACCCTAAACATAAAAGGAAATCACATAAAGACAAAGGGTGGGATAATGCAATATCTACTGCTGAATATTTTAGAGAACTTGAAAGAATATCTAAAAATCAAATTGTGTGGGGTGCGAATTATTTTGTTGAACACCTAACCAAAGGAACAATGGGGTGGATAGTTTGGGATAAAGGACAACACGGTTTAAGTATGAGTGATTGCGAACTTGCTTATAGTAGTTTTAACAGGGCTACAAGGGTATTTACATTTAATAGGGGTTTGATAGCACAGAAAGGCGGAAGCATACACCCAACGCAAAAACCTGTTGAACTTTATAGATATCTATTAAATGAATATGCAGAAAAAGGTAACAAAATATTTGATTCGCATTTGGGGAGTGGTAGCATTGCGATTGCTTGTGATGATTTAGGCTATGACCTTACCGCTTGTGAGATTGACAAAGATTATTTTGATAAAGCAAACAAAAGAATTGAACCTTATAGAAAGCAACAAACCCTTTTTTAATATTAAGGGTAACGTTTAGTATATGGTTTTGTAAGCCATAATATAAATTTACAATTATTAATTAAATATTCGCGGCTTATAAGCTATATACTTTGTTATAATTAGTTTTTGAGCGGTGGCAAAACTTAGAAAAATGACAGATGCAGGAGTAAAAAGATTAATATTAGTTACAGCACTTGAAACAGAGGTGCAAGGAATGATTGCTGAAAATGCACAAAGAGCCGATGATGGACTAGTACAGGCTTATGATAATGCTCAATTTATATATATGGCCGAACAAATGCGAGAAATTGCGAATATGCACGATGACGAAGTAATGGGAGTGTAGGCAAATTAATTATAACGGCAAAGTATAAGGTTAGTACGCTTTGCATAAATGATTGAATTAAAGTACTGACCATCACAGCGTATTAACTTTATACAATGTTGTACGCTTTAAAAATTACGATTTATGAAATACTTAATATTTTTAAGAAATAGAATAGGTGGAGGTAGATTTATAGCCTACTTTGATAGTGGGTTATTCCATATACAAGACGAAAACGGAAGCAGAACAGTACACATGAGAGATGTTAAAAGAAGTTATTTAAAGTAATTTTATTGTTTATAACGACAACTTGCAAGCGTGGTACTTGCATAACCTGAAAATTTAAAACGTGAAACTAAAACATAAAATTATGAGGGCGGAGGATTTAAAATACAAAGTAGGTTTTCATTGGGTAAATTATGCTAATGTATGGCTAATTGCTGAATATAATAAAATCGGCAAATGGTATGCATGCGGTGAAGAAGATGAGATAAATACCCATATAAGGGAAGTAGGTGAATATGTAGGGTGTGAGGGCAAAACGACAACGAGCGAACGTACATTAGATATTAATAGCTGTGTTGCATTAATTAAAAGTATTCCGGCTGACCAAGCTATACAGATAATGAAAAGTGATATTACAGGGCAACCACCAACAGTAGTTATAGGTGGCGAATTAGTTGTAGCGTATGTTAGCTAACGTTGAAATGTATGGTGACGTGGCGACCATAATAAAATCTACACAGTTACAAATACTTAAAAAATTAGATATGAGTACAAAAAAATCAAATACCAAACAGCCATGCACTATAGATAGTGTTATAAGTCGTTTTTATATTCAAGATTTTAGATATGATATATTTACAAATGGTACGTCTGAATTTAAAATTAAAATAATACATGAACCAAGTGGAATAAGTGTAGATAATGAAGATCTAAATATGAAAAGCCAATATAAAACAAAACAGATTCTAATTTTAAGATTATATTCTGAATTGCTTTTAAATGGCTTATAATGGTTTGGCTATGATTAGTAGCCTTTTGCAATAGATTTACAAACTTTAAAATACTTACTTAAATGACAAAAAAGAACGACACTTCTGAAAACAACAAGGCTATTAATTACGAGCCGTTGTTATGCCCCGTTTTTCTTGACAAACACGGGTTAACAATTAAAGATGGTGATATTATCCAAAACCTATATAATGAACCACCACGACAACAAGTAGAAATAATACAGGGTGAACTTTGGTTTGGAGCTGAAGGAACTACTCTGAACGCACCAGATAATGACTGGGTGAAATTAGGGGAAGAACACGGAACTGATAAATACTGGGAGGTTGTGTCTTAAATGGGGCATAA
>JAAEOJ010000271.1 GCA_024244685.1 Mycoplasma sp.
AGTGTATACGTTCTGTGTACATTGAGATTTTTTTCGTTCGTATGTTCAGAAGCAGACTTCGGCTGATAAAAAATTAGGTTGCCGTTCGATTCCATTATATCCAGAAGTACATAGAGCAAGATACAATATGTATTATTAATTCCCAATGCACAAAATCGATACCATATTGAAATAGGTGCGGCTGAGCAAATGTGCACGCTAACCTGTTTCGGAGGTTTTATTTTGTTGGAAAAACATTAAAATACGTGAAATGTATAATTTTCATGCATATTACGGAAACTATTATGTATCTCCCGCATGATGTTGTTTTTCGAAAACATTTCAATTATCACAAAGTCCTACATGGATGGCAACTTTTAACGAGAGGAATATTCGAATTTCGACGCTGTGATCCAGGAAAGTACCAATTCACAGACTGTTAATACTTGTAGCGTAAATATTTATTATCCAAATAGTCGTTACACATCCTAGGGGGGGGGGTCCCACATCCTAGGGGGTGGGGTCTAACATCCTAGGGGGGGGGGTCCCACATCCTAGGGGGGAGGGCAGCCCGAAAATTTCCACAACATCAAGGGGGTGGGGGGGGGTCAGACCTAAAATTTACACAAAATCAGGGGGGGGGCGGGTCAGCCAGAAATTTCCGGAAATTTTTGTCATTTTACTATTGATTTTCGCAAAATCGTCACAAAATCAACGATTTTTCCAAGATCCAAGGGGGGGGGGGGGGGCCCACAGTCAAAATCACAAACACGAGGGGG
>JAAEOJ010000272.1 GCA_024244685.1 Mycoplasma sp.
TATATCTCACAACTAAAATTATAACTAATGTGTAAACATAAAAACAGCATATATCTTGCGGTGACGTTTTAGTATTGAGTAGTATTAGGGGGGAGGAGGGTGTGGGGTGGTTGAGTTATACATTGAATATATAGTGCATCTATTTTCCGAGAATTCCTGAAATCAAAATATATAAGCCCAAATTTTTCCGGGAGCTCACCTCAGAATATATAAGGAATATATAAGCCAAAATTTTTCCGGCGGACTGCCTCAAAACCCAAAACAATTCGGTGTGCGGCGCAATATACATAGGAATTGGTACAAATTCGTCGAAAATACATCTCAAAATATATACTGAAAATATATAACCCAAAATTTTTCCGCCTGCGGCGGGCAGAATATATAAGCTTCAAATATATAAGCCATAATTTTTCCGCGAGCTCACCTCAGAATATATAACCAAAATATATAACTCAACTCCCCCCCTTAAATGTATCGGGAGTCGGGACGCAAACACCTACAGCTTGGTAAAATTGATGTGAACTAAATTTTGCATTTTACCATACATGACTCATGTAGAATAAAGTGAAATTTAAAGGAATTACAAAGTGATCTAATCCTTGAGAAACAAAAATTAGAACAGGTTTTAAATATTGGCAGAGAGATAAGTTCTATACTTAAACTCAATAATTTGATAGATTTCATTATTGAGA
>JAAEOJ010000273.1 GCA_024244685.1 Mycoplasma sp.
AATCATCGATGTCTGCTGGCAACATACTCAGAGGTCGATTTCTACAAACAATTACTCGCAAAATCACTAATTAATTTTTAAAACAATTTTCCACCTTTCAAATAAATCCTGGCGACAACCCTGTATTCTGTGTTAGTAGGAGTTTATATTACTGTTGGATACTGTACTATGCCCCACACAACTTAGGCGAAAGCAAGGGGTTATGCGACCGCAGGGAGCATAACCCCTTCAACAATAGAAAATAGTGTCAGTCCTTAACTATAGAGATTAATTCTGTGGTAGAGTGATTTTGTATCACGGGAATTTGCGATCCGCTGCCCCACACAACTTAGGCGAAACAAGGGGTTATGCGACCACAGGGAGCATATCCTCTTCAACAATAGAAAATAGTGTCAGTCCTTAACTATAGAGAATTCTGTGGTAGAGTGATTTTGTATCACGGGAATTTGCGATCCGCTGCCCAACACAACTTAGGCGAAACAAGGGGTTATGCGACCACAGGGAGCATATCCTCT
>JAAEOJ010000274.1 GCA_024244685.1 Mycoplasma sp.
AGCCTGAGAACCGGCGGTTCCAATCTGAGAAGCGTCAGAACGTGCATCGTAATGGTCAGTGCCAGCTGGTGAACGGCCCATACCAGCCTGAGAACGGCCGGTACCAGCCTGAGAACGGCCGGTACCAGCCTGAGAACGGCCGGAACCAGCCTGGGAACGGCGGGTACAACCCTGAGATCGTTCGGGGCGAGCCGGGGACCGGCCGGGACAAGCCGGAGGACGGCCGGTACCGGCCTGAGAACGGCCGGTACCAGCCTGAGAACGGCCGGTACCAGAGTGACAACGGCCGGTACCAGCCTGAGAACGGGCGGTTCCAGGCTGAGAAGGGTCCGTACGAGCCTGGTAATGGCCGGTACCGGCCTGAGAACGGCCGATACCAGCCTGAGAACGGCAGGTACCCGCCTGAGAACGGCCGGTACCAGCCTGTGAACTGCCGGAACCAGCCTGAGAACGGCCGGTACCAGCGTGAGAAAGGCGGGTACCAGCCGGAGAACGGCCGGTACCAACCTGAGAACGGCCGGCACCAGCCTGAGAACGGGGGTACCAGCCTGAGGACGGCCGGTACCAGCCCGAGAACGGCCGGTACCAGAGTGAGGACGGCCCGTACCAGAGTGAGAGCGGCCGGTACCAGCCTGAGCACGGCCGGTAC
>JAAEOJ010000275.1 GCA_024244685.1 Mycoplasma sp.
AAAAAGTATTTAAATTTTTTTGGCCTTTTTTTTTTTATATATGGAATTTTAATTTGTTGGATCTTATTATGACTATTTTTAGAAACAAATTTAGTCAAACCAAATTTAAATATGTTATTTTTTATGGGTGTGGTTTTTTTTTTTTCTATTAAATGATTGCTCGCCATAGAATTAATTAGATAAACTTCATAATCTTTGAAAATTCATAAATGATTGAAGAATTGTCCAATAACTAAAAATTATACCATTTTTAGAAAGGAAAAACTATTCTACATCCAAATATGACCTCAAAAATTAATATAACCCTTTTTAAAAGACCAAAAAAGGGCAATAAACTCAAAATATAGGCGAAAATTACCTTTTTTGACCTTTAAGTGACCTTTAAGGGTTAAGTTGACCTTTTTTCAAAAAAATAACTTTTTCATCTGATTCCTTGACCCCAAAAAAACCCTTAAAAGGGGTATCATTTATTACTCTGACATTTTTGCCTATTTTAGGTAATTTAATTATATAGCATATTTTTTTCGACC
>JAAEOJ010000276.1 GCA_024244685.1 Mycoplasma sp.
CTAAAAACTGCAAATTACAAAATTCACTTTTCACTCAAAATATATTAAAAATATATTAGATACATACTATAAACACTTTTATCTAAAAAAAATCCAAATACCTCAAATAAGGCAGTTTTTACATATAACGGGTGCGAAAATCGCTAAAAAAGCGTAAAAACTTTTTTCGGTCGACATTTTCAGAGACGTGATATTCTCGAAATATAAAAAAAATTATGCCGAATGAAAGATAAGACCAAAAGCTTTCATATGACGTATATTTTGACATATTTTGTGAAAAGCAAACATTTCTTTTAAGGGTCGTTATATTTGGCCAAAATTTACAAGAATACGACGATATTTGAGATATGACCAAAAAATACAAAAAAATTTAAAATGACAAATTTTAATTTCAACTCAAAATAAATAAGAGTTATGTTAGATAAATCTTATAGCCACTTTCACCTAAATAAAAAACTTCAAAATCCAAAAATATGGCCATTTAGAATTAAAAGGATGCAAAAATTGATAAAAATTAGTAACAATTTATTTTCGGCTTAGATTTTAGAGCATTTGGCATTGATAAAACATGCTAAAATATATGTCACATGAATGCTTTTGATCTCTTCTTTCATTTGATATATATATTTTTTATATTTTGAAAGTGTCACCATTCTGAAAATGTCGACCGAAAAAAGTTTTGACACTCTTTTAGCGATTTTCGCACCTGTTAAATGTAAAAAATACCTTATTTTAGATATA
>JAAEOJ010000277.1 GCA_024244685.1 Mycoplasma sp.
ATTTGGCTTACTTGGGTGCGGAGTGTCTGTATCAGGCCAATCGATTTTGGAAGATTTTTAGTTTTATGATTTTTCTCATATATTTTGAAATTTGTCTAGGGGAGTGGGAGGGGGTGGGTGGTCAGAAAATTTATTTTACTCAATAGGGGTGAAGCGAAGTCAGAAAAGTTATTTGACTCACTAGAGTGTGGGATCCGTATGAAGTATGCTATTATAAAAGTAATACATTCCATAAATCAAATTAGTGTGGGACCTCTCTCAGATGCACACTCTCCAAAAATGAAACCAAAAAGTGAAAAATTCCAGAATCCAAAAAAAAAAAAGTGAAAAATCCAGAATTCCAAAATCAACTTGAGTATGGACATCAAAAAATTATTTTTTCCTGGGTAAAAATCGGCGTAGAATACGATGGTAGCATCTACAGCTGCTGGAACTGCGTTCTAAAGAAGTTATTCGCGATTTTGAAACATACTCCGATTTTTACGGTAAATATTTGGAAAAACGAGGAAGAGAGTGAGAGATACAGAGATATGTGAGGGTGTGTTGAAAAAAAAATCTCGACAAATTTGTAGTATAGACTTATATCTATGTGTATGCCAAAAATTTCGGTCTGATATCGTCTAGAACGTTCAGAAATACAGTTCGCGTAAAATTTCGGGGAAATTCCCCCTACATATAAGCTTTTTTTTTCAATTTCGA
>JAAEOJ010000278.1 GCA_024244685.1 Mycoplasma sp.
CAAGGCAATCTATTTGTAACTTGTGTATGTACACGCCAACCCTACGAGCGCACTGACAGAAGCACGTAGGTTCGGCAGAGAGAACACAAATTATTTAATGTAATCTTTAAATATATTAGAAAATAGAAAAATATCGAAAAAATCAACGTATTTTAGTATCGGTTGACCATATTCTGGTCGCGATAATATAACATTCTATTTATGAAAACGTTATTTTCGCCGCAAATACTAATGTATTCAGAAATCGACGTTCTAGTGCATGTGAACGCCTGGTTGACTATCGAACAAGCGGTGTTGGAAATTCAACACTCTCATTGCATGTTCACGCTGTATCCTGAAAGTCGAGAAATGTTGGAGATATTTATTCGAAAAATGCACCAGTGTCCATGTGCGGACGAAGAAAATGTACTCTGAGGTCTGCATCGGAATATAGCGTGTTGAGGGCTGGTCGGCCACTGGACCTTACATACCGCACGTCGTCTCGGTCTAGCTGCTGTGAGTCTATGTGTGATCAGCTAGATCCGGTCGCAAGGTGGCAGCCAGGAGGGGGTGACCCTCCCGTTCTGACCACAACACTACTTAACTCATTCG
>JAAEOJ010000279.1 GCA_024244685.1 Mycoplasma sp.
ATAATGACTATTAATACTACACTATATCTTGGAGATTCTACTAAAATGGATAAAATAGAAGATGAATCTATTGAATTAATAATAACTTCTCCTCCTTATTTTAATATTAAAGACTATTCTATGGATGGAACACAAGATACAAAACACTCTAATAAAATAAAAAAAGATATTGGTGGTCAAGAATCATTTGAAAAATATATAAAATTGATGGAAAAAGTTTGAAAAGAATGTTTTAGAGTTCTTAAGCCAAATGGGAAATTATGCATTAATGTACCTTTGTTACCAATGATAAAAAAAGATTATTCCACTCATTATAATAGGCATATTTTTGATTTGCAAAGCGAGATACAAAAAAACATTTTAAATAATACAAAATTCTTTTTAATGGATTTATATATTTGAAATAGAACAAACTCAACAAAAAAATTAATGTTCGGAAGCTATCCTTATCCAGGTAATTTTTATGCTCAAAATACAATAGAATTTATAACTGTTTATGTAAAAGACGGAAAATCAAATACAAAAAGAACAAAAAAAGAAAAAGAAAAAAATTCATTGTCAGTTAAAGAATGAACAACATTTACAAAGCAAGTATGAGATATTCCAATACCTAATAAAGGTGACATAGCATTTGGAGAACATTCAGCAATTATGCCAGAAGAGATACCAAAAAGATTAATAAGAATGTTTAGTTTTGAAGGAGACACTATATTAGATCCGTTTGCCGGATCTGGAACAACAATGAAAGTTGCAAAAGAATTAAAAAGAAACTCAATTGGTTATGAATTATATGAGCATTATGCAACATTAATTGATAAAAAAGTTGGTGGTATAAATGTCAAAAAATAATATTTTTAATGATGATGTAATAAGATGAATGAAAAATACTGATAATAAATATGATTTAATAATAGCTGACCCACCTTATAATCAAGGTATAGATTCTTGAGATAAATTTGATGAAAAGGATTACTGGTTATTTATGCAAGATTGAATTAAAGAATCTTCTAAATTACTAAATAAAGGAGGTTCTATTTGAATTTTTAATAATCCTTTAAACTCAGCTAAAACAATACCATTATTAGAAAAAAATAATTTAACATTTCAAAATTGAATAACTTGATATAAAAAAGATGGCTTTGGTGCACCAAAAACAAAATTCAGAACAATGCAAGAAACAATACTATTCTTTACAAATGGACAAAAACCATCTGATTTTAATTTTGATATTGTTAGAGTTCCTTATAAATCTAAAGAAAGAATGGAAGCAGCAAAAACAAAAGGGATTGTTAAAAACGGGAAAAGATGATTTCCAAATGAAAATGGAGCTTTAAGATCTGATGTATGAGAATTTAGTTCTCACAGACATAATACAAAAATAAATGGTAAATTAATAAAACAATTACATTCAACGCCTAAACCAGAAGCTTTAATTAAAACAATAATTAAAACACACTTTAAAAAAGATATGCATGTATTAGATTTATTTTCTGGATCCGGAACCACTTCTGTAGTTTGCAGAAATATGAATATTAATTCAGATGGAGTTGAATTAAATAAAGATTATTATGAAGTGATAAAGGAGAAATTAAATGTATAAAAAAGATGAATTACTTTCAATTTCTTTATCACCCGTTATTAAATTTTTGGCAAGCAGGTTTAATGGTTTACATAAAAGTTATAGAGGAAAACATTATCTTCAACATTCTAGAACACCAATAGAACAAACTATCTCTTTTTTAAAATTAATTAATAAACATCAAAAAGATGGTTGATTAAAAATACCAAAAGGAGATGAGTATCATCCTGTAAAAAAACCTAAAGGATATAAAATGTCTGATTATCCAGAATATGAACGTTTAATAAATGATTGCAGTAAATTAGATTTTACATCTATACCTACTTCTCAAAGTTTGAAAAAAATTACTTTTGTTGATATGGATAGAATGGGTTTATTGGAAAGAGCTAGAGTTACGGCATCAGGAAAACTTAAATTTAATACTTCTGAAAAAAGATTTAGTCCTGATAAAGTTAGAATATCAGAATTTTCTAAAAGGATTATTGAAGAAGAAAACACTTTAAAACATCCCCAAATGATCGCAAGAGGTTTTCAAAAAGCTTGGGGTAGTGAATATGATATATTACATAAATTAATTTTTATTCAAGAATTAAGATATATTTCAATAGAAGAATTTGTTTTTTTTGTTTCATGAGTTAATTATGATAATAATGGATTTACTATAGTTAATTGTGTAGAAAAGATAAAAGAATATAGATCATTATCAAAAAATATAAAAGAATCAATAAGCTTATTTTTTAAAAATAACTCAAAAGGTCATTTATCTAAAAAAAGTAAAGAACATTGAGATTGAGGAAATTGAAAAAACGAAGCAATGAGTATTTTTGGCATATTAAAAGACACAGGATTATTTTTATTCAATAAGAAAACACAAAGACTTTCAATTGCTCAAGAAGATAAGTTTTCATTTAAGAGACAAAAAAATATAACTCGTAAATATGATTTAATTAACTCTATAACTGAAAAAGATAAAAAGAATAGTGGATTTGAATATCATCACATAATCCCATTTTCTTGAATAAAAACTCTAGAAAACCATAAAATCATAGATAATAAATTAAATTTAATATATATTTCAGGTACTAAACATAATCAAATTCCAAAAAGAAACAATAGTTTTGTAAAATTAAGTTACAATTCAAATAAATTGATTTTAACATCTCAAAATAAAGAGAAAATAAAATTTAAAATAGGAAAAGATGTATTTATATCAAAAGAAAATATATTACAATTAATAAAATATAATACAGAAGCATTAGAAGCAATAAAATAAATCTTTAATAAGATTTATTTTTTTAATAATTATTTAGTAAATTCTATTAAAATAAATTATTATAAATTATTATAATCCTTAAAAAAGCCTATGTTTATAACCATTTTATTTTTAAGTTTTATAAAAATAACACCTTTTGATGTTATTTTTTTATTCATCTTTTCAGTTTTTATGAAAGTCTTTATATAGATCTGTATTTTCTAATTTTGTTTTATTTTTTTCTGAACCTTTTTAAGAATTTGTTTTAATATTCATGGCAATAAAGCAAAACCAATCATAAATTCTTCAGGAACAAAGAAAGATTTTTTACGTAAGAAACCTGAAACCATATGTAAATAAAAAGAAAGTAAAATAATTACTATTGTGATAAAAAAAGAGATAAAAGCATAATATATATTTTTTGAAGGTTTTTTAACAGATCCATATCGCACTTTATTAAAAAGATATGTAAAAATTAAAATAATCAAAGCTTTGAATACTTCATTTTCCATTAACTTTTTAAGTATTTCCATTTTATTTAACTCTCCTTATAATATTTTATATAAATAAATTATAACTCCTTTTAATTAAAATAAATTATTATAAATTATAATAATCCTTAAAAAAGCCTATGTTTATAACCATTTTATTTTTAAGTTTTATAAAAATAACACCTTTTGATGTTATTTTTTTATTCATCTTTTCAGTTTTTATGAAAGTCTTTATATAGATCTGTATTTTATGAGTTTGTACTTTTATTTAATATTTCTTTTACAATTTCAATCAATTGATTTTTCTCATTTTCTTTAAAATTAAATCCATCATTTATTTCTGTTATTTTTTTTGGATAAAATAAATCAGATTTTTTATATTTGCTTATATTTTCTAAATAGACTTTATCGCTTGCATCTTTATAATTATCTTTTACATCACTATTAATATCAGCTTCTATTAAAAAACAATTATCTTCATTTGCTCCTTCTGGTCCAATAGGATGTTCTCAATTATAATCATCAATACATTTTTTGAAATTTTTCTTATTTAATGATAATATATAAATAAGTTTTTTTCTATCATATAAAGCATTATTTTTCTTTTTACCTTTTTTGTATTTTGCTTTTTTATATAATTCATCAATACTTTCTTCTAGTTGTTGTATTTGAGGATATAAAAAAGAAGAAATTCATTTGTTTAAACTATAAATATCTTGTTTTTTAGAAATTTCCTTTAATTTAAATTCTAATTTGTTAGCCTTAATTTCATTATAGCTATATAGTATTCGTATTAAGAAAATTTTGCACATTATTTCTATAAAACATTTTATGGCTTTTGAGGGAAGAATTTTATCCCCATCTTTATTTATTATCAAATGATTTTTTAAATCCTTTAATCCTACTGCACCAATAACTTTTATTTGCTTAAATTTCTTTTGATCAAAAATAATCTTTCAAATATTTTCAACTCTTTTTTTAGAAGCTTGAAATCAACCTTCTATAGGAAGTGGAGAATTAATTTCGTGAGTATACTTTAAAAAATAAGCATATTCTTTTATATTTTTTAAAGTTGCTATTATTTCTTTCTCTTCTTTTTCTTTTTCTTCTTTTTCCTCTTCTGTTTTTATAATGTTGAAAATATTTATTTTTTCTTCATATTCTTTTATTGCTTGTGTTTGAGTTTTATCTTTAATATATTTGTAATAATCAACAAAAGTCCTATTACAAATATTTTTATCATCAACTTTAAATTTATCAATTTGTTTTATTATTCCTTCTCAGTGCGATAATAAAATATCAGGATCATTATCATTTGTTAAAGATAAAAATAAGTTTTTTAATTTATCTGAAAAATTAAGTGATATACCTCTATTATTCAAATTATTAAATATAACATGAGGGTTAGAATTTTCTGGGATAGAAATAAAAATAATGCATATTTTCAAAAATTGATCCACAAAACTATCTATATCTTTTAAATTTTCAATTCATTTACATAAAAAAACAAATGCATTATATATATTTTTTTCAAAAGTACTAATACTATTAATATTATGTTCTATATCACTAAATAGAGAAGTTAAAAATTTTTTGTTATAGTCTATTCTCCACTCGCCCTTATAAAGAAATAGTTTTTTTATTTTTTTGATTTTTTCTTTATCTATATCAAATTTTTGTAAAAGTATACTTGATATCAAAGATAAAGTAACTAATCTTTGTTGCCCATCTAAAAGCTCTATCCTTCTTTTAGCTGTTCTTTTAATTATAGTTATTGTACCAATATAATAATTCTTCATCATGGATTTATTTATATCATCAACAAAAACACTCAATTCTTTTTTTGTTCAAGTATATGGTCTTTGATATCTAGGTATTTTTATTAAAAAATTATTAATTTCATTTTCATTAAAATCACCAAAATCAATAATTATTGGTTGTATGCTTGAGCTTTCCATTTTTTTAACCTCTTTTCTTAATATATTAATTATAAACCCGGAAGAAAATCTTTTAATAACTATTTAATATATCTAGTTATTATAATTTATATTAATACACTATTACTTCTTTTTATTATTAATGAATATAATCGCATAAATTATATTGATTCATTGAAAGTTATTATTGTAGTTTATTGAATTTTAAAATAATTATATTACATGATAAAAAATGAGAGTATCATTTAATTATAAAAAGAAACTAATAATTAAAATAAGGAGAAAAAATGTATTCAAGAAAAGAATTAGAATTATCTAAATTAGTATTAGATGATAAGAACCCTAGATTAAATATAACTATCAGAAAAGAAAATGAATCAATAGAAGAGCAGTTTTTAAGAACTATAGACCCCCAACAAATAATTGAGCTTATGAAGAGTATGTTAAACGAAATGTCTTTTAATCCATCTAACATTTTTTCAGTTATAGATATGAAAAATGGCGAATTTTTAGTTTTGGATGGAAACAGAAGAACGTTGGCGACAATGATATTATCTTCTACTTCAATAATCAAAAATAAAGATATTGAAGATTTCAAAAAAGTTAATGCAACAAAAATAAATATTTTCTTAAAAGAAAATAAAAGAGTTTTATGTGCTATATATAAAAACAGAGAAGAAGCTATGAAGTGAATTGACATGAATCATTTGTTTTCTGAAAAAGGAATATCTACCTTACCATGAGAAACATTTGCGAGAAGAATTGCTGAAAAAAATCAATTTGCTATTTTATTTAAAAAAATATTAGATGAAGAAAAAATTGAAATAAAAGACTTAAATATTTCTTATACTGTTTTTGAAAGAGTTTTTGAAGATAAAGATATAAAAAATAAATTTGGTATAACAAAAAACTCTCATGGTGATTTAAACATTGAAAATAAAGATCTATTTTTTAGTTTCGTTAAATTTTTAAATAACAATAAGTATAATGTTCAAATGGTATTTCAAAAACCAGATAAAATAAATGCATATAATAACTTTTTATCACATTTAAAAATAAATAATAATAAAAAAAATATCACCGTTAAAGAATATGAGTTTTCTAAAAAAGAAGAAATTATTGTTCCAATAATAAAAAAAACCAGTACAACAAAAACAAAAATTAAAAATAAAAAAATCTTTGATAATTCAAGACACTATATAAAAAACGACAAATTAAAGAAGATTATTAATCAGATTGAGTCTCTTTCATTAGAGAAATATAAAGAACTTATATCAATATCATTAAGAACTATAATAGAGATAACTTGTGTAGATTATCTTTCAATAAATTTAAAAAAATCTAAAACTTGATTTAACGATAATGATTTAAAAGATTTATTTATAGAAACAATAAAAGATTTAGAAAAAGAAGGTTTTTTTATTCAAAATAAAACCACAATGATTTTTTGAAAAAACAACATCCCAAATTTTATTTTTGCTTCAAATGGATATATTCATGATGTTCAACTTATTTCAACAAAAAAAGAATTAGAGGATATTTTAAAAAGAGTTTCAATATTTTTGGAGGAAGCATGAAGAAAAATAGATTAGGGCAATTTTTTACAAAAGAAAGATATTGAGAGCAAAAACAGGTAATAGAATTTATTGGTAAGTATAAATTTAATACTATTTTAGATCCTTTTGCAGGTGCTGGTGATCTACTTAATTGTTTTAATAATTTTAAAAAACTAGGAATGGATATTGATGATTCGCTTAATAAAGGTTGAATTAATAATGATTCATTAAAAAATATACCTTTTTTTGAAGAAAGTTTTATAATAACTAATCCACCATATTTATCTAAAACGTCTAGCAAAAGAAAAAAAATAAATCATCCAGAATTTAAAAATAGTAATCATAACGATTTATATAAAATAGCTTTAGATAAATTAATTGAAAGTGGAATACCTGGAGTTGCTATATTGCCTGAATCATTTATAAATTCAAAATATGATAAAAAAAATATTTTTTCAATAACAATATTAATTCCAAATCCTTTTAAAGATACCGATGTTCCTGTTTGCATAGTGTGTTATGATCCTAATAAAATATTTAAAGATACTAAAATTTTTAAAAATGAAACTTTTTTAGGAAACATGAAAGAAATAGAAAATAAATCTGAAACATTATTGAAAGCTAAAAATCAAATACAAATAAAGTTTAATGATAATTTGGGTAAATTAGCTTTAATTGCTTATGATTCTACAAATGGTAAAAAAATAAGATTTATGAAATCTGAAAATTTGGAATATAATAAACCTCAAAAAGTATCGTCAAGAGTTGTTTCGAAAATAACTATAAGTAGAAATATAACTAATTCTTTTGTTGAAAAATTAAATAATAAATTAGATCTTTTTAGAAACGAAACAAAAGATATATTATTAACTCCTTTTAGAGGTAACAATAAATTTCAAGAAAGAAGAAGAAGACTTGATTATAAAACAGCAAGAAAAATAATTAACTCAATTTAAAGAAATTTTAAAATAAAGCCCTAACGAGCTTTATTTTTTATCCCTTAAAGAAAATCTTTTAAGGGCTATTGAATGTATGTGGTTATATAACTTATACTAATATACTATTACTTTTTATTAAATTTATAGATAAAGTAAATTAAGTTTTTGAATATTAGTTATAAAAATTTAAAGGAGTATAATTATAAAAAAAGGGGTTAAAAATGAAAATAGAAGAAATAAGCGTTAAAAATTTTTTTGGTAATGATAACTCTAATAAAAAATGAGAGATCAAACAAATGCTTTATTTATATGGTCAAAATGGAATTGGTAAAACAACAATATTAGATGCTATTTTTGTTGCTATAACAGGTAGCAATGATATTCTTAGATTAAATACAAGACAAGGCCAAATAATTAGAGGCCTTGAATTTTCAGAACTAGTTATAAAAATGAATAATAATAAAAACATAACTTTAGTTGGAAAATATAATAAAAATACAAATTTTTATAAAAAAGCAAAAGAATTGCTAAAAGAAAGTATTAACATTAATACAAATAATAGTTACAAATTACTAGGAGATATTTACGACAAACTTAATCATCATGTTTTTTTATCGGAAACAGCAGGAACAGTAGAAAGCTATATTAAAAATTATCATAAAAAACCAATTATAAATACCAAAGAAATAGAATTTAGAAGATTAATAGAACAATTAAATTCATGTGTTGCAAACATTATAAATCAAACTAACATTAGTTCAAGGCAAGAATATATTTCTAATTTTGATGTCTTATTTTTGACGATTGAAAGAATGAAACCAAAAACAATACGTATAGATAATTCATTTTATGAAAATCCAGCTAAAGCTAATCTAACAAAAAGTATTTATGAAATTATTCAAAAATTCAATTCAGAAATTAATATTTTTAAAAATAAAGTTCAATCTTTTCTTTCGGAAGCTGTTATTTATTTAATGAAAAATACATTAGAAAATAAAAAAGAAAAAATATTAGAAGATTATAAATTAGAAAATAACAAGGATCTCATTATTTTAGTATTAAAAAATGTGGGATTTGATGAAAGTACAATCAATATTATGTTCAAAAAATATTCTACAAATAATATTGTTAATATATTTTTAAATAAAGTTCTAAAATTCGGAGAAGATAAATTATTTATTCTTATGAAAAAAATAAATGATTTTATAAGTAATATTAATGATTATTTTTTAGATAATTCTAAGAAAATATGATTTGATTCTAAAGAATTAAGTGTTTTTATTGAAGATAAGAATCATTCTAATCCTATAAAAATTGAAGAATATAACTTTTCTTCAGGAGAAAAGCAAATTATTACAATTTTATTCAACTTATCATTTCATGAAAAAGAAAACCTATTAATTCTTATTGATGAACCTGAGTTATCACTTTCAATTGATTGACAAGAAAAATTATATAAAACTATATCAAAATTTAAAAACTCTCAAATTATAGCTGTTACTCATTCTCCTTTTTCTGTTCCAGAAGAAAATTACAAAGATTCTTTAAAGGAGTTTTAATGGATTTGAAGAAATATAGAAGAGATATTAGATCTAGTGCCTTTACATTTTTACAAGAAGCATCGAAAAGAACAACAATAGTTGTAGAAGGTAAGGATGATGAAATTTTTTATACAAGTAAAACTTCTAATAAAAATTGAAACTTCGTTAGAGTTGATAAAGTTAACAAAAAATTAAATAATAAAGATGGAGTTATAAAAATAAGGGAATTTTTAAGTCAAATGAGAACCCAAATTTATTATATAATTGATAAAGATTTTTCAGAATGTAAGTCAAATGAAAATTTATTTATTACAAAAGGTTATTCTTTTGAAAATTATATTTTTACAAGTGAACAAAATAAAAATAAAATTAATTTAGAACTTTGTAATTATAATATTTTAGAATTAAATAAAATAGTTGATTTAATGTATAAGGAAAAAAATAACAAGAAACAATTGAATTATTATATAGAAAATTCAACTTTAGAAGAACCCAAGTTTGATTTTTCAAAATTAATTCTATTATTACCAGGAAAAGTAATGTGTAATATAAAAAATAATTTTTTTAAAAATATTGAAAAAATTGAATTAGAAAAATTAAAGGCTAATATAAAATTTAGTGAAATTAATGTTTTGTTTGAAATAGAATCATTTATAAATAAAAATTAGAAGTTTTTTATTTTGTTAATTACACATTCAACTCTCAGAATTAATTTTCAGGTTGATATATCAGAACTAGGTTTGACATTTCATTTAAAGTATGTATAATTGATTTAGGTATCTTAGTCGTACACTTACCTCCTTAATGTCCTTTGTTGGGCCTCGGTCTTAGCACAATATTTAAGAGCCTTTCGGCTCTTTTCTTATTTTTTGATATATAATATTTTTATGTCAAATATATTTTATAAAGTAGGAAGAATTTATTGAATAAAACCAAAACCAATATATGGAATGGAATCAAAACAAAGACCAGCTATAATGTTGTCAAAATACGATAAAGGTAAAACTATTTTTTTACAAATCGGATCAACAAACTTTAAACATAAGGATAGTGTAAAAGCAACTTTTTTATTAGAAGAGTATTTAAAAAAATTAAGAAAAAAAGAAAATTTCATAAATCTAGACGCAAGCAAGCCAGAATGAAATACATCAGTTATAAAAGCGCATTTTTGTAACAAAACAAAATCATACATTGATATAAACAATAAAATTTTAAATAAAGTTAGAAATATATATCATCGTAGAATTTCACAAGTATCACAAATATGAATTAAAAAAGCCAAAATTAGCATTATAAAAGATGATATTAAAAGCGCTAAAAAATATTTATTTTTATTAAAGGATTCAAATCCAAGCAAACACAAGAAAATAAATATCGTGGAGTTTATTAAAAATTTTCAAGAAAAGATACAATAAATATTTATTGAACATAAACTTATAATTTAAAATAAAGCCCTAACAAGCTTTATTTTTTATCCCTTAAAGAAAATCTTTTAAGGGCTATTGAATGTATGTGGTTACATAAATTATAATAATCAACTTAAAAACCTATACTGATTTTAAATTATTTTCAAAATTCTCAATACCCTTCTTATATAAGTATCAAGGAATAATAGGAACTAGGTTTTGACCTAGACCAAAGCTTAATCCAACTCAGAAGAATCAAGGGTAAGGACCATATCCATGTTTATTTCTTAATACAAAGAAAGTAATAAGGAAAGATAAAGCTATTAAGAAAGATATAAAACCAAATATAGATTTATATTTCTTTATAGGTTTGAATTCTTTATGTCCTTCTATGGTAACTATCTTATTAACTGCGAATTCAAAAATAATAGAATAGATCATAGTTCCTATAACTGGTATAAAGTAATACCACTTATTTAGTTTGTGTTTTTCTTTTATAGTTTCTAACATATTGTTATTATAGCAATATTAACTATAATTAAGAATACTTAGTACACCTTTGTTCATTGAATTACATAAAAATAGTAGTATCATTTAATTAAGGTTTTAAATAATGAAATAAAAGGAGTTTTATGTATGAATAGAATTATTTTTTTTATTGTAAAAAATAAAGACGATCCAGACCATATTTTTAATATTCAAAATAAAAATTCACTCTTATCATCAGATGAAAAAAAATTTTATTTTAATTCTAAATATACCGGAATTGAAGAAATAGATGTTAATTTTGAAAATATTATTTTTGATGAAACTTTATACCATAATTTAGAATTAGTATTAGAAATAGCTAAAGAGGAAGCAAAAAAATTATCAGAAGAACCTTTGGGTAAAGAAATTATTCCTGGCAGTTTAAAAGGAGTTCTATATTCTGCAGTTATGAATGCTTATTATAATCCGCCTAACTCTATATTTGATTTTGTAACAATTTTATTTATAAAGATAGCCACAGAACATAAATTATATAACGGTAATAAAAGAGTTGCTTTATTATTTTTAATTGGCAGCCTAAGATTATTCGGTTATCACTTTTATTTTTCTAAAGGGTTTAAAAAAGATTATGAGAAATACGAAACCAAACTAGAAAATATTGTAAAAAAATATCAAAACGGGTATAATAAATATGATGAAGAAATTAAATGAGTTCAAGAAAACTCAGTAATAGCTTTAGAGTGGAGATAAAAAAATGAAAAAGATACAACAAACAAAAAAAATAACAAAATTAAATGAAAAAACAATTAAAAAAAGTATTATTAAAGGTTACTATAAAAGCGAAGGCGCTAATATTTTAAAGCAATATATGTTAATATTGGCTAAAAGATAAAAACTCACTTAAATAAGCGAGTTTTTATTTACAAGATTTAATAAAAGAATTTAATCAATTTACTTTTAAGTCAGGCTGAATAACATCATATATATCAATTTTATTTTCAAAATAAAATGTAATGCTATTTTTATTTTTCAGTAATTCTAAAGCGGGTTTTCCAACTTCAGAATTCTTATGTTTTTCATTTTTAGATCAATCCCTTTTATTTCCATTATCATTAGATATTTTTACACCGCTTTCATTTTTAGTTATCCGATATCAACCTTTTGCGTTTTTAGGTTCACAAAAATAAAAATCTAAGTCTTGCTTTTCTGAATTATATTCACTTTTTATATACATTTTCATAAGTTCAGTTAATTTATCTTTATCATATTCTAATTTCATTTATATACTCACCCCCTTAATATAAATTATAATATTCCATTAAAAAGACTATGTTTGTAATAATTTTTAAAGAGTATTTAATTTCTCTAAAAAATAGACATTCTTTTTAAGAGCGTCTATTTTAATATTTTAATTATATACGTATACTGCGCCTGGTTGCGGCTCATTATTTTGTGTAGCTACACCATTTAGCATTCATTTACCTTTTTGTACTATTGTTGCAAATGCTGCTTTTAATTGTGCAACGTCGTCTCATGCTTCAGGTATTTTAAATCCATTTGGTAAAGTACTTAAATGAAATACATCTCCACTTAATTCAACTTTTTGAGTAGGTAATTTAAAATCACTTGGTAATGTTAATAATCCGAATGCTCTATTTCCAATACTTTTTAGATTTACTAAGTTATCAATACTGAAATCGTTGAATGTACTATCTCAGAATGCCATACTTCCAATTGTTTCCAATGAGTTTGGTAAAATTAATTTATTTACATAGTTTCTTGAGAAAGCTTGGTTACTAATACTTTTCATAAGAGTATTTTTACTCATATCTAAAGTTCCTTCTATTCTTGAACCTCATAACATTGCTCAAGAAGTTTCAGTAAAGTTATTTGGAATAACAAGATTTCCTTTTACTGTAGAAGCATTTAAGAAATATACTCCAAGTTCAATAACACTATCAGGAATCACAAGATCACCATCAATAGTTCTTAAGTACATTGCTTCTAAATATTTTAATCCTTCTGGCATAGTTTGATTACTTGAAGAATATCTTCATCCTGAATAATAATAACCTTCTATTTTTCCGGATACTTCTTTTTCTTTACCATTTAAAGTAGTTTTAATAGTTCAAGAAATTGTTCCTGCATAATCATTTGCTTCTCATTTTAATACTTCCGCAGTCATTCCTTCTACAGGAGAAGTTAAGACTGGTTTTGCTACTGTTGAAGCTAATGTTCATGAGTCTGGAGCTGGGAAATCTAATAATGATTCAGGGTGAACAGAATCTAGTAAATCTCATTCTTCTCTATCTTTTGTAATTTGAAAACCATTGATTTTATAAATAAATGTTTTCTTAAAACCTAATTTTTCAATTTCAACTTCATATTCTATTTCTCCATGAGCATCTCTTGGATCTCACATTTTTAAAGTTAAATTAATTCCTGCTGTAGAAGTTGCCAATGTAGTAGGCTTAGTTTCTTCTGAAGGCAGTTTTTTTGAATTAGCTATTGGTAATCCTGTTATTGTAGATTTAAATGTTTTTTCATCTATTCCATTTATAAGATCTTTAGCTGCTTTTTGATCAGCTGTCATAAATCCTGCAACAGTACCTGAGATGGTACGTGCTTGAGCAAGATTTTTATGTTTTAATTCCATTGTTCAATGAACTTTACCTTCTGCTTTATCTTTTTGATCTCAAGTTATAGATTGAACAGAAATAACTTGTCCTGGATTAAAAGCTGGGTTTAATGTTAGTGATTGCTTATCTGGTCAAACTATAGATGCATCATCTGACATCAATGTACTATTAGCTACTGGGAAGTTATCGAAACTAACATGTGTTATTTTTTCTAACTCCATGCTTTCTTTGGCATGTTGTGTTTCTGTTTTATATCCTATAATAACACCATTAAAAGTTCTAGAATAACCACCTTTTGATGCACGTAGTTCATAATGAATTTCACCTAAGGAATCCATTGGATCTCATTCAACAATAGTTATATCAGCACCTTTTACATTTGTTAGAGAACTTGGTTCTGCTATTGTGTTTGGTAATACATCTGTAGCTGTAGGAAGTTGGTTTGTCATATCTCCCAACACCATTTGTTCAATAGTTGTTTTATCGTCATTTTGTTGTTTTGTTATGTAATCTGTTAGTCTTCCAGAAATTTCTTTTTTAGCATCCTTTATACTTAATTGGATTACATAATCAATATAACCTTCATCATCATTCGCTTTTCAAGTTGAAACACTTGCCAATACTTCATGTGATTTATTTTCATGCGGAACAACCATTTTAAAGTTGCTTGGTTTAGCTACTTTAGAAGGCAATTGGTTTGTATCGCTTTTTATATATTTAAATATATCTCCAGCGGCTATTGATTTAATAGCTTCTTTATGATGCTGATCATTATTGCCACATGATACTGCAACACCTAGAGGTGCAACAACTAAAGTTACCGCACTCCCTACTTTTAAAAATTTTTTCATAATACTCCTTATTTTTTTTCTTTCACTATTAAATTATATCTCTTAATTGAAGTTTAATTAACAATATTTGTATATATAAATTTTTTAAATTACAATAATCAATTAAAAGACTGTGTTTATAAACGTTATAAAAAATAAGGAATTAATCCTTATTTTTCTTTCTAATAAATTTAATGAATTTAGGAGTATCTACTTTCTCTAGGTTGAATCACTGAGACAAGAATGTTGAACCATATCCAACACCCAAGCACACCATAACAGAAAAACCATAAAATAATATTGTTGGTAATGGATAAGGTCCTATATCTTTCATAAATGAATAAGAACCACCCTCTAAAACAATCCCATCTTTTCAATGAGTGATTACTTCTGTATAACTTGGTCTAAATAGAGCTGTTGAATACATTCCTATTCTAGTTTTTCAATATTGTGAACGTGTACTTCAATAAGCAGTACCTACAACTACTATTACAAATAATACGAAAACCGCTATAAATAATATTGTTCTAATATAATCTTTTTTATAGTACTTACCAATTGTAATCAATCCATATATAGATAAAGTTAACATTACTGAATGCTTTATATAAGAAAGTACACGATCAGGTCATCAAGATTTTGTTGGATCATAATTATATTGAGCTGAAATCAAAGTAAGAAAACCTCCTATAAATAATCATGGTAAAACCATCTTTATGAATTTTTTATTACCAGATAATAAAATGAAAGGCGAAACAAGAGAAAGAAAAGAACATAAATCTCCATACAATAAGTTTCATCAAGCCCCAATACTAGCAAACATAATTATAAATGTAAGTTCCAATGAACCAAGTAAAGCTCCCATAATACGTAAATGAAGAATAATAGATTTTTCATCATTTCTTTTATTGAACTTAACTCTATAAGCTAACATTAAAGAAAACACTCCAAATATTAATAACACAACTAATGGTCCTTGTATTGCACCTCATGTATTTAAGCTATTATACATATTTCCTCCTTTTTGCTTTTTGGTTTTAAGTAAAATATTGTAATTTATTATATTATACCTATTAAATTAACATTCTATTTTTAATGATTTATTATTTAGTAATTAAGATAAAAAATAAAGAGCAATTAAACTCTTTGTTTTTTATTATTGGAACGTTGTTTCTTTAACAAGTTTTATGAATGTTCATTGTGGTGTCAATACATATGAATTTTTTGAGTCTCACTTTGAAGACACCATATAGAACTTGTTACCATATTTACCACGAGTAACTTGTTTTTCAGGAGCACTACTAAACATTCTATGAGTTGTAGGATACATCTCTTTTGCTTCTGTTCATGGAATTTGTGTTACTTCTGATTCTTGAATTGCACCATCTTTATTTTTATCATCTCAGAAACTTAAGAAATTACCATCTAGTTTATTATCGAATAAATCTTTTGTTTTATTTGGATCCCCAGATAAATCTACATATCAAGGTATTCTTTTATTAAAATCAAGAGAACGGTTTCATGTATCTTCAGAACCATTTTTTCTAAACTTCAATACTCCATGTGGATCTTGAATTTTAAATATGTGGTTTTTTGATGCATCATTTCCTGAAATCATACGTGGATCAGCTGTATCACTAATTAATAAATACTCATGCTTAACTGGTGTATATCCACCGAAGTAAGTTTGTATGTATTCATCTCCTTCTGGAACCGCTGTACTTGTTCTTTGGAAATAACTTAATGACTTGTTATAACCCATTGTTGTGTTAAGGTAGAAATCAAGTATTTCATCACGTCTTTTAGTTTGTAAATCCTCTTCTATACGAATAGCTTTATTATCTAGATTTTTAGTATCAGAGAAGATTAAACTGTTTTCTTGTTGAGAAGAAGAAACTCCCAATCTATCTTTTTTAACAGGCTTTTGGAAATCAATAACTCCTGATTTTAATTTATAGTATGGATTCAATCCTGTAATAATACTTGAGAAAGTCATTTGATCTCCTCAAACAAAAGGTTCTTTAGTTGACATTAATGTTAATAAACGAGTTGACATTTCATCAGCACCAGAAGCATAATCACTCATAAGGTCTCTTGAAGGATTAACTGTAATTCCTCTAGTAATAAGACGTTGGAAACTTACATCGAATTGAGTATTAGTTAATGAATATCCAGGATATAAGAATGCCTTTTCTCTTTGTAAGGCTCCAAAAGAATTACTTGTGTTTGTATTAGAAAATTCTCCAGGTATTGTACCAATCATAGCTCTCATATTTCAAAGAGCAAGTTTTCGTTTAATATCATCAGTTGGTTGCCCAGCTTTTTCTAATCTTTGTTTTTCAGCTAACAATTCAGTTAATACTGTTTTTTCATCATTTTTATCTTTTCAATTTAGACCAAGAGCTTTTGCAAAACTCTCTACATATATTTTTGGTAAGTAGTATTTACTATCAGCACCACTTACACCATTTTTGTATCCTTGACTTAAACGTGCTTCTACAGTATCTTTAGTATAGTTTGAGTTATCAGTATCTCAAATAGGACTTTGAATAGAATGGTTACCAACTAAAGAATGACCATATTCATGTTGTAAACTGTTGAATAAAGGCTTAAATTTTTCTTTTACATTATTAAAGTTAATTTTACCTTGGCCTAAACCTGAAGCTCATACACGAGTTAATATTGGAGAACTAATCATGATTAAACCTTTTGCAGTATTGTTTGGTTTGTGGTCTAAAACAAATCCATCTCTTTTTCTATACTTCTCTAATAATCCAGTAGATGAATATGTTCCACCAACACCTTTTTTTGAACGATTAGGTAAATCTAATCAAATCATACCTATGTTAGTGATTTCAGGTCCATGGTTTACATACTTGAATCACATTTTCATAAACTCTTCCATTTGGTTTTCTGGAATGAAAGGTTCTTTTCCACTTGGTGCATTATCAAATGTTGATCCCTCATTTTGTAAAGCGGATGATGCAAAGATAATAGGTGACTTTTTATAGTCTGAGCCAAAGAAACCATAAATAGTTTTTTCTCCACTTTCTGTTACAACTTTGGTATTAATATCATTTAAATCATAACCTTGTGGTGCAGTATATAATGTTTTATTTGAAGGAACATTTAGCCCTTTTACTGTATAAGTAAATGTATCTGATTTTTTACCGTTAACTGTATATCCTGAATCAGCAGTAATAGTTAAAGAAACAGAATCTCCATTTGATAAGCTTGTGTGATTGTTAGAACTTCATTTAGCCCCATTAATCTTAGCTGGTAAATCAAATCACCCTGATTTGTCATTACCTTGGAAAGTTAAGTTCGGTCTTGGTACAACTATATCTTTAACTTTTGCAGTTAAGTTATTAATTACATAACTAAAGTCTATTTTATTATTTCCATTAACTGTATATCCAGGTTTTGCAGTTACAGTAATAACAATTGTATCTCCATTTGAGATTCCTGTTGTTTTAGAAGCTGTTACTATTGTTCCAGTGAAAGTAGGTAAATTAATAACACCTGATCCATTAATACCTGTAGCAACAATTGTCGGTCTTTTTATATGTATATCTTTTACTTGATTTTTTAAATTAGCTACAAGATAGTTAAATGAAATAGATGATTGGCCATTAACTGTATATCCAGTTTTTGCAGTTACAGTAATAACAATTGTTTCTCCATTTGAAATTCCTGTTGTTTTAGAAGCTGTTACATTAGTATGATCAATTTTAGGAAGAACAAATGTTGCAGATCCATCGAATCCATTAAAGTTAATATTTGGTTTTGTAATATTTAAATCAACAATTTTATTTTTTAAACCTTTAACTGTATAAGTAAATTTTTCTTGAATCTTACCATTAACTTTATATCCAACTTTAGCTCTATAAGTAATTGAGAACTGATCTCCATTTTTTAGATTGGTATTTTGAGATGCTGTAATAAACATATTTGGATGTGTAGGAATATCAAATCTACCAGATCCGTTATAACCAGTTACTTTTATCTCAGGTCTTTTAACTGTAACATTCTTATCTTTGTCAGGTGTATTCTTTGAAGGGCTTAAACCTAGTATTTCATATTCAAAAGACTCAACATACTTACCATTAATAGTTCCACCTTCATGCTTACTAAAGATATTTAAAGTTATTGTTTCATGATTTCTTAAGTGACCATTCATTACTGCATCAACTAATTTAACATTATAATCTTTTGTAGAAGCAGGAATTGTAATTCTACCAGCTCCATCAACACCAGTGATTTTTAAAGTTTCTATATCAAATTTCTTTACAACTGTATTTAAGCCATTTGTTGAATTATTTGATGACTTTTTTCTTTTATAAATTGAACAACTAATTACTGTTGGTACAGAAAAAACACCAACTGCAACAGTCGCTAACGTTCCTATTACTATCTTTTTAGTGTTCTTCATGATTTCTACCCCCCTAATTTATTATTAGTAATATTATATAAGAAATCGAATACTTTAATTACTATTAAATATATATAATTTTTATAAGTTCTCAAATAAATAAAAATCAATTAAAAAGGGAATTGATAAAATAAGAATATTCAGAAATAAAGCTTTTCAATCTGAGGGGTAGAGTTTTTTGTTTTTAAATAAACTCTTAAAGAAAATATTTATCTATATACTATTAAAGGTTTATAATTAAACAAATAAAAATAGAAATAACTAAAAGGTGAGTTATTGAAACAAAGTTAGGAAACATATTCTAATAAAGGTCAATAATTTAAATATGGAGGTAATTTTATGAAAAGAAGATCAGGAATTGAACTATTAAGAATCATTTTATTGGTGTGTTTAGTTTTTTATCACGCTATAGATAAAGAAATATATCTAAAGGATCCTACTTTATATAGCATTAAATCACTTAGTCAAATATCTGTAGACACTTTTATATTGATTACAGGTTATTTTTCTTATGGAAAGACAACTTTTAGAGCATATAAATTTTATAAGTGAATGATATTTGTTGGAATTGCAGTAATGATATTATCAATGGCATTTATGATTCCAGTTTGAAGTAAAAAATCAATAGTATGGTGAGCTTCTTTATTACCTATAAGTTTATTAACCGGTGATTTAAATTGATACTTAATTTCTTTATTAGTTATTTATATATTTTCTCCTTTGATTGCTAAACCTTTTTCTAATTTAAAAAGATGACACCAAACAGGAATATTATCATTGTTGTTTGTTGGAACATTCTTAGCAGTAATAACACGTTTTGCCGAACTTCCAAGATTAGAAAATTATATTTGATATTCTAGAAGTGTAAGTAGCACTTGATTATTTGTTCTGTTTGTATTTGGTATGTGATTGAAAGAATTGAAATTTAAAAAGACATTTTTATTAATAGTAAGTATTTTGGGTTACGGATTATTATCAACAAACATTGCATTACACTTTACTGGTAATGATGACATAATTAAATATTCTTATGGTTGTTTAAACATTACACATAAATCTTTAATTGTAACTTTCATGTCTTTAAGTACATTCTGTATTTTTAATTGATATGTAAACTTTGATTCAAAAATTCTTTCTAAAACAGGTAAATGATTTAGATTAGTATATCCTGTACATTTTGTCTTTTTAGTATTTTTACATACTGGAGGATTCTTAAATGGAATACAAAACGATATTGCAAAAGTATTTGCTATCGCAATAACTGCAACAGCATTATCATTTATAGCTTCATTCTTATTTTTACCTTTAAATAATTTATATGATAAATATTTTGAAAAAGCAGAAAATAAACTAAAGACATGATATTTACAAAAGAAAGTTAAAAAACAAAGTAAATAATGCTTTGTTTTTTTTATAAAAAAATCAAGAATATTCTTGATTTCTGTTCTTCTTTAATTATACATAACCTAATGCTTTTCTATCTATTTCTCTATTATAAATGTCTGCATAACTTTCAGTCATATCTCCAAATGGATTTACAATTATTTCTTTACCATTACGTTTAGTTGTTTGTTTTTTAAGTACTCCGCCTCAGTTGTAAATATCTTGTAAACTATTTATTGATTTTACTTTACCAAATAAATAATTATAATCTTGATCTTTTAAACCTGGGTATTGTTCTTTTTTTTCAAAACCAGACATTATTTTAGAATAAGCTAGTGTTTTAGTATTTAAACCAGTTGAAAATGCATCTTGTATTTTTGTTACTGATTTATCATTTATTTTTTCAGGAGTTCAAATATCCATTCCGTGTTTATGAGGATTATCTTTTCCTTCTTCTATACTTGGCTCTCATAAATCTTTTCTTTCGTCTCTAATGTGTTGTCTCATGTCACGAAGTGCTGATCATTGAGATAAGAATTTAATTTTTTTATTAATAGCTCAGTTTGTAACTATTGCTGCATCACTTAAGAAAAACGCTTCATTGTGAACATCATTAACACCATTCATTGGAGTTAATCCAATATGGAAGTATGCTTGTTCTTCATTTGCGAATGCATTTGTAGACATTAATAAGTTTTTTAAATTATTAGCTGCTGAAATAGCATACATAGCCATTTCTCCAGGACGTGTAGCTACTCCATTTTCTTCGGCGTAATCCATAGCCATTAGATTTACTTCATCAACAAGACCACGTCTAACACCATCTACAATCATGTCTTCATTGAATTTTTCCATTCTATCTTTAAATGTAGGTATAGTGTATGTAACTCTTAAATCAGGATGTGCTTTTTTAACTATTTTAAGAGCTTCATTACGCATTTCTCTTGATTTTCTAATCTTATACATATTTTTTGAACCATCAGGATTCATAAAAGTTTTTAATTTAACACCTAAATAATCAATTTCTCTACCATCATCTGTTCCTTCTATATCGAAATCAATGTGATGTAAATCATATAACTCAATAATTTTATTATAAGATTCAGCAAGTTTTTCAACACTTAATCCCCGTTCTATTGCTTCAACAGCAAGGGAATCATTATTGTAACCACCTATAGAAACTGCATAATCCATATTATAACTTCTTATTTTTGATAAGAAATGATTAGCTTCATCACCTTTTTCTATCTTACCACCAGCATTACTATAAATATCATCTGGATTATTCGCTTTAACTCTACCTCATTTACTATCTGTATTAGCTGTTCATAAAGGTAATGTTCCACCAATAGTTGGTATTATATCATTTGGATGTTTTTTAATTAGTTCTTTAGTTTGTTCTTTATATGGGTTTGTGTGTCAATCATCACCTCAATATACTTGATCAAACTTCGGATTTTTTACTGAAGCTTCTCTAGCTGCATTAGTTATAAATCCTAAACGAACTTCATGTGTTCCATAATCTCTTAACTTTTTTAACATAATATCAGCAAAATTTTCTGTACTACCATGTTTAAAGAATTGATATCAAGCAAATCCAAGATCATAGAAAGGTGCATTTATAGATTTTTTATTCAATAATTCTGAAAGTTCTTTCTTAACAGGTGTTTTAACAAAAGAATTTTTTGCTGGTTTTTGTGGTTTTGTTTTAATTGCTTTTGTTCTTTTTATTTGACTTAGTTTAAATTCCGTATTTGGTAACAAGAAATCAGGAGTCTCCTGTAAGTATTGTTGCTCTTCTGCTGAAATTTTAACTTTTTTTATGGGTTTTGGTTTTAAAATATTGCTACCATCAAGATTTTTTGTCATACCACAAGAAACTACTGTTGCTAATGGTATTGAAGAAATAGCGATTGCAGACATTGTTTTAAAAGTGATCTTCTTTTTCATATTTTTCTCCTTTTTTAATTATCAAATTAGATAAATTAATTATATCAAAACAAGAAAGTCAAAAAGCACACCCCGCAATAAGAGAAGTTTAATTTTCTATTAAAAGCTATAAAAAAATACATAAATATTATGTTTTTTTATTTAAAGGTTAGTAAAAAATAACTTAATATATAATTATTAATAGGAGGAAAAAATGAATAAATTAAATTTAACAGGATTAAAATATGATAAAAAATTAGTTTCAGATATTGCTGAAAAAATTAAAGGAGCAGATAAAATTGCTTTATTTCATCACATTAGTCCAGATGGAGATACAATGACATGCTCTTATAGTTTCGCTAAAGCATTAAAAAGTTTATTTCCAAATAAAGAAGTTAAGGTAGTTTGTAAATGTGAAGATGTTCAAAAAAGATTTGGATTCTTTTCTTTTGAAAAAGAATACTTTATTAATGAAATCGATAGTAGTTGATTAGCTATTGTTGGTGATGTTTCAGTTAAAGAAAGAATTGTTAATTATAATGAATTTTTAAAAGCAGGAAGTCATATTTGTTTTGATCATCATGATGTAGAAAAGAATATTAATGTAGATTTATTTTGAAAAGAAAAGGACTGAGTTGCTTCTACTATGCAAGCAATTATTATTTTAGATGAATTAAAAATACAATATGATGAAGAGCATGCAGTATTAATGTTAATAGGATTATTAACAGATTCTGGATTCTTTAGTTATTCAGCTGCAGAAATTGCTCCATTACAAATATTTAAGTACTTAATACAATTCATTTCTAAAGCTAGAATGATTAAACTATATAATTCAATGTTTATTTCAAATAAATTAGATATTAAGTTAAACGCTTTTGTATGAAGTAATGTAAAATATTTTGAAGATGTAGCTTATATTCAAATAAAGAAAGAAGATTTTGAAAAAATGGGAGTAAAGGATTCTAATGCTGCCAAAAAATTCACAAATAAAATAGGTAATATAGAAGGAACAACAAAATGACTTATGTTTTTTGAAGAAATTAAAGAATTACCAGAAAATCAAACACTAATTTATGTATCACTAAGATCATTAGATGTTGATTTAGTTCCAACAGCTAATAAATTTAATGGTGGTGGTCACGCTCATGCTAGTGGCGCAAAAGTTACAAGTTGAGAAGAAGCTGATAAATTAATTAAAGCGGTTGCAGCTATTAAAGGAGGTAAATAATATGTTTGATAATATTATTCCTATATTAAAAGAAAAACAAATCTTAATATTGTTAGATAAAAAACTTTCTTTAAAAAATATTTCGAAATCTATCTATTTGTATTTTGTTCTAAAAACACAAAATTCAAATGTTAAGATTTTAGGGAACTTTGAAAATATAGAGAAAAAATTTCATTGATTATTAAAGTTAAATCTTACAAAAGAAATGTTTACTCAAGAAATAGCCGATGATAATATATTAATAAATTTAGATAATTCAATATCAAGTGTTTGAACACATAATAATGACAACTTAAAAAACCAAGTTATTTATATTACAAATTCTAAATATACACACCATAAAGATGGAGATATATTAATACAAGATTTAAAAGTTTGAAATAATATAGAGTTAATTTTTAAACTAAAAGAAACTTTAAAAGTTAAAATTATTAAAGATATTGCTTTATGACAAGCTCTGGGTGTAATGTGTAATAATGGAAGTTTTATATCTACAACAAATCAAATCGCACCAGTAGATATGTATATTGATGCATTGAAATTATTAGATAATAAAGAAATTGAATATATGAAAAATCATAAAAAATTAGTAACTAGAAAAAGCATTTCTAATAATGGATGAATTCTTTCAGAAGTTAAATTTAATGATAAAATTGCACTTAGAGAATTTAAAAGATCAGATATTAATAAAGATAAATCACTTAAATATGCCGCTTCATTATTTAAAAATATTGAAAACATTGATTGAACTTTAGTAATAATTAAAAATGAAGATGATTCTTACGAAGTTATAGCAAATGCTTGCTATAGTTTAATAAAAGAAATGTTTGAGTATTTAAAAATATCTAAAAAAGAAAAAATTATTTTAGCGAATCAAGAAAAATTAGATAAATTCTTAATTGAACTAAATAAACTATCACATAAAAGAGAAAATCCTTGTGACTGTACATTATTTATTTAAACCTTAAAATATAAATTTAAAAACAACAATGATGTGTTGTTTTTATTTTTTATTAATTGTAATTATTATGTTTAATAATAAAATGTTATAATTATATTGGAAATTAATTGGCTTATTTATATTATATTAAAGAGTTAATTTGAATTTCTATTATATATAATAAAAACAAATTAAAAAGGAGATTTTAATATGATGAAATCAAAAAAAATGATTTTAGGAACATTAGGAACTATGGCTATTGTAGCAGCGCCTATAGCAGCAGTAGTATCTTGTGGTTCAAAATCATCAGCAGAAACAGAAATGTCAGCTTTAGATAAAGCTTTAATGGAAGTTTCTAAACCAATGAAATTAGAAGAATATAAAGCATTTATAATTAAAACAATTTCAGAAAACTTTTATAAAGATGCTCAAAAAGCACCTTTAACTAAAGAAGATTTTGCAGCAGTTACTGCAGCAAAAGACGCAGGAACAGCAATGACAGAAGCAAATAAAATGGATGTTTTCTTTAAAGCACATGCAGCAGTTAATACAGTTGTTTCAGTTAATGGTCAAGAAATTGACTTAGGTAAATTTGTAGCAAGCCCTACATTATCAGTTAAAAAAGCTGGTAGTGCAGCGGTAGAAGGAAAAGCAGAAGTAACTGAAGTATTAGCTACAGCAGCAACACAAGCAGATATTAATTCATCAATTGATGGAGCAGTAGATGTAGAAGCTATTAAAGCAATACTTGCAGAATATACTGCTGATAATAAAAACGAAACACCAGTTGATGTTTCTTCAATTAAAGGAACAGGTTCAGATTCAGCAGTTCTAACAGCAGCAAAAACAGCAGCTAAATTATTAACTGCATCTTTATTTAAAAAAGATTATGTTAAAGGAACACCTGAAGTAGTAGCAAAAGATGAAGTTAAAACAATTATTACAATTGACGGTACTGACTATCCATTAGAAAAATTTGTAGAAACTCCTGCATTAAAAGTTGAAAAAGCTGGAAAAGCAGAAGTTACAATTACAAAAACTAATCCTCAAATTAAAGCAATGATTGCTGATTTAGGTGCTTATAAAACAGCTCTTAAAGAAGTATTTAAAAACTTTAAAAAAGATGATAAAGGTGCTTCATTTAAAGACGAAGATTTAAAAACAATTACAGATGCAAAAACAGCAGACGCAGCTCTAGCAGCAGCTAAAGCAATCGAAGTTTTTACAGCTTAATTTAATTAAATTTATAAAAACAACATTAAGTGTTGTTTTTTATTAACCGATTTTTAAGTATTTAAATAATTAAAACTATTACTTTATAATTAAAATATGAAAATAATTATAAGTCCAGCTAAAACTTTCAATCTAAATAATCAAATCGATAAATCAACTCCAAGACCAAAATATATCGATATAGCAAAACAAATCTTTAAACATATAAGATCTTTAAGTATTGAACAAACACAACAACTTTATAAACTTTCTAATAAAAAAACACAAGAAGTTTATAAGATGCATCAAGAACATGGAGCAAATCTTTATTATGCAATTGAAGTATATGCAGGACAAGTGTTTAAACAATTAGATTTAGAATCATATGATAAAGAATGATTAAATGAAAACGTTGTAATACTAGATGCTTTATATGGAGTTATCAAACCTTTTGATTTAATTTCTCCTTATAGATTAGATTTTAATTTAAAAACTGATTTTATAAACTTAAAAGAAATATGAAGTAATAAGATTAATGAATATTTTAAAGATGAAGAAGAGATTATTAATTTAGCTTCAAAAGAATACTCTCAATTTATAAATAAAGATATGACTGAATTTGATTTTAAGGGAAGTTCGAACATTAAAATTGCAAGAGGTAAAAAATTGCATGATTTAATTAAGAAAAAATAATTTTTTATATTAATCAAGTTATAAATATATAGTTATTATTAATGTTATAATTTTAAAAATAAAGGAGATTTTAAAATAATGAAATCAAGAAAAACAATTTTAGGAACATTAGGAGTTATAACAGCTATAGCAACACCAATAGTAACAGCTGTATCATGTGGTTCAAGTGCATCAGAATTACAACAAACAACTTTATATAAAAAACTAGTATTAGTTAAAATACAATCAATAACAGAATATCAAAATGCTGTAATTGAACAACTTAAAGATTCATTCAAAGATCAAGATGGTTTAAAATTTACAAGTAAAGATTTAAATAAAATTTCACAAGCAAAAGAAAAAGCTATATCAGATAATAAAAAAACTTTTGATGACGAAATAAAAGCGGCCAATAAAGATAAAGATAAAGAAACAAAAGCCAAAGAAAAATATAATAAATTAGTAGCTGATGCAATTAAAAAAGCTGCTGAATCATTAAATCCATATTCAACTAAAAAAGAAGAACCAATATTAGCTGATGCAGAAACAGTTAAAGTTGCAATAGATAGACAAGAAACAATTCAAGCGGTTAAAGATATTTTTAGAAATTACAAAAGTGATGCCAAAGGAACAAAACCAGTTGACATACAATCAATAGATGATGCAGTATCTAAGAATACATCTAAAACACAAGAAGAACAATTAGAAGTAGCCAAACAAGCAGCTAAAAAATTAGTTACAAATAAATTATTTAACGATTTTAAACCAGCAAAAAAAGCAATAATCCAAGATTCTATAATTACTTTATCTGATTATAAAACAAAGTTAAAATCATTACTTGATTCTGATGAATTATTAAATGGTTCAAAATTACAAGGTAGCAAAGAGTTTCAAGAAGCTAAAAACAAATTTAATAAAGCTAAAACAGCTCAAGAATCTTTAAAAGAAGCAAAAGAACAAGTAAGAATAGCGCTAAGTTTAAAAGATTAATTTAAAAGGAGGTTTTTAAAATAATGAAATTAAAAAAAATAACTTTAGGATCGTTAGGAACCATTATTTTTATGGCGATACCAGTTGCAATGGTTATATCATGTGAACCAAAAAATAAAAATGCCTTAGAAAGAACTTATGAAAAATTGAATTCAGTTAATTTTTCATCAAACCCGAAAGAATATCAAGATTATGTTGAAAAAAAACTTCTAAACTTATTTAAAACTGAAAAAATAAAAACAAAAATCACTTCCGATCAAATTAAATTAGTCACAGATGCAGCTAAAAAAATAACAGAAGAAGCATTAATAATAAAAAATAAAGAAATTGATGAAGCAAGAAAATTAAAACTTAATGATAAAAATAGTGAATCTGATAATATTTATGAAATTATTGCAAAAGCTATAGCAGCAGCAAATCACAAATATAATATAACAATAATAAATAAAATTTCAGAAGTAGCAAATAAATTAGGGGCATGAGAGAATGAAGAGTTAGCTCGAAAAGTTGATAAATCAAAACTTAAATCAAAAATTGATGCAAAAACAACTTTTGATGGAGTAAAAGTTATATTTCTAGGAAAAGAAGGATACACTAAAGATGCAAGATCAAATCCTTTTGTAGAAGAAGATATTATAAAAATTATAGAAGCGGCACAAAATATATCAGAACCTTCAGGTGAAAATAAAAAAGAAGAGTTATTAGCAAATAAACTAAAAGCAGCCAAACAAGCAGCTAAAAAATTTATTGATAACAATGAAATATTTGATAGCAATTATATACCACCACATAAATTTATATTTAAACCAATTTTTACTTTACAAGATTATAAAATAGAGTTAAAAAAAATATTAGAAGAATTAAAATTTTATAACCCTAAATTCAAAAAGGAACTACAAGAAATTCAAAATAGATTCAATAATGCAAAATCAATAGTTGCAGCTTTAGAAGTTGCAAAAGAAGAAGCAAAGATAAGATTTTTATCACAAAATTAAAAATTTGAAACTTCAATATTTATTTTTTTATGTTATAAGTGATATAATTGTAATTGAAAACTAATGTTGTATATTTAATTATTAAATTTTTTCATAAATAGTTTTCTAATTAAAACATAAAAGGAGATTTTAATATGATGAAATCAAAAAAAATGATTTTGGGAACATTAGGA
>JAAEOJ010000280.1 GCA_024244685.1 Mycoplasma sp.
AAAAGGAGATTTTAATATGATGAAATCAAAAAAAATGATTTTGGGAACATTAGGAACTATGGCTATTGTAGCAGCGCCTATAGCAGCAGTAGTATCTTGTGGTTCAAAATCAACAGAAGAAATGTCAGCTTTAGATAAAGCCTTAATGGAAGTTTCTAAACCAATGGAATTAAAAGAATATAAAGCATTTATAATTAAAACAATTTCAGAAAACTTTTGAAAAGATGACAAAAAAACAGCTTTAGCTTCAACAGACTTTGATGAAGTTAATAAAGCAAAAGACTCAGGTGCAGCAAAAACAGCAGCTAATGGAATGAAAGGTCTTTTCAAAAAAGAAAAAGCAGCAGTTAATACAGTTGTTACAGTTAATGGTCAAGACATTGAATTAGGTGCGTTTGTAGCAGATACTAGTATGACAGTTTCAACAGCTGGTAGTGCAGCAGTAGAAGCAGCAGCAGCAGTAACTGAAGTAGACGCTACATCAGCAACACAAGCAGATGTTGATGCATTAATTGATGCAGCAGCAGACGTAGAAGCTATTAAAGCAATACTTGCAAAATATACTACTGATAATAAAAACACAACAGAAGTTGTTGTTACTTCAATTACAGGACAAGGTTCAGATGCAAAAGTTCTAGAAGCAGCAAAAACAGCAGCTAAAAAATTAACTGCAACTTTATTTAATAAAGATTATGTTGAACCAAAAGCAGAAGTAAAAGCAAAAGCAGCAGTTAATACAGTTGTTACAATTGGTGGTAAAACACATGATTTAGGTCAATTTGTAAAAACACCTAAATTAACAGTTAAAGAAGCTGGTAGTGCAGCAGTTGCACTTGAAGCAGGTACACCTACAATTAAAGATATGGTTACTTTACCTGATTATATAACAGCTCTTAAAGAAGTATTTAAAAACTTTACAAAAGATGAAAAAGGTACTTCATTTAACGACGCAGATTTAAAAACAATTACAGATGCAAAATCAGCAGACGCAGCTCTAAAAGCAGCTAAAGCAATTAAAGTTTATACAGCTTAATTGAATTAAATTTATAAAAACAACATTAAGTGTTGTTTTTTATTATTTTATTTATTGTAATGCAAAAATTATTAATAGAATATCAAAATGCTTTAATTGAAAAACTTAAAGATTCATTCAAAGATATTATTTTTATTATAACAATAAAAAATTTTGAAATTTAATATTTATAAGTGATATAATTGTAATTGAAAACTAATGTTGTATATTTAATTATTAAATTTTTTCATAAATAGTTTTCTAATTAAAACATAAAAGGAGATTTTAATATGATGAAATCAAAAAAAATGATTTTGGGAACATTAGGA
>JAAEOJ010000281.1 GCA_024244685.1 Mycoplasma sp.
CGCTTGCGTCATCCACAGGTCGTGCATCGCCATTGGGCTTGTGCAGGCTGGACAGATGTACAAACGGAATTCAATATTGTGCAGGTTAGCTTTAAAATCGTACGGTACAGTCCAGACACAAGAACAAAATTCAATATTGTACAAACCATTAAGGGACTGTAAAATAAAAAACTTCATGTATATTTTACATCCTTGGTGTAAAGTGCTCTGACCCCCACCCCCCTATAGCGTTTACATCCCAAAGTCGAAATTTTACACCCTCAAACTTTGGCTTCTGACCGCCCACCCCCTATTTACATCCCAAAGCCGAAATTTTACACCCTCAAACTTTGGCTTCGGACCCCCTACCCCCTATTTACATCCCAAAGTCGAAATTTTACACCCTCAAACTTTGGCTTCGGACCCCCTACCCCCTATTTACATCCCAAAGTCGAAAGTTTACACCCTCAAACTTTGGCTTCGGACCCACTACCCCCTATTTACATCACAAAGTCGAAACTTTTACACCCTCGAACTTCCCCCTTTTTACACCCAAAGTAGACAAATACGAAAGTCTCGTTTATCATTTCAAC
>JAAEOJ010000282.1 GCA_024244685.1 Mycoplasma sp.
CATTTCCAGATAGAGACAACACACATATGGCGAGAGTCCTATCTCTTCCAGCTAAGAAAGTTTAGTATACCGAATTACACAATCCGGAAGATGGTTTCTTAGTTTTCTAGCGTTGAATTCATATCCCAAAATCAGTGCTCTGAGGAAAAAAAAAACGTAATTTTTTTAGGGAAAAAAAAAACGTAATTAGGATCAATTTACCCACCCAACTTCCGAAACGTCTCAAAACCGCGCGAAATGACCTCGGAACGTGATATTTGGGTATGTTGGACCTTTGAGTGAGTTTTATCGATAATTTCTCGAAGAAAATTTTTCGGCCACCGATTTGCCTACTTTTCAGGTCGACAAAGTCAAATAAAACACCCCTTCGACAATTTGCTTTTTTCAGAGCTCGGAATAAATTATAAAACCCACCTAACTTTGCAAACTGAGGCCAGATTCGGACTCAGCATCGATTTTTACCCTAGAGTACAAATTTTCGCGGCTCGATTTCGAGTATTTCCTCAAAAATTAAATTATTGAAAATTTTCCAGCCAAAAATTGCATGATTTTTTTTTTGTGTGTGAGTGTGTGTGGGTGAAATGCAAAAATAGCTTAGGGAAAGGCAAGCGACCCCGTTCAATTTTTTTGGTTGTTTTATGAAGTAAACATTTTTTAGAAGTCCCCAAACAAATTTGAATGTCATATCATACCTAGTACAC
>JAAEOJ010000283.1 GCA_024244685.1 Mycoplasma sp.
AGATAGAAATCGGACTTTTCAGTTAGTCTCCGCAACAGAGATTTATGGCTTCTTTAAAATTTCTGTAGTTTGGAGTTGACTATTATAGGATTGTTGCAGTATTTCTTAGTACACTCAAGGTACGACATGTTAAAATTATAGCTCTATCCATGTTTTACTTTTCTCGGAAAAGGCAAGGATAGGAATGATGCCATAGCATTCCATTTCAGCTTTGGGAAAACACACATGATCGTAATAAACTTTTGGATTTCTATTCAGATTAATACAGGATTGTTGTAGTTATTCTGCAATTAATCGAGGACAGTACGTGCAAAAATTACAGCTTGGCCGAGGCTCCGTAGGACTTAAAATAAACAAAGATAGAAAATCGGACTTTCAGGTTCGTCTCGGCAACAGAGATTTACGGCTTCTTTAAAATTTCTGTAGTTTGGAGTTGACTATTATAGGATTGTTGCAGTATTTCTTAGTACACTCAAGGTACGACATGTTAAAATTATAGCTATGCCCATGCTTTAATTTTCTCGAAAAAGGCAAGGATAGGAAATGATGCCATAGCATTCCATATGAGCTTTTGGAAACACACATGATCGTAATAAACTTTTGCATTTCTATTCAGATTAAAACAGGATTGTTGTAGTTATTCTGCAATTAATCGAGGACAGTACGTGCAAAATTTACAGCTTGGTCGATTCTCCGTAGGACTTAAAATACACAAAGATAGAAAATCGGACTTTCAGGTTCGTCTCGGCAACAGAGATTTACAGCTTCATTAAAATTTCTGTAGTTTGGAGTTGACCATTTTAGGGTTTTTGCAGTATATCTTAGTACACTCAAGGTACGACATGTTAAAATTATAGCTATGCCCATGCTTTAATTTTCTCGAAAAAGGCAAGGATAGGAAATGATGCCATAGCATTCC
>JAAEOJ010000284.1 GCA_024244685.1 Mycoplasma sp.
ATAAGGAAATAATTGCTTTCGTAAGAAAGCACTATATTCTAGAAGGGGTAAGAAATTTCATAAAGCGGTAAAAAAACAAAAAAAACTTAGACCCTGCGGTGGGGTTTTAGCGCTGAGCAGCCCATGTTGCAGCTATGAGGAGAATATTAAGGAGCAATTTGTACGGCTTATAATTCCCTCATTTTTAAATCTATGAGAATGAAATTTGGTAGCTAACTATTTTTTGCTCTGTTAATTCCGAATCTGTAAAGAAAAAAACGTTATCTATAATAGTATTATTTTGGTGAATTTATTAAAATTATATCTTTTTGCCGTTTTTCAGGATTATGAGTCAGCTAAGCAAAATGATAAATCTTTTATATTCTTCTAAAATGTTGTTTGTTTGTTTATTGTATTGAGTATATATTCAACATAATCATATTCTACTATATATGAGGCATTAAAATACACATCGATTAGCAGCCAAAAATCTTTATTGCTTATTTACAGTGGGGTCATTTGGTAATAGGTAAAGATAATAATCAGTACTCAGGGATACTCTTTGCTTTAAAAATTATCTTCACTACATAAAATAAACTATAAACACACAATAATTGTAGCCCAAAATCTATTAGGGTTTCTTTCCAGTGTGGTCCTTTAATATCAGGCACAGCCGTCATCCGCAAACTTCAGAGCAATGCTTTCCTAAGACTTCAAACTTTAGTCAATAATTCGCGGTTTTCTTTGAACAATATTATTGTTCTGACCTATTATAGATAACAAGTATACATAATATTAATTTAGTGCTTATTTCAAG
>JAAEOJ010000285.1 GCA_024244685.1 Mycoplasma sp.
CTGAATAAGTGCCCATCCGCGAATACCAAGTTCAGCAGAAAACAGAGAACCGTGAAAATACTGTGTGTTAAAAAGGTGCCTGTCCATTTTACGCATAAGCCTGTCCGGCATGCTGCTTGTTCTGAATGCACCCGGAAAGTCGTATGCGGCTGAATATGAGGCAGGGTTTTTATACATTTTTTCGATTTTATCAAAAATAACAGGAGGTATCGAAGCTTTCAGGGCCCATTCATAAAAACGCCTCACCCGCTGTGAAAAGGATGCTTTGCTGCAGGCATCATAACAGTGCCACAGTTTTGAGGAAACAACCTGAAAAATTTCTGCAAACTTTTTACGGGATCTGTCCCGGATACCGATATAAACATGAAGAAAACAAAGGATCAGGGTGATCATCGGAAAGAGTCTCGGAAAAGCATTCCGGGTGGCTTTCCATCCGTCTGTGGCGGCGGTTTCAGGGCTGTATTCCGGATCAGCATCCCGGGATTCTTCCCTGAAGACTCCGTAAGCTTTTTCCAGGGCATCATCTCCGGCATTTTCTGCAACAGACACGCCCATAAAACATTCTTCCGCTGCCGTGGTCGCAAGACAGCATTTGTCGCCCATAACCGAACTGTGCTTTTCGTCAGCGCCGATATGAGCAGGAAGATTTTCCGGAACTTTGACAGCAGTGCCGACAACACTGTTCCGGCCAAGTGCCTGCTCCGTCCTCTGCCAGTGCATATGATCTTTTCCGAAAACACGGGCAAGCGCCCGGAAGGGAACATCGAATTTTCGGAGAAACAGCGCCGGATCCGCATCGGAGGTCATCGCTGTCATATACGGCATTACAAAGGAAGGATGAATTGTACAGCCGATTGTTATACGGCGTATATAAACTGAAAGCTTCTTCGGGAAACGGCGGTCTTTCATCTGATACCCTTCGGAAATTTCAGGAGGAAACAGTTCGGGAGCCTCTGCTGCCATATCATCGATAAACAGCCTGAACTGAAAAGCATCTTCCTCAGTTTCGCTGTAAGTATCCTGATCAAAAGGAAGAGTAATTGTGCGGTTCGGGCGGGCTGATTTTAAATTATCTTTATGCATAATAACCTCCTCTGAAAGATGAATTGTTGATATATTAATAACATAAAAGTGACAAGCTGTAAATATAATAATTTTTTCTCTTTACAGCCTCCCCCAAATCCGTTATAATCAG
>JAAEOJ010000286.1 GCA_024244685.1 Mycoplasma sp.
ACAACGACAGATAGTACTGTATCAGTTGTTAATAGTGAATTAGTCTTAACTAACGGTACTGACGTTCAAGGATCTGCTGAATATGAACTCACAACCGTTGTTGATGAAACTTATTCATTAATCGTTGATTACACTGTTGGTACTGGAACAAGCGCAGTATTTTATATTACAGATATTGACGGTACTATTACATCGGCATACCACAATGCGAGCGGTGAGGTAAGGTTAACGTTTACAGCTCGACAAACTACCACTAACTTCAAGTTTGCCAATGGTGACACAACCACAGGCGAAACCAGCGTAATAGGTAATCTGAATTACATTAATACGGCTGACGGCGATAAAATCGGTGTATTCCTTGATGATGGAACTATTCAATGGTCTAACATTATTTACTTGTCACCTTTTGAAATTGCTGATTCATTAACGGGGGACGCTGCTGCTGACAACGTTGTTTACACTTACACAGATTTAATACCGCGACCTATGTCTGTTAATAACTGTCGTTATCGTGCAAGCGTTGATTTTAACGATATACCGACAACCGAATGGACTAGACAA
>JAAEOJ010000287.1 GCA_024244685.1 Mycoplasma sp.
AGGGTCCAATTCTCTCTTGCGTTGTTTGGGAACCATTATCGCCTTGGACAACAAAAGATCCAAAGCAAGAGTTTGCATTCCTTCCCATATGTCAAAGTCCATCATGTCTCCGTCTGCGGAGAACAGGGCTTCTGTTTGTCCATCCATCATAGTCTTTGGCATCTGCTTTCCAGAGCTGCGTCAAGAGCTTGTCCGTTGAATCCACACCGATTCCGCGCCAATAGTTGACCGAGAAGCCCAGTCGATATTGGCACACTCCTTGTGTGTGCGGGGTGATTCGTGGGATTCAGGGAGTCGCTGATGGACCGGTACCGGAGTACGGAGGGTCCTGGAAAGAAACTTAGGGCCAGACTAGGGACCAGGGATGGCTGGGAAGGGCTTACTCGATCTCCGCGCCGAAATTCGGTTGATTCTTCGCCGGACGAGTTTTCTTCCATTGACAGAGGACAAATCGCCGAGAAGTCGAATCACAAATCTTTGCTGCACGTGAGACCCAGGGCTCAGAACATAAGAGCCTTGCGGTTCCGGAACCAAGTCAGCTTTCGGGGGAACTAAGTCGGCGTCCGAAAAGCTGACGGAGAGAA
>JAAEOJ010000288.1 GCA_024244685.1 Mycoplasma sp.
TTCACCAGAGTGTGGTAATTAGCAAAAGCGTTCACGTTTTCGTGCAAAGTTCTCGTTCACAGGGGGTGAGTGGGCGGAGTAGGCAAGCTGAATTTTCGTTCATTGGTTACATTCGTTCTCCGGGGTGGTGGGAGGAATTTTGCGTTCGTTATCCTTATATTTTTCAGATTTGGAAATCCAATAATGTTAATGTTACAAATCACTACATCCAAAAGATCAACATTACGCTATCCTTTTACTAATAGTGCAAATATTTATTATCAACTTTGTTCTTACGGACCCCTCTCACTCCCTTGGATGTTGGCAAAATCGTAGATTTTGCGAAGGTTATGCGAAAATCAATAGTAAAATGATAAAATGTTCCGAAAATTTCGGGCTGGCCCTCCCACACCACCATTGGTTATTGGCAAAATCGTAGATTTTGTGAAGATTTTGCGAAAATCGATAGTAAAATATCTAAATTTTCCGAAAATTTCTGACACCCCTCCCCCTTTGGATCTTGTGGAAATTTTTCGAGCTGACCCACACACCACTGGATTTTGTGGGAATTTTTCGAGCTGACCACCCCCCTACCTTTGGATGTTAGACCCCAACCTCTTGGATGTTAGACCCCCAACCCCTTGGATGAAGACCTCCCTTGGATGTGTAACGACTATTTGGATAATAAATATTTGCGCTATAAGTTATTCTGTGTGAATTGCTTGAATTCAATTCCATATTCATATTTTCAGATAAAAAAACATCATTGTGTGGATGTGGTGTAACATTTTCTACGTTTCGAGAAAAAATCAAATCTTACATTTTTCGATTCCTACAATGAATTCGATATAATAAAGTACACGATTCCACTATTTAATAATCGATCGATTGTTTTTCATATTATGGTTTACCTCCAGTAGACCTCGTCCCCCACTCCACTCACATCCCCTCCTGAAACGACAAAAGTTTGGGACGAAAATCGACTGAGAGGAGGGGGTCGAAAAGACATTTCGATCACTAGAGGGAGAGTGTTGTCAGTCTCAGGTAAATCTCGGAAAAAATTGTGTGATTTAAATATAAATCGAAGTGCTGAGTTTTTCGGGCGTCCATAATTTCCTAAATGTTGAAAAATCAAAAATATATAAAATAAATAATTTGACAAAAAAATCGAACAGTTGAAAAATCGAAAAAATTGAACAGTTGAACAATCGAAGAATATAAAATTAAAAAACAGTTTAACTCGTAAATTTGAACAGTTCAACATTTGAAAGAAAAGAAAAATCGAAATTCGAAAAATGGAAAATTTAAAAATTTAAAATTCTGACATCAAAATTTGATTTTTTTTAGTTGAAAATTTGAAAAATAGTAAAATCGAGAAATTTGAGAAATCGTAAATTTGGAAAATCGAAAAACGAAAAAATATAAAATTTAAAAAATTGAAAAACAAAAA
>JAAEOJ010000289.1 GCA_024244685.1 Mycoplasma sp.
GCTGCTTTTATTTTTAGAACGCGCCTATTTTTTCAAAAATTGCACCGGCTTCATCTTCTGTAAAATCTCTTGCAACTGGTGAAGCTATCCAACCGGCACCCGTCATATTTACATTTTTAGATTTTTGTTTAGCAATAAATGCTTGATGCCTGTCATTTAAATAACCCACAAGTTCAGACTGAAGGTAATAACCATCAAACTCTGCTAATTCAAACTTGCATGTCGCGTTGCCCTTTTCGATACAGAAAACGCCAAGCATTACTGACCACTTATAACGATGATGTGTTATAGCATCAGCCATTGTTTGTGTTACTGGCATTTTATCGCCTTTTAGATTAGCAAGTACAATATCCTGCTTGGGCGTGTTGTCGTTGGCAAAGTAACAAACACAAAAACCTTTTAAGATTCTTTCGTTGTTTTTTCTTACCGCTTCAACGCGATTATATTTTTTGTTGCGCTTTTTCATGTTGCTTACCTTTTAATTTAAAATTGACGTAGGAGCAATTAAGCTCCCTTTTTTGTGCCTGTTAATCAATAGAAATAATCTTCCATTGTGAGTTAACTTCAAACATTGAATCGAATGTTTCAGACTCAAGTGCAGCACAAACAGAAGCGTGATTACTTGCTTTGTATTTAACAGTGAAATAGGTGTTATTGCGTAAGATTGTCTTCTCGTACATGGTAATGCCCTGTAATTTGTTTCGCTGCGGTAGTGCTGCGTTGTTGATGGAGTAATATTAAAACATTTAGTTTAATTCTTCAAGTGTTTCGTTTAGTTTGTTTAATTTATTTTCGTGATATTATTTACACTTCATCAATAAGAGACTTTAAAAATGAAATCAAAGATTCTATTAAACGGCATCAACTACATAATTATTAATATTAAAAATGAAAGCATCTGGGACTATGTGCAAAAAATAAAAGCTGATGA
>JAAEOJ010000290.1 GCA_024244685.1 Mycoplasma sp.
ATTATAAACGCAGCGCTTCTATTCGGAAAATGGTATTTTTTAGAATTATTTTAGCCCCAAATAGAAGCCCATGTACAATCATTTATTTATCACCTTAAAAATAATTACATATATTTTTTTAATGTTTGTTCAGACTTCGGCCGAAAACTGTTCACATTAATTGCGAAAAAATTGATTTACTGCGACATAAAATCGATCAATGGGAACAAAATTCGGAAATTATACACCATCAATTCGAATGGACAAATCTCAAAAAATCGAATATGACAAAACTGACAGAATGTGTAATTCCCAAATCAATGACTACCATAATTAATATAATGTTTGGACTAATTACACATCCTAAACAGTGTCAAGAACTGTCACCAGACAAAAATGCTACAAAATGGGAAATCGATCGGTTGTCAAATCAATTCAAGACGTGCATCAAGCAGGCAACAGAGTTCATACGAGTCCCACGCGGAAGACAACTAGAAGGTATACAGTACTAGCATGCCAAAAGTCCAATTAAAGTATCGAAGGCGTCGAATTAAATTATTTCGCAATTTCTCTGAACAAACTTTAAATAATACTTTAATTCCATTTTGACAACACTTTTAATAACCTATACAATATACCGAGACAGTGTTGTAGCCTGTATGATGCATGGACGATGGCCTAGGACCGTCCAAAGAGAGAAATACTTTAATTCAACACTTTAATTCACAGAATTAAAGTAAGTGACTGGATTCCCAATAGAAAAAGAGCTGTACGGTATTGTGTCCTGTATGATGTATAGAAAGAGATTTTCACATAGCATGCCAAAAGTCCAATTAAATTATCGATGGGGTCGAATTAAATTATTTCGCAATTTCTCTGAACAAACTTTAAATTATACTTTAATTCCATTTTGACAACACTTTTAATAAGCTATACAATATACCGAGACAGTGTTGTAGCCTGTATGATGCATGGACAATGGCCTAGCACCGTCCAAAGAGAGAAATACTTTAATTCAACACTTTAATTCA
>JAAEOJ010000291.1 GCA_024244685.1 Mycoplasma sp.
AACCAGAAGTACAGGCATATTTGATTTCTCACCAGAGGTCTATTGTCTTCTATACACAAATGGGTTTCATTTGTTATTACTCCAGTCCGTATATACCGTTGATAATTGGAATCTAGCAAGATTAATTTAGAGTTCAGATGTAATAATATAAGTTCTGAGTCTAAACGAAATAATTATGTAGTTTGAATTAGTCTTTTGGCATTTATATATTTGGACGTGAAAAATTTTCAATGTGTAAAAAAAAAAATTTATTAAAACCTCTATAGAGAAAGTTATTGTTCTTTTAACCCAACCAGAAGTACAGGCATATTTTTTTTTCGGTATATAAAAAATAACGTTTTAAACTACAAAGAGTATTGAAACTTAGAAAGAACCTATTAAAAGATTTACCTATTGAAGTATGTTGGGTAGGGGGTTTATATGAATATAGTATTCATATAAACCTACTTCCCAACATATAAAAAAAATTAGTCGCATTGTCATTAATCTTACGCTATAAATATAAAAGCGCACAGTTGAAGCATTCTATGAAATTTAAGGCTCTGTTTAATATAAAGCAATCTCTAGTTTGATTTAACAAAGCAAATAACGCATTTATCTA
>JAAEOJ010000292.1 GCA_024244685.1 Mycoplasma sp.
AACAGCTGTAGAACTCACAAACCATATTTTTATGTTTTTCAAAATAATATTTCTTCTGAAAAATCAACAATTTACCCGAACGAATCACATCATTGTCGATACCTCAAAAACGTTGTCAGAATGTACTGGTAACAGCTGTAGAGCTCACAAAACATGTTTTTATGTTTTTCAAAACAATATTTCTTCTGAAAAATCAAAATTTACACGAACGAATCAGATAATTGTCGAGACATCAAAAACGTTGTCATAATGAACTGTGAACAGCTGTAGAGCTCACAAAACATGTTTTTATGTTTTTCAAAATAATATTTCTTCTGAAAAATCAAAATTTACACGAACGAATCACATCATTGTCGAGACCTCAAAAACGTTGTCAGAATGGACTGGTAACAGCTGTGGAGCTCACAAAACATGTTTTTATGTTTTTCAAAAATAATATTTCTTCTGGAAAATCAAAATTTACACGAGCGAATCACATCATTGTCAAGACGTCAAAAACGTTGTCAGAATGAATTGGGAACAGCTGTGGAGCTCACA
>JAAEOJ010000293.1 GCA_024244685.1 Mycoplasma sp.
GCGACAATTAAAATTCCCCAGCGCATTGCATCATATTAAATCACACTATTAAGTATATATTGCCTCATAATAAATGACACTACTTTTTTTAAGTGAAACACAAATATGAGGTAATAAAAAATGCATAACGTGAGTTTTAGTGCCAGACAAGAACTTTTAAAATCAGTTCATTCAAAATATAACCACTCCAACTGGAAGCAGAAAACAAAAATACTTGAAGGTTTTGTTGCGGCTACTGGGTATGATAGAAAGTATGCAATTCGATTATTAAATCAAAAAGAAGTATCATTAAGTAATGGTAAGTCAAATTCCGGAAGGAAGTCAGTTTATGATGTTGAAGTGAAGCAAGTATTAGAAATGATCTGGAATGCTTCAAATCAAATTTGTTCGAAGAGGTTCGTTCCTTTTATCCCCATCATGATAGAAGCCTTAGAGAGACATGGGCACTTATCAATATCTGAAGAGGTGAAGCAAAAGCTACTAAAAATCAGTGCTGCGACTGTTGATAGAATATTACGACAAGTTAAATTAAAGAGCAAACGTGGACTGAGTACTACAAGAACCGGAAACTTACTTAAAAATCAAATAAAAGTAAGGACTTTTGCAGATTGGGATAATGTTGTACCAGGTTTTTTTGAATGTGATTTGGTTGCACATTGCGGAACAACCGTATGTGGAACATATCTCAATACTTTGGTAATAACCGATATAATGACTGGATGGACCGAATGTATCCCAATACTTAGAAAAAGTGTCAAGGAGGTAATCTCAGGACTTACGGCAGCTAAGAGCCTCTTGCCTTTCTCTTTGATCGGGCTAGATACGGACAATGGAAGTGAGTTTATCAATTATGAACTACTGTCATTTTGTGAAAATAATAAAATTACTTTCACCAGGTCCAGAGCTTACAAAAAAAACGACCAGGCATTCGTGGAAGAGAAAAATGGGTCAATAGTTAGGCGCTTGATCGGGTATGATCGTTTTGAAGGTGAAAAGGCATGGGAGGCATTAGCTAATTTATATGCAATATTAAGGCTATACATAAATTTTTTTCAGCCATCGTTAAAATTGAAATCAAAAGAAAGAGTAGGCAGTAAAACTATAAAAAAATACGAAACTGCAAAAACTCCTTTTCAAAGAACTTTGGATTCATCTAAAATTAGTCAAGAGATAAAGGATAAATTAAATCGGCAATATCGTGAACTTGATCCCTTATATCTCAAAGCAGAAATATCAAAGCTACAACAGAAATTTTGGGCTTTTGCCTGGAAAAGTCCGGAAGATCAATCAACTGAAAAAGTAGTTTTAGAGGAATCCGAAAATCAAAATACTTTGCCATCTTTCTACAAGCAAACAAAAAAAATAAGGAAAAAGGTTGAGATGAGGGATTGGCGAACAAGAAAAGACCCGTTTCATGAAGTTAACAATGAAATCGAACTGCAGCTGAACTTAAAACCACATTTAACAGCTAAATCACTTTTGGATATTTTATCATATATGAAGCCAGGGCAATTTAATAAAAATCAACTCAGAACATTACAAAGGAGAGTTGCAGAATGGCATTCGAAACAAAATATAAGAGAAGAAAAATATAAAAAATTAATGATAGCAAAGAACGATATTGCCACTCTTCCTATGAGTGTAAATATATAATTCCCAATAGTATGTTTTATTATGAGTCAATACTTTTGAAGATAGTGTGATTTTATTTTGATGCAATACGGTGGGTATTTTTAATTGTCGTTTGACAATAACCTCGATCAGATAACTCCTGAGCAAGTTTTCTTGTACTTTTGCTAGTCCATCTTAATGGACTTTCAGGGTCACCTTTTCTATATGGATCAACTAAACCATCAAGTTCTACAAGTAAGCTTGGTTCTTTGAGTTTAATAGGCTTTCTTCCGCCCCCACTCCTCCTTATTCTACCATCTGGCAAATTTCCTGACTTTAGTTCTTTAACGCCTTTACAGACAGTTGCAGTTGACATACCCGTTGCTTTACATACAAGTGTGACTCCCCCGCGCCCATAGGCTCTTGCTTCTACCGCCGCCCAAAGCCGTTTTCCTTTTTCACTTAAACAGTCTCTGATAGCGAAAAATTTGGATTTAACTATTAATATTTCTTCTTTTGATATGGCCATACAGTCATTATAGCACAATACCA
>JAAEOJ010000294.1 GCA_024244685.1 Mycoplasma sp.
GTCCAGTGGCCGACCAGCCCTCAACACGCTATATTCCGATGCAGACCTCAGAGTATATTTTCTTCGTCCGCACATGTACACTGGTTCATTTTTCGAATAAATATCTCCAACATTTCTCGACTTTCAGGATACAGCGTGAACATGCAGTGAGAGTGTTGTATTTCCAACACCGCTTGTTCGATAGTCAACCAGGCGTTCACATGCACTAGACCGTCGATTTATGAATACATTCGTATTTGCGGCGAAAATAACGTTTTCTTAAATAGAATGTTATATTATCGCGACCAGAATATGGTCAAACGATAATAAAATACGTTGATTTTTTCGATATTTTTATATTTTCTAATACCTTTAAAGATTACATTAAATAATTTGTGTTCTCTCTGCCGAACCTACATGCTTCTGTCAGTGCGCTCGTAGGGTTGGCGTGTACATACACAAGTTACAAATATATTGTCTTGATGATTTCAAAAATGAATTCAGAAAGCCATTTCTGCGATTAAATGGTATTGTCTTGAGGTGAACTTCGTGTTAAGCCTGAAATATGCGTTGTAAACTAAACATCCAGTGTCAAAAATCCACATGTATTTTATGACCATGCACACACAGGTACGTTTTTCGGATAAATAGTTCCAACATAGCTCGACTTTCGGGGTACGCCGTGGACTCGCAGTGAGAGTGTTGAATTTCCAACATAACTTGTTCGATAGTCCACCAGGCGTAGATATGAAATAGAATGTGGATTTCTGAATACATTCGTATTTGAGTTGAAAATCAAGTTTACGTAAATACAATATTATATTATCGCAGTCACACAATGCTCAAAATATAGTGAAATATGTAGATTTTGTCTACTATTTAAGAAAAAATTTGCTCGGGAAAATGCACACCATTCAGTTTTACATTCACTCAGTATACGCCCAATGTCCATTGTATCTGCAATATTTTAA
>JAAEOJ010000296.1 GCA_024244685.1 Mycoplasma sp.
AATCATATGCCCAGGGTCGAAGTCTTTCAGTCGAAACATTGAGAACTGCATAGTCCGAATTGTCGATTGTCGCACAGAATCCTTGAGGCGTCGCTATTGATGTGTTTGAGGGCGCTACTACTCGATTCATCTATTGTTGTTATCGTTCCGAGAAAGCAAAGTCTTTACTTCACCATAAAACAACTGAACTCCTACGAGAGAGAAGGCAACTGACTTTAGCGCACAAACCCGACAAGAATGACATAAACGTATACGCTGAGTAGACAACAACAAACAACCGCACGCACTCGCATGACTCAGAAATAAACAACCGTATTATATTATTATGATCATATCATATTCCCCCCCTATGTTGGAATATACGTGACAACATATCAAAACATCTTATATAATACAACTGGCTAGCCTTAGGTGCAGGCGATCACACAGTGTCACACACATACAACTTTACAAACCCATCATGTTACAAGAACTATACTACCTCAGATTCAAAAGTCTCCATCGCTTTTCGGTGATTTCGGAGAAATGGAGGAAGTCGAAGTTTCCTTGACGATTTCCGCTGATATTTGGCTGGGCCGAATCTTGCAGTCGCCTGAGAAATTTGCTGGGTTTTCTGAATGTTTAATCTCCGGACTGACTCTGGCTTTTATTCATCCATATGAATCAAATTCATGGGGAAGTAGGCCGATTTCTTCCGTCAAAATATGGGTAGGTTGTAGAGTCCGTCGGGGACGGTGATCGTGGGTGATTCATCGCGGTTTGTCTCTCTGTATCTCTGAAGTTCGGATCGAATTCTCGGGAACAACATTGTGACCTCTTGGCACCATTCCAGGTCCAAGGTTTTCTTTGCGCCTAGCTGGTTGTTGAGTCTTCAAGTTCTTCCGAGACTTGGATTTCCCTTCGACCAAGGATTTTTCCCTGCACTGAATTCACCAACCCTTGGTTGCGTCTTCTTGCC
>JAAEOJ010000297.1 GCA_024244685.1 Mycoplasma sp.
AGTCACAATAAGGGGGGGGTCATTTAATATTTGTCAGGATATAGAGAGTGAGAAATTATTTATTAAAATATTCACACACTCTATATAATGACTATTACCTAATATGCTCCCCCCTTACTGTGACTACCCCTGACGGGTACAGATGGTCCCAACTTTTTTTTCTAGGGTAAAATTCATCATAGAACACGATGGTGACATCGAAAAAAATTATAGTCATGTATGGGAGGGTATTAAGCACATTTCATATATTGATAAGGGGGTGGGGACAGAATACATTTTAAATAAATACACACACTTACACTCACACACACACACTCGCACTCTCCAAGAGAAGAGTGTTTAATACTATCAAGTACACGAGTATAATTTTTTTCGTTATCACCATTGTGTTCTGCGATGATTTTTCCATTAGAAAAAAAATTGTGGTGATCTACACACATCAGGTGTGGCCACAATAAGGGTACGAATAAGGGTGGGAGTTAAATTAGGGAGCATATTTTTTCAACAGCATTTTTTTTTCACTTTTGTACACACTCACATTTCGATATATAGGTATCGCACCATATGTCACCAACCATTGGAGTATGAATTTTTTTTCTTCACATATGGAAACTATGTATCTTATAGACCTAGTATACCAATTTTCATGTCGTATAGACATCGGATACCTAAAAATCCACAGGGGGGTGTTAGGTCTCTCACATACACACTCTTCCCCAAAATGGAACCAAAAAGTGAATCTCAACCCCGACCTCCCAAAATTTCCCTCTCTCGCCCCACTGTGGACTCACCCCTTGAGTATGGGACCCGAAAAAATTTGAAATAGTGTAAAATTGGACGTAGAATCCAGTGGCGCAGTCAGAATTTGCCGAGAACGTCTATTTAGCGAGTTATTTGCGATTAAAATTCTGGCCCCGTTTCTAAAACATTGGTGATGTTACTCTCTGACCAGTTATGAGAAGGTGGTATGCGATATGATTTTTTTTTGTGAAAATTGTTCGAGTATGAA
>JAAEOJ010000298.1 GCA_024244685.1 Mycoplasma sp.
ATTAGTATTTCCAACCCCACACTAGCCATATACTGAGGGAGTTTTAAAGTATTTTTTATTAATGTATTTTGTATGGTATCTAGAGCTTTTAAATTGGTCTTGTCCCATACTATTATTTCTGAAGCATACAAAATTCCTGGTAGGGCATATGCTTTCCACATTTGCCCTACCATCGTTAATGGTGTAAACGTTTTTCTTACAGCATGCGAAATAAAATTTGCATGCGTTTTCAATTTTTTTATGGATAATTTTGTTGGAAGCAATAGATTCCATGGGTTCTGGAAATAGTAACTCCCAAATATTTTCCTTCACTTGTTTCTTGGATGAAGATTTCTTTTTCTTCACCTTCCTTTATAGGACCATGGCCTATTTGCCAATCATTTGTTTCCTGTTGAATCGGGGCATTGTATGGTTTATTGTATGGTTTATTGTATGCATTGGCATTGTATGGTTTATTGTATGCATTTATTTCCTGCAAATTCAATTTTATATTGATCTGCGAGGCTTCATGTTATTTTCAGTAATTTTTTTAGGGCCAATTTCGACCCCCATAACAGCATATCATCTGCGAAAAATATTCCTGGGCATATTGTATTTTGGATTTTTACTCTGTAACCAGATTGCACTAATTTCCAGCCTATGGGAGCTATAAAAAGTGCAAATACTGGTGATGAGTCTACGCACCCTTGTTTTAAGCCTATTGGCATTGACATTGGTTCCATAGCAGTATCTTGGAAGATCAATTTACTACACGGGTCTTTATATGATGCTTGTAGCATTTGAATATATTATTCAGGGAAGTTGTATAACTCCATGATTTTCCATAAAATATTTCTGTCTGCTCGATCATATGCTTTAGTGATATCCAATAGAGCAACGTATAATCTTGATTTTTTCTTTTTGCTTCGGAGATACATGTATCCATAATCAACAGGTTCTCCATTGTACTTCTTTTCAAATGGAATCCCATTTGGATTGAATACGTAAAAATGTTTTACAAATATTACACCCAGTTGTGATAGTTCGATAATTTTATAAATCGCACGTATCCCCTTTTTTATGTAAAAAAATAGATCTTGATATTGAGTTCAATGCAGGTATATATTTTAATGTCCACATAGCTCTGTACATTTTGAGTATTCTCAATTTAAATGTATTACTTGCATG
>JAAEOJ010000299.1 GCA_024244685.1 Mycoplasma sp.
ATAGAAAAAAAGCAGGGCAATTTAGTAATTTTCTGAATCCAAGAAGCAGAATAAAAGTGTAAATTAAGATCAATAATTGACACTTATGCACAATAGCACTTGCTAGCATATAAACCACATCACTTACAAAAGCAATGTGCCTGTCCTGCCATACCATATACATACATATCATTAGTCATTATTTTAGATTTACCTGCAGCTGGTGGATCATCAAGCTGGGATTCCTCTTGTTCTAATGAATTAACTGTCATCTGATGTTCCAAAAGTGACTCTTTTAATCCAAAAGTGACTCCATGAACGGGATTCTCGACAATTGCAGATAGGCCATCTTTATTTGGTTCATCAATGGAACCTGAAAACACAACGAACATTATAGTACGACATGAGTACTAGCATGCCAAAAGTCCAATTAAAGTATCGATGGGGTCGAATTAAATTATTTCGCAATTTCTCTGAACAAACTTTAAATTATACTTTAATTCCATTTTGACAACACTTTTAATAACCTATACAATATACCGAGACAGTGTTGTAGCCTGTATGATGCATGGACGATGGTCTAGAACCGTCCAAAGAGAGAAATACTTTAATTCAACACTTTAATTCACAGAATTAAAGTAAGTGACTGG
>JAAEOJ010000300.1 GCA_024244685.1 Mycoplasma sp.
CAGTGTCTGCCTATGCCGTTTTTCTGAAACAAAAAACACTTTTTCGGAAGGGCTTAAAAAACCTCTCAGCCTGATAAGCGATGTTATTAATGCCCGGACAGACGGCATGGGGCTGAATGCCGTCGCAAGACTTTTCAATGTAAGCAAAAACACAGTTCTCAGCTGGGAAATGAAATTTTATGACCTTCATGAAACTCTGTTTCTTTATTCTCTCACACATGAGTTTCTGAAACTGGTTACAGAAGGCGACGAGCTTTACACCAAAGTAAATAAAAATGTTCCTCCGGATCAGTCCGCAGGACGGACAGTGGTTCTGACTGACCGTGCCAGCCGGTTCATATGGGAACTGAGGTGCGGAAAGAAAGACCGCAGACTCTTTGAGGAAGTTGTCGGAACGCTCGGAGAAATTGCTGACAGAACCGGCGATATCAGCATATTCACGGACGGCGAACGCCGATACGGCAATATTCTTTTTGAAATATGCAGCGAGGCTGTCAGGAACGGAAAGCGGGGGCGTCCCAAGAAGACATTGAAGAAAGGAGTGAAAGCGAGAGTTAAAAACAAAGGCTCCCAGTCTCATAAAAGAGGTCGTAAACGGCCGAAATACCAGAGTCCCCGGCCGGAACATCCCGATACGGAGCAGCAGACTGATGAAAAAGACATTCATGCAAATCATGTCGAATCTTTCAACAGTTCTCTCAGAAGAAAATGTTCCGCATTCAGAAGAAAAACGAACACCTACTCGGAAAGCGCCAGCGGACTTCAGAGGATTTTGAATGTTTACCGGGTGATGCATAATTTCGTAAGAGTTCATTTCACAACCGGGCAGATACCGGCTGTGGCTATTGGAATCATAAATAAGGGGCTGTCTCTGACTGAAATTTTTAAAGTAAAATTTGTATAATATAATGCATCTACCAATTAAACTGAACCAGTGCC
>JAAEOJ010000301.1 GCA_024244685.1 Mycoplasma sp.
CAAAAGGGACTCGAACCTCTACTGACCACAATACTTGAGTTGTACTGATTATTTTTGGTGAGAGTACGTAGTATACAGTCATATACAACATACTTGAAGAGAAAAAATTCTTCGACCTCATAGTACAGTTATGGGTACTTTAATACCCAAATATAGGTCAAATTGGGGTTTCAGACACTCAATTTCAGAATTTTTCAAAATTGAGTGGCCATATATTTTGGGGTGGTCTGACCAAATCGACCCCTACCAAAGTGGGTAGTCGACTTCCAAAAAATATTTTTTGTGAAAATGTTCCTATGTGTGTCCCTAATGGTGTCGTAAACATAAAAACATGTTCAAAAATTATTATCACTCAGTTTTATCATTTTGTAAAAGTGAGTGCCCCAATTCAAAATGTTTTTGGTCGGACTTTTATTCATGCCCTACCACTCAACCTACTAAATTTTGGGTACTTATGATTTTTTACAGACTGACCAACTTGGATCTGGGACCTGAAAAAATTCATACTAGGGTAAAAAACTACGC
>JAAEOJ010000302.1 GCA_024244685.1 Mycoplasma sp.
AAATAAATATTTTTTTTAATTAAAAACCCAAATTTTACATTAGAAAAAAAAGCTTTTTTTGTTACATAATTTTTTTTTTTTTACATCAAAACAAATTATTTTTACCTCAAAAAAAAATCTTTTTTTTTGAAAAAAACACATTTTTTTTTCCAAATCTGAAAGAAAGAAAAAAATTACGTCAAAAAATTATTTATTTATGAGGTAAAATATTTTCCCCACTCCGTTTACAGATTTTTTTTGGAAATTTGTACCATAAGCATACCTTGAAATTCATAAGTGAGTGGGATCCCCTGAGTTTTACATGAATTAACATATTGTGTGGGAGTGGGCAAGCAACAGTGTGTGAGAGATGCCAATCGACATTCTTCTCTCAGCATCAAGTATGCAACGGTAACGCGTGCGGAACACACTAAGTATTCATATTTCAGTTTGCGTTCATAAAATCCAAAGCGTTCCCAAACATGCAGCTGACTGTATGCTGCATGATGTTAATACTACGATTTTTAATATTTGTAGTGTGTAATATTAAAAAATTAATATTATGTATTTCTTCCAAACAAATACCCGCGACATCGCCATTGGCTTGGATCCATTTGTGGGGGCATCGCGAATGTAACCTTGCCCAACTGAAGGGTGAGAGAGAGTGTGGGAGTGGCCAAACTACACTCATCTTCCACCCTCAAAACATCGTCCGTCACTCGTATGCATATTTCCAGTTCACTAAATTTCCCGCGTTCCCGATGCATGCAACTGACCGGGATGCATGGTATTAATATTAATATTTTAATATTTGCAGTGTGTAATATTAAAACTTTAATATTTGGTTCTTTCAACCGATCTTCTTTGACGTTACCTTCTAGCATGAGTGTACTTGTAAGAGCATCGCAAGAGTCAAGAAACATCCGGGTCAATCGTTAGCGGTCGATGTATACGTCGCATCAATTCAAATCTCCCGCTCAGAAATCTGCCTTGCTAAGGTTGACCCT
>JAAEOJ010000303.1 GCA_024244685.1 Mycoplasma sp.
TAAGAGGCAGTATATGGAGATTTGTGCATGATAGTAAGCAGTACAGAACATGATGGTGAGGGCAACGAAAATATTTAGGGAATGTGGGCAGGACAGTGCATTTATGTGTGCTGTGTATGTTGGTGGGGTAGTGCATGAAAGTGTGTCATGCAGTACATGAATATGGGTCGCGGTAATATTATATGAAATGGGATTGGTAGCACATCAAGATCGGGAAGTGCGTGATTATTAAATGGATATTACATTAATCCTGGCAAACATGACATATGATCAGTTGAAAAAAAAAATGTGTATCCAACATTTTCAAATTGTGGAAAAAAAAATGTGTATCCAACATTCGAAATTTCGAAAATCGCGATTTGTGACCGGTATACCGGTCCAAATCCAAAAATATTTCACACATGGGTGAAAAATTATGTTTTACATCACAAAAAAATTGAAAGATGGTCTGAAGTCAAAAAGTGCGATTTTGGGAGGCCGAAAAGCGATTTTTTCAGATTTCCGAAAAAATCAACTTTTTTGACTCACTCACGAATTTTGACTTCTCGAGCCTCTAGATAGGGTAGGGGTTGCCTGAAAAAAATTCAAAAAGTGAAAAAGTACCACAGAATCATTGTGCGATTCTAACGAACGTATTTTCAGCCTCTGGGAGCAATTATTTGCGATTCTATGCGAAAAATAGAAAAAAAAAAATGGAAAGTGTGTGTGGAACATTTCAGGCCATTTATAAGAGGAATATTCTACACACACTTTCCCAAATATTTTCTATTTTTTCTCATTAAATCGCAAATAATTGCTCCCAGGGGCTGAAAATACGTTCGTTAGAATCGCAATACGATTCTGTGGTACTTTTTCACTTTTTGAATTTTTTTCAGGCAACCCCTACCCTATCTAGAGGCTCGAGAAGTCAAAAATTTGGAGTGAGTCAAAAAGTCGATTTTTTCGGAAATCTGAAAAAATCGCTTTTCGGCTTCCCAAAATCGCACTTTTTGACTTCAGACCATCTTTCAAAAAAAATTTGGTGTAAAACACCATTTTTCACCCATACGTGAAATATTTTTGGATTTCGACCAGTATACCGGTCACAAATCGCGTTTCCGAAATTTCGAATGTTGGATGTACATTTTTTTTTTGATGATTCTGAAATGTGGGATGTACTTTTTTTTTTTGCCGGCGATGAAATGAGAGCAGAAGTGAGGTTATTGTTCGTTGTAAACAAACGGA
>JAAEOJ010000304.1 GCA_024244685.1 Mycoplasma sp.
ATCACAGTAATCAGCGCACTCGAAAGTATATATGTACAAATTTTAGCAACTTGGGTCGAGAGAGCAAAAAATGTATTCCAAAAAGAGAGACGGAAAATGCATGAAAAATACGACCTGCATGGCTATATTATAACGCATGCCGCATGCAAATCATGCAGCATATACGTATTTTTCATGCGTTTTCCGCCTATCTTTTTGGAATAACTTTTTTGCTCTCTCGACCCAAGTTGCGAAAATTTGTACATATATACTTTCGAGTGCGCTGATTACTGTGATACCTTCAGATTTGTTGAGAAAAAATTATTAGGGTGTCAAAATCGCATTTCAATTTCAAGATTGATGTGAATTTCCGGTAAAAAATCCCTGGAAAATCTTCAAGTGCTGATATGACGGACTTGGATGCGAGTCAGACAAAAAATATTTTTATTTTTGAAATCTCCGTCTCTGATAGGCCCTAGTCAGCAAATATCATGTTCTGAGTGGATAATGCGGAGGAATAAAAAAATTCTAAAAAAATTCGGGTGATATCGTTTTTCTTCTTCTTTGAAATCAGCTCTGGGATTGTTTTTTTTTCTTTGAACTCCTCAAATCTGCTATTTGATAAATTTTAGATTTTTCAATTTAATATAAAATATCAATCTAGAATTTATCAAATTTTCG
>JAAEOJ010000305.1 GCA_024244685.1 Mycoplasma sp.
GACTGGAAGGGGCAAATTAACACCCTCCCCCCTCTCTCTCACAAACCCTAAGTAGAGGAAACTTTTGGGTTAGATCCATTTTTCAAAAGCCTGGGTGGGGGGGGGGCACTCCTTAGGTTTCGAACTTCGAACTCGAAGGGTCAAAATAGTACCATCCTCTCCTCGACCTTACGGAATCGACCCTTCTGAACAACTTTTGTTCAAACTTCCCCTCCGCCGCCCCCCTTTTCCTTTTGAGGAAGACTGGAAGGGGCCACCCCCAGAAAAGTTTGCTCCTCTTACATTCAATTCTCTCTGTTCACGTTCACTTAAGTTTATTTCGAAAACATTTTTTTTCTGAAAAAGTTTTTTTTCAATGAACGATTTTTTATTGGGATTTTTGCTGCAATCAAAGGGACAAATCGAGCTATGAATAACCTAAGTTGGATTTCTTGAAAAATTTTAATTTGTCAAAATAGGCCTATTGCGAAAATTGCAAACAAACGCACATATCAGAATTCTTTTACAAAGTCTGTGATAAAAAAATGTATTTCGTGCGTTATATATTCGGTGTCCGTCTGGCCGAAAAAATTTCGAAAATCATCAGCAGATGGCGCTGGCGATCGTTTCGGACCCGATTCGATGGCTGATTCGGTGGATCCGGAAATCGTAAAATGTTCAGAACTGTTTGATTGTTGTCAGCGTCGCATTCGGTGTCCATTTGGCCGAAAAAATTTTGAAAATCGTCAGCAGATGGTGCTGGCGATCGTTTCGGACCCGATTCGGCGGATCCGGAAATCGTAAAACTTCAAAACTGTTCGTATGTGGTCAGCGTCGTATTCGGTGTCCATTTGGCCGAAAAAATTTTGAAAATCGTCAGCAGATGGTTCTGGCGATCGGTTCGGGACCGATTCGATGGC
>JAAEOJ010000306.1 GCA_024244685.1 Mycoplasma sp.
AGATAGTGATTTATGGCTCGTTGTGACCGCAAAACTCCATAGATGTTTTTAGATTTTTTTGTAATGTGTGTAGATTTTTTTGGTGGCATCTAGCTCCAAATATGTAGAAAATCTGACTTTTGAGCCAAAAGTGGCACTTTGAAATTTAGTGCACTCTCACCTGGCTAGGTCTCACTTTAGGGGGTATCCAAAAAAATTCTCGACTAAAAATTCAGATATATGCCATTTAGTATGTGTGTAAAATATTTTTGGATAACTCGATCGCGTTAGCGATAAAAATCGATTTCGAGAATTTTTGAGATGACGTTATGCTTTTTTTTCTCAACTCTGGGAATGACGTTATGCTTTTTTTTCTTCTCATGATCATATGTGACCACATTTGAAGCATAATAAAGACACCTCTGACAGTTGTCTGGCTACCAATTATATAATTTTTTATTGCAAAAAAAGGCAGAACAAGGCATAGCCGCTACATCAAATAGGCCTGATAATAAGATACTGGATATTGCTAGAACAGAAAAAAAAACAAAAATCTCTCCTAAAAGCAGTAATATTAGG
>JAAEOJ010000307.1 GCA_024244685.1 Mycoplasma sp.
CTCAGTGGTTTTGTCTCCTACGTCATGCGACACAAATACGTCATTTCTATAAGAAGAAAAAAAACGTAACTTTTTATTCGTGGGTGAAAAACGTAATAATTCCACTTTTTTTCTAACGACGCAAAAAAAAATCTACAGAGGTCACTAAATCACTCCGAATGCTGATTTTTGGTGACAGAGACCTTAGTTATGTCGAAGAAAAAATTGCGAACTTCAAAAACTTGGATCAGGAGCCAACTTTTCATACTTGAAATTTGGCATATTTTTTGGTGTTTTCGTGAATTTGCTAGTGTTTAGGGAGTGTGGGAGAAGGGTCCCACCACAAGCACCCTAAAAAAATTCTGAGCATGTCTGAATTTTTTATAGACTCTGTTTATGCCCAGAAAAAAGTTTGGTGGTCATATCTCATCGGGTAGTCCACTTTTGGTAGGGTTGATTTTTTAAGGGGGGGAACCATTTTGTAACACGGGGAATATTTAGTGTAATAACAGCACTAACTAAGAATTTCCCACACTTTCGACCATAAAATGTCTACTTGGTATGATATGACATCCAATTTTTTTTTTGGACTTCTAAAAAATGTATTCTCCATAAAACATCCAAAAAATAATTTTGAATGAG
>JAAEOJ010000308.1 GCA_024244685.1 Mycoplasma sp.
AAAACATGCACTAAGTTGTTTTCCACAAAATACGTATCAGATTTGAAAAAAAGTTATTTCCAAAATGGATTTTGTTGCTTTAAGTTTTGTAGTGTCATTACAGTGTTCTGAAACTTTTGGCGAACAAAATTGTTCAACAGGAATAGACATTTGGTATTGCCCTATGGGGATCTCCCATTGGTTGGCTGTCAAATGGTAACGATATACCATTATTATGTGTGGGAACAATAGGTAGTCAATTAGAAAAAATGTGGATTTGGTTGCCTCAAGTTTTGCATGTAGATGTAGATCTGCCATTGCCAAAAATTGTTCAACAGGAATACACATTTGGTATTTCCCTATGTGGAACTCCCATTGGTTGGCTGTCAAATGGTAAAGATATACCATTATCATGTCTGGGAGGAATAGGTAGTCAATTTGAAAAAATATGGATTTGGTTGCCTAAAGTTTTATATGTAGTTGTAGATGTAGGTCTCCCATTGCCAAAAATTGTTCAACAGGAATACACATTTGGTATTTCCCTATGTGGATCTCCCATTGGTTGGCTGTCAAATGGTAAAGATATACCATTATTATTTCTGGGAGCAAAATGTAGTCAATTTGAAAAAATGTGGATTTGGTTGCCTAAA
>JAAEOJ010000309.1 GCA_024244685.1 Mycoplasma sp.
AAATGGTTAAGTATAGCACTTGGATATCTAAAAACATAACCAAATGACATGCGCCCGGGGTGGACCAAAATAACAGTCTCATTGTTTCTTTAATTGATTGATGTAGCAACGCACTATTAACCCTGGACGAAACGGCCTTATTTTACCCTGATTATTGGGGTAAATTACCCAGATGATTGGGGTAAATTACCCCGAAAATCAGGGTAAATTACCCCAATATTTGGGGTAATTGCAAGTGCACCTCGAAATGGTGAAATGAGTTTACCCTGCCAGTACGAGAGCTGAAATTTGGTGATTACACATGATATTTTGTTTACATTAACATACATGTATGTGGTGTTTCCTCCCCAGAATGTTGGTATCGTGACGTTGTAATTTTTCACAAGGAACCAACCCTGTTTGTCTGTTTCATGACTTTCTGCGTGATCTCTCCAACAATTTTACCCTGTTTTCCGCCATATTTTACCCTGTTTGTCAGAAAATTTACCCTGTTTGTCAGGAAATTTACCCTGTTTGCCAGGGTAAATTACCCCAATCGTCAGGTTAAATTACCCCAAAAAACAGGGTAAAAATGTAGCCGTTTCGTCCAGGGTTAATTCACTTCCAACCTTCAACATACGCAATGTCATTCCAGTCCCGACTGTACACACAATACCCATCCCCACTCCCCCACAGTCAACCACTTACCACTTTGCCGCGAGATGCGTTAATCACGTACGTCCCTTCGCGCATC
>JAAEOJ010000310.1 GCA_024244685.1 Mycoplasma sp.
ATGATCATATCATATTCCCCCCCTATGTTGGAATATACGTGACAACATATCAAAACATCTTATAATACAACTGGCTAGCCTTAGGTGCGGGCGATCACACAGTGTTACACACATTACAACTTTACAAACCCATCATGTTACAAGAACTATACTACCTCAAATTCAAGAGTCTCCGTCACTTTTCGGTGATTTCGGAGAAATGGAGGAAGTCGAAAGTCTTCATAGCGAAACTGCTGGACATCGAGTTCTGATGACAATTTCCAATCTCTGATGCCATTCTCTGTTGGTTCTCCAAATGTTTAATCTCCGGACTGACTCTGGCTTTTGTTCGTCCATATAACTCAAATTCACGGGGAAGTAGGCCGATTTCTTCCGTTGAAATATGGGTAGGTCGTAGAGTCCGTCGGGGACATTGGTAGTGGGTGATTCGTCGCGGTTTGTCTCTCCGTATTTCTGAAGTTTGGATCGAATTCTCGGGAATGCCATTGTGACCTCTTGGCACCATTCCAGGTCCAAGGTTTTCTTTGCGCCTAGCTGG
>JAAEOJ010000311.1 GCA_024244685.1 Mycoplasma sp.
AACTTCAGACCGCAATCCTACAATACAGTAAAACTGTACTTACTGACAGTACGAGCCGTAGTGATGGGCAGATAGTAATTTTTGGCATCGAATAGATATCGAATAGATATTTTTGCAAAATTTCCGATCGGATAGAATAGTGATAGAATACTTTTGCCTGAAAAAAGTATCGGATATATATTCGAATATTTTTGCCCAAAATATACTATTCGAATACTTTATTTTTTTGCGAATATTTATCGAATAGTTTTCTATTAGAGAACAGAAAAATTTTAAAAATAAATATAACACACATTCTAAAGGCACCAGACATTGGAACACTATTTTTATACACTTTACAGTACTTTTTGGCATCAAAAAATCAGCCGTTTTCACGACAACGCTCTTGGCGAAAAGTCATCAGCAATATGAATATCCGATATATTATCGAATAGTAATCGGATAGTTTTGAAAGTATCGGATATTTTCAGAACTATCGGATACTTTTTATGTAAAAAATTTGTATCGGATACTTTTTAGTATCGGATACTTTTCTGTGCAACGAATAGATATTTATCGAATATTTTTGCTTTGGGTTTGCATCGAATAGATATTTTGCGAATATATCTGGTCAAAAAACCATCGGATAGTGATAGAAATATCGAATAGTAATATATTCTGCCCATCACTAGTTGAAAATATAAACGCCCGGGGCGACTATTTTAGCAAATACGGTATAAGCTTTTAATAATGGACTCCTGTTTCTTCTTTCAAGCAAATTCCTCATGAACGGCTCAATGGATAGAGCTCAAATTTTAACTGAATGATCCTTGCTACCGGCTAAGTGCACCTCGCAA
>JAAEOJ010000312.1 GCA_024244685.1 Mycoplasma sp.
TAAGCTTTTTTCAAGCTTCCGAACCTTTTTTCTATTGGATTTAATTCTGGACTATATGGGGGCAAAAATAACAAAATATGTCCTGCTTGTTCGATTAATTCTCGGGTTTTTTGGCTTTTATGAATTCTTGCATTATCCATTATGATTACTTGCTTTTTAGGCAGTGCTGGTAGTAACTTATTTTCTAGGTAATCATTAAATTTTTCAGTATTACAAGTCCCTTCGAATATGTATGAAGCAATTAAAGCCCCGTCTTTTAATGCTACTAAAATTGATGCTCTTTTTAAGCGTTTTCCTGTTATTTTTTCAAATATTTTTACACCTGTTGGAGACCAGCAATTATAACGAAAGTTTTCTTTGCCATTAAAACCGCTTTCGTCTAAATACACTAGGTTTTCTGCACCATATAGATCTATTAAAAAGTTTCTAAATAAGATAAAGTGTGCTACTTTTTGATCGTCTGCTTCGTAATATCTAAGCTCTTTTTTTATTGCTGTAGCCTAACTTTTTTAACATTCTAGAAATAGAAGGTTGGCTAACATTGAATTTCTTTGCAAGCTCTCTTTCAAATATATCAGGTTTTTCTTCAATAGCCTTTTTTAATGCTTTTTTATCGATTTTATAGCCCTTTGTGTGGTTCAATTTTGGAGCTAAATTTTCTCTTTTTAACCAGCGGTAAATTGTAGATCTGTTAATATTGAAGATTTCAGCAGCTTTATCTACATGAGAACCTTTTTGAATAAACTCTATGATTCTTTGTCTTAATTCTAATCCGTATGCCATAACTTTTTCCTTTATTTTTGTTATGACTTCATTATAGCATATATCATCGCATTCTTAAACTATATTACAATA
>JAAEOJ010000313.1 GCA_024244685.1 Mycoplasma sp.
ATAATTCTTCTAGAGATGACAACAAAGCGCCAGAGCACATGACAATATAAAACTATCAAATTGACGGGACGAGCACTCCAATATTATTATATAAATTGCAGGAAGAGTACTCTAATATTATATAAGTTAAGTGCCGAGGAATCTAATAAATATAATTCACGTGCCGGTGTCTACATCTCCCGACAACACATAAGCACGCATACACTCAATTTAATTAAATGGCGATATTTCAATTTTTTCTTCATCGTTAATAATATTTTGGTATTATTACAGTGGCAATATTTCAGTGATTTACCTTCATTATTTGCTTAATGAAAAAAACTGTAAATTAATTAATTAAATTAATTAAATTATTAATTCATTTAATTAATTTATTTAATTAATTTAATTAATTTAATCAATTTATATAAACTTAATTAATTTAATTAATTTAAATATAGCAATTTAATCACAGAATATTAATTTTGAAGAGTAAGAAGAAAATCTATTGCAATATCACCATTTAATATTTAAATATTAAAATGTATAAAAATATTCATTTAATTTAATAAGCAAATGAGGAAGTGTTGAATCACTGAAATATTGTCGCTTTAATAATACCAAAATATTAAGAGGAAGAAAAAAATCTGAAATATAACCATTTAATTAAGTTCAGCGTATGCGTGCTTATGTGTGGCCGAGAGATATAGAACTCGGCAAGTCAATTATATTAGAGTGCTCAGCACGTCACTTATATAATATCAGCATACTCAGCCTACCATTTATATAATAATATTAGAGTGCTCGGCCCGCCACTGTTATATTTTTATATTGTCACGTGCTGTTGCGGTTTGTTGCCATGTCTATAAGAATTATTCCTATGTTATTCATCTGTGCGGCGCGGCGTTGCCTATGCGCCGATGCTCTGTGTATGATCATGGCGTCCTGCAATCTACTGATTAACGTCGGCAGACGGATCTATCATTACGCACTTGTCCTTCTATGATGTACTTGTTTTGAGACAATCACTTTATCTCTATCGGTGAATATGCTGCCACCAACTTACAGACTTGTCCTTCATTGATGTGTTGCTCCGTCAGGGAAGATTGGCTGCAATGTGCATGTGTACTTGAGTGTAGTCGAGAGAGGGAAATAGCAATTGAAGAGGGCGCGACCATTGCACTTGTTGTATTGTCCGTGAGTGAGAAAATGCCTAGTTTGTGTGGAGCTGGAAATAAACACAGTATGCGAGATAGCTGCCTCTGTTTCATGTCATTCGCATATTATAGAGGAATAAAGATTCTGTATTACACGTCGTGTCGGCATGACGTTGATTATCTTCACGCGGTTCTGCTATCCGCTCTGTGGATGGTAATGTCGTCTGATGTATGCCTCTGGTTATGCTTATATTCAGTGCAGAGCAGTTCCTGATATCGTGCAGACCAGATGAAAGTCCGAAAATTCATTAGAACAATATTGCTTAGGTGGACTGCATATTAAATAAAAGTATTACACCGTCGTCGCCGTCGCCGCCACCTATCCTTATTATAGATAAGAAGAGGAGAACAATTCTCCTCTACCGGGAGATTAATTCTTCTCTGCCCACATCGCGATCACGTGACGTGTATACTAATTCTATGCTCCTCATGAGATTTGCACTTACTCAGTATACTCTGCTTGGTAGCCCAACTGGTAAGGCGTGCCTTAGTCAATCGCGTGCAGTCGCATTACCATATATAATTTTTTATTATCGCGTGCAGCTACGCATCTACAGTTGTATTGAAGTAGCGTCAACATGTGCAGCAGTCGTGCGTGCGCCAACATGAATAATAGTGCTCACCTTGATTTATGTTTGTTGTCATGATATTTATATCACATTATATATTAAGAGGAGAATAATTCTCCTCTATCGGGAGATTAATTCTTCTCTGCCGCATCACGATGACGTGACGTGCAGACTAATTCTAT
>JAAEOJ010000314.1 GCA_024244685.1 Mycoplasma sp.
TTAGTATCTGCTGAATTTCTCTTTACTGCATATTTCTCTTGTCACAGCATATAGTGATATTGGATTTTCAAATTTCAGAAATATGGCTGCTGACATTCATTTCACCGTGATCCGGCCAAAAGAACTGCCTGATTCGGACACACCTCTCCTGTCGAAATCCCAAAACGCAGAAAAGAAAAGCTTTATAATGTTTTGTAAAGTCAGGCTAATTTCAGCTTTACAAGACTTTTTTCTTTTATTTCCTCCTTATAATACAACTGAAGAAATTTCTTCAGATTGTAGGCAGTCTGACACAGAAGTGACCACATCCGATGTCCGCCCAGTCTGTGCCAGAGGCTTTTTCTGAAACCCCGGAGATTTTTGGCAACGGCAATAAATCCTTCTGTGGCCGAGCGCGCGCTGCGGCAGAAATCCTGCTTTTCTTCGGAGACATCGGTACTGCGTCCCATAAAAACATTGCCGACCTCTCCGGGCGTGTTTTCAATGTTGCTGCGGCTGCGTATCCCCAGGTCGGTGACAACAGTGTCAGGCAGGCGTCCCATCCTCTCTTTGAAAAGATTCAGTGTGCCGGGGTAAAGTGTTTTGTCATTCGGATTTCCGATAAAATTTTCGACCGTTATCATGAAACCCTGACGGTTGAAGCTCATCTGAACCGTTGTTCCGAACTCACACTTCGGATGACTCTTTCCCTTCTTTATCGGGCGGGCATCGGGATCATCGAGAGAAACGATCCGGTCTTTTATATGCCGCTCTCCCCTCAGCTTCTGCTGTGTCTGCTCTTTCAGCAGTTCCAGAAGCCTCAGCAGTTTCAGGACTTTCGATTTCCGTTTGTTCGACGTATTCAGAGAGTCAGCCAGGATTCCGAATGTTTCCAAGGCGGCAAAAAAAAGAACGGCGAACTCGGCCAGCCATTTCAGCCGGTCCCTTTCCTTCGACAGTCCGAATTCCCGCCACATCTTTTTCAGCAGAGCGTCATCCCACCATAAGGGAATGCCGTGCTGCCCTGCCGAAGACCTCATTTTTCTGAAAGCTTTGTAAATCAGCTGCACATCATTCGGATAAATTATACTGCTTTCCAGTACTGTCGGATCGATCAGGGCACAGTCCCCTTCGACCGCTCCGGCACGGCGAAGCATCCCGAAAACCTCCTTTTCAATAACGGCCGCACCTTTTTCTCCTATCCGCTTTCTGAAAACACACAGGGAGGAAGGATGAAGGAAGGTTTCCAGTTCCTCATCCGCAACATTGCAGAAATACTGAACATAGCGGTTTTCTTTCACCTGTCTCACCGCTTCCCGGTCACTGAACTGATGAAACCGGGAAACAACCGTAACTGCAACCATCGTCCGAAGCTCTTTGCCTTCAGCCCCTCTGTCCTTATCATAAAACTGTGTCAGACTGCCGGTTATCTTCTCCCAGGGAATTATATGACGCAGAATCACAAGATCATGATTCGGATTCCCTATGTTTTTTTCCACCCACTCAGCTGTGTGCGCCTCTTCAAAAGCTGCTTTTATCATCGGACTGCCCTCCTCTTTTTTCCGGAACTTCAGAATTTTTAAATTAAGTGCCTTTATCTCAGAATTTGAAAATGGCATACAAATATATTGAAAGCAACCTGAAAATCAGGTAAAAGAGAAATTCAGCAGATACTAA
>JAAEOJ010000315.1 GCA_024244685.1 Mycoplasma sp.
CAGCGTCGCTGTCCGCGGCGTCATCTGTTCCCATATTACTGCCTGTGAAGCTGTAGCCTGACAGGAGTTCGAATTCCACTGCATAGTCGCCCGGCACAAGGCTCCCGAACCCGTAATATCCTGAACCGTCTGTGGCGGATGTCCGGATCACCGCTCCCGTAGTCGGATTTATCAGTTTCACTGTCACGCCTGAAATACCGGATTCCCCGGATCCCTGAACTCCGTCCTGATCGGCATCATACCATACAAAGTCGCCCAGGGCGGCTAACGGAGAGGTTATCATTCCCGCATCGACAGTCAGGTTGTTTTCACCGGCTGAAAGAGTTACGGTTCCTGTCCGGCCTGTGGTTGTGTCGGCATCGCTGTCCGCAGAATCGTCACTTCCCTGATCCTGACCGGTGAAGCTGTAATCTTCGGGCAGTTCGAATTCCACAACATAGTCATCCGGGGACAGGCCCGTGAATCCGTAGTAACCGGAACTGTCCGTTACGGTTGTCGAAAGAACTTTGTCTGTTGCCGCATCACGCAGATTAACAGTCACATCCGATATACCCGGTTCTCCGGTATCCTGAATTCCGTTTTCATTGCTGTCCAGCCATACAAAGTCTCCGAGAGATGCGGGCGGAGTCGGACTGTACATACCTGCGTCAACTGTCAGGTTGCTGTCACCGGCAGAAAGAGTTACTGTGTCTGTCCTGCCTGTGGATGTGTCAGCGTCGCTGTCCGCGGCGTCATCTGTTCCCATATTACTGCCTGTGAAGCTGTAGCCTGACAGGAGTTCGAATTCCACTGCATAGTCGCCCGGCACAAGGCTCCCGAACCCGTAATATCCTGAACCGTCTGTGGCGGATG
>JAAEOJ010000316.1 GCA_024244685.1 Mycoplasma sp.
GAACTTAATTTTTTATATAAAAGTGTAAAATTAATGAATTTAATGAATTCGGAGGTAGAGGTGCGCCGATCAGCCCGGACCGGTTCTGCAGAACCAGAAAGATCGGCGATTTTGCGTGTTCGGTTCTGAACGTCCGGTTCTGAAAGATTTTTCTAACAAATTCAGAACAATTTCAGAACAATTTCAGATTTCCCCTTATTTTACTTAATTTTTAAAAAAGTCATATGCCGACTCACTTTATATTACAAAGCAATGTATTTTGATGTAACATAGTGATTAAAGCTTCGAAAATAAACGAAATTTAAAAGAAATCTACCGAAGAGTTGTAAACTGTCAGCTGTTTTACACGAGTTGTTGTTAGCAGTCAGGTGATTTACTTGTTCAGCTTTAGTTGATCGACTTTATCATTAGTTTTCAATTTTAATCACTTTTTATGTAAATAAAGAACATCGTACCATAATAACATTTCATGCTACAATAAATATATGATTTACTTCATATATTGTCATGTATTATTGTCTATAAAAATATAATTATGTACATAATACACTACCTTACATTCGAACGTGCTTTGTTTATGTTTGAGAGGGACGCTGGTAGCTACATAAAACCCAGGTCATATTTCTAATGTTCAATTTTCGTAAATATAGAGTTATGTATCATTGTCTGTGTGTCCTCAGTTATCTTTCACCATTATTTTACTAATCATCTAATGGTTTTATAGTGAAATCATTAATGCTTTGGGTTTTAAATGACAAAATAATTCGCGAGCATGGTTTGTCTCTCTGTAGTCTGCCTTGGTAGTTTTTATTATTTTAGACCATCGGACATTTATTTATATTCTTGTCAACATTTAGAGAATTACAACCGAGTTTAGTTTTTTGTAAGTTAGACTGATTAAGCTGTCAACTCATTATTAATAATAGGGTAAGGCTATTTAAACGTAGGTATGTGTCATAACAGGCTGTTACTTGAAGAATTGGGTTCCACTGTAGCCACTTTTTAACACATTATCTTGCAATAAATATTTCCTGTAATTGAAAAAATTGTTGCATACATTTTAGTTTAAAAATAAGTTGGTATTTTCTTATAACTTTACAATTGAAAATATGACGAAGATTTAGTTTTATTTTTAAATAATTATAAAAGTTTTGTATAATTATTTTATTTTTTGAGGACATCTTTTTTAATTTCCATTTGATATTACAATTTTACTTAAACACAAAATTTGATGAAAGTGTAAACAAAATTGTGGTTAATGTTTTAGGACCATTAAACATTTTGCTTTTGAATAATAATAAATGTTGATTTATGAAAATTTTGTATTTTTATTTTCCTAAAGATAACATGAAAAAAAAATTACTTGTGTAAATGGAAACAGAAAAATAGTTCGAGAATCCAGGGTGCCCAGAATGACAAATTTTCACTAATCATATCTGAAAAATTTATTTAAAGGTGTCATAAGATAAGACTGTTCTCTCAGGAGGAAAAGTATAGGTATCCTATTATCCTATTATATATTTATCTTTTTAGGTAACAAATACATAATAATAACAACATTACCTTTAAGAATACTTAGGTTTATGTTTATCAAATTAAAAATTCATAGTTATTGATAATATTAATCTGCAATTTAAGTTTTCCTGGCTCTGATTCTTTAGTCTCAGGATAGTTCTCCGTATAGTTTTTTTCAGTGCTCTCAAAGTGCTTAAAAACCATTTTGGCCACCCTGTCTGAAGTTTGATATTCCTTATAAAGTATATGCCATTTTGGAATAGGAGGAAAGTTCATTTATCTTTAGCTTAAAATAATGCAGGAAAGTTTTGTTTGAAATTATTCATTGATATTTTCATTGTATTTTATTTTTTTATTTAATTTCCTTTTGTTATAAAGAACTTTAATTCATTATAAAGTTATAAACTAAAATTAAATTAAAGAATATATAGATAAAATAATATAAATCAATGAAACAAATGCACCATTATTTCTTTATATTTTATTTACTGATGTTCTGAAGTTCTGTTCTGAGTTCTGGTTCTGAACATTGAAATTTTTGGTCTTTGTTCTGATGTTCTGGTTCTGAAGGATTTGTGTGTTCTGTCACACCTCTAAGTGAGAACAATGTAGAAATGAAAAAAGGGTATAAGTGGTTCTGTAATGATTGCAATGAACAATTTACAAACCAAAACGTAAAAAACAAATGCAGGAATATTTATTTCAAAGGATTCGAAGAGGACGAAATAAAGATATTAAATAAAACCACAAGAGATACAATAGAAAAACTTAGGAAAATGGCAAAAAAAGAAGAGGAAGAACTATTTAAAATACCTGAAGACACATCAGTACAAGTGAAAAGGAAAGAAGATGAGAGCAAACAAGACGAAGAAGAAAAGACAAAGACGAATAATGAAAATGAGAGTAACAAAGCTAATGATAGTAATGGAAGTGGAAGTAGTAAAGACACAAAGAAAAACGGAGGAAATAACAATATTGGTAATGTAGGAGGGAACAACAATAACGGCAATAACAACACAATAAGAAACACATGTAAATATTTCGTAAACAGTGCATGTTTCTATGGCCATAGCTGTAGAAATTTTCACCCTGAAGTGTGCAATGAATGGGCTAAAAACGGAAAGTGTCAAAATTTAAACAGAGGCCAGGGATGTAAATTACTCCATCAACGAAAATGCAGATCGATCGAATTACAGGAGATATGTCACAAGCCCAACTGTGGGTTTCTGCACCCAACCAACATAAAAATTGGAAAGCAGAATATGCATCACGAGCGTAAACCACAATACCATGACAATGGATACAGAATGGACCAACAAAGTGAGGATTTTCACTACAGATGGCCATTGCCGAAGGAGGCGTCAATGAGCTTGCATCGAATGATGGAAGAAATGATATGGAAACAAGACGAAAGGTTTGCAAGATTGGATACAAGAATGGAGAGAATGGAGAGAAACAAAATGTACAGGAGAGATTACTGATAAATGAAGACAGACAAAATGGTGAAACTAGAGAACCATGGAAAATATCAGCACAAAATATGCAAAGGTTTGTAACAACAAATTCAAAAGAAAAAGTAGAAATAAAGAAGGAATACTTTGGAGAAGATAACATTCTAATTGCGAATCTTACTGAAACATGGCTTGATAGTACTATTAAAGATGTTGTAGAAATAGAAGGGTATAATATTTTCAGAGGTGATAGAAAGAGGAGAGAAGGAGAGAGTCAGGATAGAGAAGGAGGCGGAACGGCAATATACCTACATGAAAAAATAGAAGCAAACCAAATAAGTGAATTTAGTAATGGTGTATGTGATATGGTGGCAGTGATGATTCCAGAAATTCAAACAGTAAATATAGTAGTATATAGACCACCTAAAACAAAATCAAGTGAATTTAGCCCTATACTAAAAGAGATTCAAAAAATCTTTAAAAACCTAGAAAAACCTGATCCAACTATAATCCTAAGTGGAGACTTTAATTTTCCATTTGTAAAATGGAAGAGAATGTCAGACAATAGCTGCATATGGGAATATAAAACATATGCAAATGCAACAAAAGATGAAAAAGATCAGTTTCAAAACTTGCTAAATATATGTAATAACCAATTTATGCTACAAATTATTGAAGAGCCCACGAGGGAGGAGAATACATTAGACTTGATATTTACCAATGAAATGAGTCTAATAACAAAGATCGAAGTAAATAAAACCAATTACTCAGACCATAACATAATAGAGGTGAGCACCAACTACACTACCACAGAACATAGTAAAAATCTATTAAAAGACACAAATAGTATAATGCAATCACTGAACTTTCGTGCAAGGTCGGTGAATTGGGAAGATATGGGAAAAGGAATGAATGATCCAAACTGGGATGAAAAATCTGGGTCTACAGATGCAATACAATTATGTGGAGAATTCATAGAATTATTAGAAAATAGTGCCAAGGAAAATGCACCTAAGAGAGGCAAAAAAGGAAGTAATAGTAGAATTCCAAGAGAGAGAAAGAAACTTCATAATAGAATCAAAATGCTCAAAAGAGATAAACATAGAGCATATAGTAAAGAAAAAAAGAAAAGTATTGAAAAGAAAATTCTAGAAACAGAACAAAAAATTATAGAAAGTAAGAAGAATGAAAGATTGGAGAATGAGAAGCATTGTATTGATTGTATGAAAGATAATCCTAGGGTTTTCTATTCTTTTATCAACAAACAAAGAAACAGAAGAATTGAAATTGGCCCCTTCAAGAAGGATAAAGAATTTATATATGATGGAAAAGAGATATGTGAATGTCTAAAAAATGAATACACATCACAACAGACAAAAAAAAGTAATAGAGAAAACCCGCATCTATTCGACGAAATAAATGAAGGAGACCTAACAGATATTGTAATCGACAGAAAAAGTATAGAAGATGCAATAGATGAACTAGACGAGAACTCGTCAGCGGGCCCGGATGGAATACCAGCAATACTGTTGAAGAAACTGAAGAAAGACATATCAAAGCCCTTATCAATAATATTAAGAAAAAGTATTGATGAGGGGAAGATCCCTGAAATATTTAAGATGGCTTATGTTACACCTATACACAAAGGTGGAACCAAACAAAAACCTGAGCAGTATAGGGCCATGAGCCTTACTTCTCATATAATGAAAGTGTTTGAACGAGTAATAAAAAAGAAAATATTAAATCATCTAGTAGAAAATAAAATGTTTAACAAAGGACAACACGGATTTGTCCCAGGGAGAAGTACACAGACACAACTGCTCTCACGCTATAATGATATATTTGATACACTATCAGAGGTGAAAAGATTGGACACTGTATTCCTTGACTTCGCCAAAGCATTCGACAAGGTGGATCATGAAATTTTGCTAGAAAAAGTGAAAAAACATAAAATTAGTGGAAAAATTGGAAAGTGGATAAAAGAATTTCTGA
>JAAEOJ010000317.1 GCA_024244685.1 Mycoplasma sp.
AACTGAAAATCTGCCAGAATCGCCTCACTTGATTTTGCCCCACCCGCTAGTGAACCAAATAATTTCCCCCCCCCTTAGTGAGCCAAATAAATTTTATGACCCACTTCTAGTGCGGAATCAACACAAGCTATCAAAAAAAATGTCTCTATATGGCATTCCTTTTAAAAAAATATGGGCGTGGAAGATAGTGTGTAGGTGGAATCCTTTAAAAATCAGAATCAATAATAGAAACGACAAACACTTCCAACGCAATAACCCTGAACGTCACCTCCAGAATCCGTAGAAGTTGACCAATATACAAACACACAAACATAAATGATGTTAGTTTTTGAAAGAAATAGTATGCTAGCAAACACAAACATTAAATAACATCATCGGTTGATTCCACACACATAAATCTATGTAAACTCCGACAGATGCCAAACACTATTCAATACAAAAAGCGTCATATTTTTTGCGGGGGGGGGAGCTCATCTGAAGATTAAAGTTTGAATGTGCAAGGTGGTTAAATTTGTGTTATTTTCCACTAGTAGAGAAAATCAAGGCCGTTAATATTACGATTCGTTGGTACCAGAGCAAAACAGAATTAAGGAGGGGGTCCAAATATGTATTTAGATACATATTTAAGAAAAGAAAATCGATGATTTTCCGAATACGTATTTGGAAAAAATAAAAATCTAGCGAAAATCTAATGCATATTCATGAAAAAGAAAAAAAGCCAAAAATCTAATACGTATCTCTAATACATATTTGGACCCCATCCTTATAATATAGAAACATTTTCAAACAGTGCAGTCCTGAATGACATGCACACAAAAAAGCTTCTACGATTGAAAGAGTTGAAGAAATTCAGGATCATATCTCCAAGTAAATTTGTTCCCACCTCCCAAACTCCTTTGGAAATCAAATTCGCGGTTAGACTACATCCTTGGAAATCAAAAATTAGGGTATTCCCTCTCCCCGTACTCCATTCGAAATCAAAACATTCTGAAAAACGTTGTTCAATACGAGATTTTCTACTGAAAAATTGCAATTTTATGTTAAAAATAGGTTATACACACTCCCCTAGGAAATCAAAAATTAGTGCATGCCCCCCTCCCCACCTAGAAATCCAGAATTTGGTTATACACCCCCCCCCCACCCATGAAATCAAATTTTAAAATTAATGTGTTATATCCCTTCTCCCATGGATATTGATATTAGACTGTATTTTTTATTAGATCGACTCGATTCTGACACCCTAGCGAGCCAAATAACGTTTCTGACCTCCCCCCGTGGGACCACCCCCTAGTCAGATCTCAAAATATGAAAAAAATGAACGTTTATAACTGAAAATCTGCCAGAATCGCCTCACTTGATTTTGCCCCACCCGCTAGTGAACCAAATAATTTCCCCCCCCCTTAGTGAGCCAAATAAATTTTATGACCCACTTCTAGTGCGGAATCAACACAAGCTATCAAAAAAAAT
>JAAEOJ010000318.1 GCA_024244685.1 Mycoplasma sp.
CATTCGACCCAAAAAATCTACCAAGAGGATTAAAAGAATTAGATTTATCAGGTAATGCTCTAACATCATTCGACCCAACAAAACTAACAAAAAACATAAGTTTAAATTTAGAAAAAAACAAACTAACCAAAGAAAAAAAAGAAGAAATTAAAAAATGATGAAAAGATAATGGAAAAATTAATGGTCTTGATTTATAAAACATCTTAATAAACAAAAACTCTTTAATAACAGAGTTTTTTATTATGTTTATTTCATTATATAAAGTATTATAATTTATACAAGAATGAGTAAAAACAAACTCAAAAACAATTGTAGTGAAAGGATAAGGAAATATGAATAAGAAAAAAATAGGTTTAGGATCATTAATGGGATTAGCAACAATTGCAACACCAATTGCAGCTGTTGTTTCATGTGGCGCTGATGAAAAATATAATGATATTAAAATGTATTTTGATGATTTTAAAAATAGTGGAATGAAAATGAACTTTAAATTATTATCTGATAAACAAGATGATCGTCATATAAATGAATTCATGGAAAAAGTAAATGGAAAATGAGTTTTTAAAGAAGCGAAGTATATTTCTGACACAACTTTAAAAGGTCCGGGATTAACTTTAAATATTACTTTAAGTGATACTATTAAAGAAAAAATTAAAGGGAAATATAATCTTGCTGATAAAAAATATTCAAAGAATCATATTTATTTAAATTTAAGTTCATTTAATAAAAGTTTAGATAAAGAATTTTTTAGAGATTTAACTACTAATGATGATGAAGCTGCAAAAATAGCAAAAAAATTAAATGATCTAGAAAAGAATTCGAGTTTTAGATTAGCATTTAATTTAGTATTACCTAAATGAATGGAAACAGAATTTGGTGATACAACTTGAGATATAGAACTATATACCAATTATGATAAAAGAGGATATGTTGTTGAACAAATTGAACAAGTATCTGCAGAAAATAATGCAAATATAAAAATAAATACACTAGATATTCGATTAGGTTTAACATCATTCGACCCAACAAACCTCCCAAAAGGTATAACTGAATTACTTTTATTTGGTAACAAACTAACATCATTTGACCCAACAAACCTCCCAACAGGATTAAAAAAATTAAATTTAGGTTATAACAAACTAACATCATTCGACCCAAAAAATCTACCAAGAGGATTAAAAGAATTAGATTTATCAGGTAATGCTCTAACATCATTCGACCCAACAAAACTAACAAAAAACATAAGTTTAAATTTAGAAAAAAACAAACTAACCAAAGAAAAAAAAG
>JAAEOJ010000319.1 GCA_024244685.1 Mycoplasma sp.
ATAGTACAGTCAGGCTCTCCACATATATAAAATTCCTGATTATATACATAATTTTCCAGAGCAAACCAACACGGATCATCAATATTTTTAGTATCACCATAAAATATTTTGTAATCTACTATCCATTTATTCCCATTTATCCCAAAAGAAGTAGTACAAAGCTCTAATCTATCCTTTTGAACGTCTACCCCGCTAAATAAGACTAATCCACCGTCATTTACAGTAAAACCGGATACATTTACATCTATTCCCTTTGGTACTGTACCCATAATATAATCATCAGATCTTGCCTTTAAGTCTTCCCATTTGGCTGATTTTTCCCGATTAAACCATGCATTACCCAGATAATTGATAGTAAAGTCTTTAAATATTGGCAGATCCCGCCCGAAATCAGACTTAATATACTGTTTACAGATTCTTTCCCAGTCTAAAAAAGGGCTAATTAAACCCGGTGAATGATAAGATCTTCTTAATGGATCGTCCGGAACTGCTTGCGGTCGCCATTCTCCACCCTGTAACATTTTCAGCTTTTTTGACTCGAAGAACTCTTTTTCACAG
>JAAEOJ010000320.1 GCA_024244685.1 Mycoplasma sp.
AATTGCCGAGGTTTTAAAAATCCCAGTGTCCAATCTTTAAAGGTATACAATAGCTACATCAAATATTTCAAGAAAATGTTATTATTCATAGAATTTTTCATATAACATAAGACCTAAAGATTACAACCATCACAAAAAAATACACTTTTTGGCATTTTATTGATATATTAGGCCTTATGACCGCATTTATTAGTAAAATCTCACTTCTTTGGAAAATCCATATAGACCAGATACCTAAAGATTTTGTATGACATTTCTTTGAAGTTTGTTACTAAACAAGTATTTTGGCTTCTGGTAACAAGAATATATTGCGGCCTCTGGCCGAAAAATTACTTTTTTGGGACCTCAGGAATGATCAAATCTGGCCCAGGAGGTTATTTCTTACGCTAATTTCAAGGAATTGACAGGACTTTCAAAATTTTACAATATAAAATGCATCCAAGAAACGATCTACATTTCTTAAAAAATTACAAGATATGAATGATTATCTAATATAAAATTGGGAATAGCACCAATTCTTATGTATTGTGATTTTTAAAATCCATAATTTGTTGATAGAAAATTGTGAAAATTGCCGAGGTTTTAAAAATCCCAGTGTCCAATCTTTAAAGGTATACAATAGCTACATCAAATATTTCAAGAAAATGTTATTATTCATAGAATTTTTCATATAACATAAGACCTAAAGATTACAACCATCACAAAAAAAT
>JAAEOJ010000321.1 GCA_024244685.1 Mycoplasma sp.
AGTATGGTATATGTAGACTATGGTACGACACATTACGGTACAGCACGGCACGGTATGGTATGGTATGTCATGGTAGAATACGGTATGTATGGAGGCCGACAGCGCCGCTGGCTGCCGGAGTCGACATTTTTCGAAAAAAATGCTCAACAGTGCACAAAAATGTATTCTAAAATATTTTTCGTACGTTTTGCTTAAAATGAGTGGCATGGTATGGTACAGCATGGCATGTGACACAGTACAATACGGCATGTTACGGTATGGTACTCTATGGCATGGTATGCTACGATGGTACCGTACGTGATGGTACGGTATTGTACCATACGCTACAGTATCGGTATTGTACAATACCACCGTATTAGACAAAGTATTTACCTATGCAATAAGTATGGTACATTACGGTAAAGTATGGTATATGTAGACTATGGTACGACACATTACGGTACAGCACGGCACGGTATGGTATGGTATGTCATGGTAGAATACGGTATGTATGGAGGCCGACAGCGCCGCTGGCTGCCGGAGTCGACATTTTTCGAAAAAAAT
>JAAEOJ010000322.1 GCA_024244685.1 Mycoplasma sp.
GATAATATTTGTTTGCACTATAAGGGGCAGGGGTCATAAAATACACTTGGCTCACTAGGGGGAGGGGTCATAAATATTTTTGGCTCGCTACAGATGAGTGAAGATCATAAAATATGTGTGTGTCACCAGGGTTGAGGATGTTATAAAATTTATTTGACTCACTAGGAGTAGAGCCAGACATAAATCGCCTTCTCACACCTAGTGAGCCAAACACTTTTTATATGCACCCTAGTGCGTCAAATCGATTTTAAAACCCCTGCCCTAGTGAGCCAAATACATTTTTTGACCCTATGACCCCAAGTGACGCAACTAATAGGTATGACCCGCACTCCTCCTAATGAGTCAAACAATTTTTTATGACCCTCTCTCCTCGCTAGCGAGTCAAATATATTTTATAACACTTTCCACCTAGCGAGCCAAATACATTTTATGAGCCCATTCATCCCCCTAGTGTGTTAACGGATATTTATGACCCGCCTTCCTCCTGGTGAGCTGGATAAATGTGATATTACAACCACACCATAGTGATGCAAAAAATATGACATCCTCACCGCGAAATATTTTATGACCACCCTCCCCCCCAGTGAGCTAAATAGATTTATGACTCGCTCTCCTCCTAGAGCTCTCCTCCTAGTGCTCTCCTCCTAGTGAGCCAAATAAATTTTATGACCCCGTCTCCCTAGTGGACGAACTAAAATTTATGACTCGCTCTCCTCCTACTGAGCCAAATAACTTTTATAACTCCCTTACCCCTAGTGAGCCAAGTGCATTTTATGACCACGCTCCCCTAGTGAGCAAAATATATGTTATGACCTCTCCGCTAGTGAGCCAATTACATTTTGTGACCCCCTCTCCTCGTGACAAATCAATTTTATCACTCCATCACCCCTAGTGAGCCGAATACGCTGTATGACCACACACCCCATGGTGAGTCAAATAGATTTTATGACACCTTCCAACCCAAGTGAGACGAATAAATTTTATATGACCCCGTCCCTCCCCCTAGTGAGTCAAATAAATTTTATGTCCCCGTCCCCACAGTGACCCAA
>JAAEOJ010000323.1 GCA_024244685.1 Mycoplasma sp.
ATAGAATATTTATAATGTTGGAATACTTATTGAATAATCGATGAAATATTTATCTATTGAATTAATTATCGCCGAAAAAGTATTTTCTGAGATTTTCATTCTTTTGAATTTTCTAAAATTAAAAAATCGCAATGTGCTATGTTGCAAACGTTTTTTGTTTGTGAAAAACTTGTAAACAAAACTTTAACGTCTTAACCACAGGGTTGAATTAGTCGAACTGAAAACGAAATTTCTGATATTTTCAGTGCGATACGTACTGACAGTTGAAAACTATCGAAATATTCTGTAAATAGATCTTAAAAATCACGACCTGACAGCTGAATTCGCAACCATCGAAAGTATAATTATATAACGATTAATTTTTATGTAGTTGGTCTGCCACTCGACTAGGGCAGGAAGTCTAAAAGTTTATTTGCTCGAGTAGGGGACGGGATTGTCTAAAAGTTTATTTGCCCGCAAGGGAATCTACTGCAGACCATATCTATATAAAATAGTGTTCCGGCCGTCAGGCCGGAATTTTTTGCTATTTCTGAGTTAAATCTCATGCTTTCGTTACAAAAAAATGTTCAAAATTGAGTGGAAAATATCCCAAAATATCATTAAAAATTGAACTTCATTTAAACACGTTTTTGTTACTTTTTGAGCATTTTTGAACAACGTGTTTGGTGTCTGAAAGTTTGTCAGCTCGACCAGGGGGGAGAGTGCAAAATTTTATTTTCTCTACTAGGGTTGTGGTGGGGGGGGGTGATTTTACTGCAGACCAAACCTGTATTTTCTTCTTCATACAAAATCACAATTTTGACAATTCGTGTCTAAGCATGGAAAGTTGAAGAATGTTGAAGTAAAGTACGTGTGAAAACCATTGCAAATCTTGACATCATAGTTGAATTCGCCATCGCCGATACCATAATTTCACAGATTGACATGATCTCCCCCAGAACAAGCACAATGAGGTACGTATTGAAACTCGAAAAAATCTCGGAGTCACAGTGGAGTTTGCAACTTAGTATACTAGTAGAAAACGTCATTCCGTAGATGAATTTGCATTTTCAAACTATTTTAAAATATTCACAGTTTTAACAATGGTGCGACAGTCGATTTTTTACAATTAACATATTTCTAGGTTTTGGTTTTGACGATCTCGTGACGCCATCATCGAAAAGACAATTCTTGAGATATTTGTTTGCATGATCTTCCAAAAATCGCGATGTGTATACTAGTAACGCG
>JAAEOJ010000324.1 GCA_024244685.1 Mycoplasma sp.
AGAAAAGTCCATATTCCCTGTGTAAAATTTCGTGAAAATTTACCAAATATTGCTGTTTTCTACTGTTTTTCCATGAAAAATCCATTCTGAAATTTGTTATTACTCAAAAACTAATTGGATCTCCTAAACTCATATATATAAAAACAATAAAACAATGAAATAGAATACTTCTGATTCTTTGTAAAGATTATCTCAATGTATTTTTACATTCATAGTTACATACTTACCCCCTCAATCTATCTATTTAAGTCTTCATATCATAATAAGTATGTTTTTACAGACCAAAAAGATCTAAAAACATAAGCAATTTCAGCCATAGTTTATGTATATATATATGAGTTTAGGAGAAAAGTCCATATTCCCTGTGTAAAATTTCGTGAAAATTTACCAAATATTGCTGTTTTCGACTGTTTTTCCATGAAAAATCCATTCTGAAATTTGTTATTACTCAAAAACTAATTGGATCTCCTTAAAAAAATTGACATATGAAGACTTAATACCTCAAAGATTTTTTTGAAAAGATTTTTTTTACAAAAATACTCATATATATATACATAAATTACGGCTGAAATTGATTATGTTTTTAGACGTTTTTGGGCTGTTAAAACAAACAAATAATATGAAGACTTAAAAACATAGATTGAGGGGGTACAGTATGCAACTAAGAATGTAAAAAACATTGAGATAATCTTTACAAAGAATCAGAAATATTCTATTTCATTGTTTTATTGTTTTTAGATTTTTAATGAAATATGCTCCTTGTACGAGGCACAGGGCCAAATCTTATGACTAATTTTGAGTTTTACCAATTTTTTCATAAAATGTACATCAAAGAGGCTACATGTGATTAAAAATGAATGTACATTTCATGTATATTAAGTGAAAAAAAATTGAGTATAAGAAGGATTGCATAATAGCTGCAAACAGCAGGAAGTAAGCTTTCTTAATTATTCCAAAAAGTAAAATTTCTAGCTATTCCTTATCAATACAGCAATTTTGACTGGCTACTATGAGATGATGTTCAAAGTGAAAAATATTTAGTTTAATAGAACTATCTATATTTCTAGAAATATGTGATTGCATAATGCCTGCGAACAGGGTGTATAAGTATTCTTTATAATAGCAAGATGGACTTTTTTTTCTAAAACCTTTTTTCATTCTGATATTTGTTATAATTATGATGTTAGAGAAAATATTTCATTGAATTATAGAATTATATAAATAAATTAGAAATATATTATTTAGCTGGAAGCCTCTCCTTGTTTTCTATGTGACTTTGATTATGTGACCTTGTCTCTCCTTAAGTACCTTACTTGGAATGAGGTCAGAATGGTATTTATTCTATGCTCAACATCATTCAAATCACAAGCAACTTATACCAGCCAACGTCTACAAGTTCAGTACTACTAC
>JAAEOJ010000325.1 GCA_024244685.1 Mycoplasma sp.
ATTTCCAATGGGGGTGGGGTGGGGGGTCTAACCTTCAATTTCGACTTTACTCCCCCTGGGGGTATGACATGTCATTTCAGCTTTAAAAAATTAGGGCTATAATCTTATTTTTTGAGCGTTCTAGACGCATTCAGACAACATTTTTTGGCTAGAATATCATAATCGGATAGGGAAACATTTTTCCGGAAAAAAATTTCAAAACACACCACTAGTTAGTTCAGAATAAATTTTTCAATTTTCGACCAAAAATTCCAAATTTTGGCTGAAAATATGAAATGTGATATAATTCATTTTAAACTGAGTTTCATCGAATTCTGATGCCTCCATTGGATTCTACGACCAATTTTACCCTAGAAAATATTTTTTCGGTGACCATACTCAAGGTGTGCATGCACAGTGGGTGAGAATGAGTGAAATTTTGGAGAGTGTGAATGTGAGTGTGTGGATTTATTTAAAATGTATTCTGTCCCCACCCCCTTATCAATATATGAAATGTGCTTAATACCCTCCCATACATGACTA
>JAAEOJ010000326.1 GCA_024244685.1 Mycoplasma sp.
GTTGAGGGTTCAATCCTGGGTATTCTACATCCAAGAAGATGTGGCAAGGGCAGGCATGGATCGATCTCGAGCAATTGAGTAGCCAGCTGATTAATTTTAGTGTTTGCTATAGAGACAATTTTTACTAGGTCGACTTGATTCTGACCCCACCCCCTAGTGAGGTAAATAAATTTTATGACCCCCCCCTAGTGAGACAAATAAATTTTTTGAAACCTCCCTTCGTGAGATTTGAAAATACGGGGGAAATGGCAATTTATAACTGAAAATCTGCAAAATTCGCTTGACTTGATTCTGACCCCCTCTCCCCTCTAGTGAGCCAAATAAATTTTCTGACCCCCTCCCCCCCTAGTCGCCGAATCATGTCAGACCAACAAAAAAATTTGCTCCTCCAGAGGGTATATATTTGTACTAATATACTAGTATATATATAACTGACATCCAAAATGTATTCTTAAACATTATTCTGACGATCACAAACGTAAAACTGTACTTCAAAATGTGTAATACAGTATAAATGCCTAGTGGATTTCCAACATATAACACCCTGGGACCCTAAAATTTTCCGGCCTTCGGCCGGAAATTTTTTGTAACAAGTCACTTGGTTCTGAGGCGCCCTTCGAGTGCATCGAATTGATTATCTGAGCTCATCGCCCCGCCACCAAAACTACCAACTTAACAGAGTACAAAAATGCGTGTGCCACATGCAGTGAAAGGCAAA
>JAAEOJ010000327.1 GCA_024244685.1 Mycoplasma sp.
ATACCCCTCCTATGGATAACTGGTATGATCATAGTAATACAATACGTGCGGTTGTTTGTTATATGTCATTCTTGACCGGTTTGGTGCTCTAAGTCAGTTGCTCTCTCTCGTAGGAGTTCGTGTGTTTTATAGTAAACAACATTTACTTTCTCGGAACGATAACAACAATAGATGACTCGAGTAGTAGCGCACTCGAACACATCAATGGCGACGCCTCATAGATTCTGTGCGACAATCGACAATTCTGACTGTTCAGCTCTCAACGCTTCGACCGGAAGGACTGCTTCGGCTCTCCAGCATACCATTCAGCCGCGATCTGCAAACACGAGGCATATCGGACTCAGAGGACTGTCATTGCGACTTACGTCGAGTTTCTGCGGACGGTTTGGAATTTGGCTGCAAGAGTGTGGGTCTGCGAAGGTTGAACTGGCAGTTATATCCTCTTCCAAATCTCGACAACGGAACATGTCAACGGAACCCCTCTGGAGGGAGGGATGGATCATGATTTGGGGGAGAAGTCTCGATCGATGTTTGGGAGGGACGGAAAACGGACGTCGGACCCGAATCATCAAATTGCTTCGATTGTGCAAACTCACAACAGCGCCTGGTAATAGCTTGGTTTTATCGAACGGGATTTTCGGGGCGCGCGCGCGGCAGCGCTCAGCACATAGTGAATCATCAGGACACTCGATAGATTCAGGGCAAGAAGATGCAACCAA
>JAAEOJ010000328.1 GCA_024244685.1 Mycoplasma sp.
ACCCCTCCCACCTCTCACACACACTTCCCTCCTAGTCGAGCAAATATTTTTTGACCCCCCTCCCTAGTCGACCAAATAAATTTTTAGACCCCCCCCCTAGTCGGGTCTGCAGGTCAGTCCAGTAAATTTTCCACTTTCTCATGGAAGGTAGATAGAGGCAGAAAATATAGATATTTTGACTACAATAAAGGTTGTATTGCGCCGCAGGCGATTTTGTAACAAAAATACGTTCGAAATGTATAAAAAATAGAGCATTTTTGCAAAGAAAACTGTAATTTCTATTGATAAAACCCCCAAATTTTCCCGGCCTACGGCCGGGGGGGAAATTTGTAGGATCGGTATGCACTTGACCCCCCCCCCTACTCGACCGAATAAATTTTTAGACCCCCCCCCCCTAGTCGACCCAATAAATTTTTAGACCACCCCCCCCCCTAGTGCGCGTACATACCGATCGGATAAAAAACGATGCTTCTATAAATTGAAAAATCTGAAATTTTACAAATAAAAAAATTGAAAATTTTATAATAGGATGATTGTTTTTTATATAGTTGAGCTGCAGTAGACCACCACACCCCCCCCATAGTCGAGCAAATAAGCTTTTAGACTACCCC
>JAAEOJ010000329.1 GCA_024244685.1 Mycoplasma sp.
CAAGACATTGCAAACTCTGGGAAGGATTTTACAAACTTTGGGCAAGACATTGCAAACTCTGGGAATCATTTTACAAACTTTGGGCTAGACATTTAATAAAACCCCAGACTTTTCAGATGGGTACTGGATTTTTCAAAAAAGCTTTGGGACATGAACATAGAATCTGGGGCAAGACATTGCAAACTCTGTGAAAGATTTTACAAACTTTGGGCAAGACATTGCAAACTCTGGGAAAGATTTTACAAACATTGGGCAAGACATTGCAAACTCTGGGAAGGATTTAAAAACTTTGGGCAAGACATTGCAAGCTCTGGGAAGGATTTTACAAACTTTGGGCAAGACATTGCAAACTCTGGGGAAGATTTTACAAACTTTGGGCAAGACATTGCAAACTGTGGGAAGGATTTTACAAACTTTGGGCAAGACATTGCAAACTCTGGGAAGGATTTTACAAACTTTGGGCAAGACATTGCAAACTCTGGGAATCATTTTACAAACTTTGGGCTAGACATTTAATAAAACCCCAGACTTTTCAGATGGGTACTGGATTTTTCAAAAAAG
>JAAEOJ010000330.1 GCA_024244685.1 Mycoplasma sp.
CAAAATATTTCCAAAATGTTGCCATGAAAGAACGCTGCAGGCTTCCAAAGTAAGAACTATTTTGTAAATGACCTTTGCCCCAGAATATGGTGAAAAAAAATTTTTAGAAATTATTAATGGCCGGAATCGAATTCTACGACTAAAACTATCATAAGTGAGCATGTTTTGGAATTTTTTAAAAAATAAAATTTTTTCACTAATTTTGAGCTCATTCTTGTTTTGAAAAATAGCTCAAAATTAGTGGGAAAATTTTTATTTTTAAAAAATTTCAAAACTTGGTCCCTAGGATAGTTTTTGGCGTAGAATTCGATTCCGGCCATTAAAAATTTCTAAAAATTTTTTTTTCACCATATTCTGGGGCAAAGATCATTTACAAAATAGTGCTTATTTTGGAAGCCTGCAGCGTTCTTTCATGGCAACATTTTGGAAATATTTTGTTATGAGTAAATTGCCAATGATCCAGACATACTATATGCACGAACTCATTCCGCTGAGTGTTATTGGTGAACTACAGTGACTTCCTGAAAATGCAAAAATCGATGTTACATGTTACGAAATCCCAACTTTGGAGGTGTTTTCTGGGCCGAATATACAAAAGTGCATGGGTTTCTCGACGGATTCTGAAAGTCATATGTAACGACATGTAAAGTGCAAGAGAGCACAAAATTTGATACTTGGGCACTCGAGAAATTTGAGGCTATAAATCGAAAAAAACGTCTGCGTACGCAGGTCATTATTTCATGACTGGGGCAATTTTTTTCTACCAGATTTCACACAAATATAGACACTTTATATTTGTCTAAGCTGTGCAAGTTTGAACGAATTTGGTCAACTGGTTGCGGAGTTATTTCGGTTTTTGTGAAAATAGTGCCATTTTGGGGGTCAAAAACTGTTTTTGCCTCCCTTGGGCCAACCTGACTATCAGGGTCAAAACGGATTTGGGGTATTTCGTAACTTTTCATGCCTAAAAAGATAGGCTAGGTGGCATTTGGAAGTTCTGACCCCCATGACCCGATCAGTGCCTGACCCTTAGGTGCA
>JAAEOJ010000331.1 GCA_024244685.1 Mycoplasma sp.
GCCATCGAAAAATTAACAAAAGTGCGATTTCCGACCAGTATACATGTCGAAATCCAAAAAAAAAATCACATGTGGCTCAAACATGGTGTTTTACACCCAAAAAAATTTGGGAGATGGTCTGAAGTCAAAAAGTGCGATTTTGGGATGTCAAAATCGATTTTTTCAGATTTCCAAAAAAGTCGAATTTTTTGTCTCACCTCCAAAATTCTAACTTTTCGAGCCTCTAGATTGGATAGAGGTTGTCTGAAATTTTTTCGAAAAATGAAAAAGTACCACATAATCGTTTTGCGATTCTAATAAACCTATTTTTAGCGTCGGGGAGCGATTATTTGCGATTTTATGAGAAAAAAACACAAAAAAAATGAGAGTGTGTGTGTATATTTTTTCCAAATTTTCCTCTTATAAATGGGTCCCCCCCCCTTACCCTCTATATGCCTCCCCCAGGACTCACCAGGTCATAACTGGTTCAATATTTGAGATCAGAGAATTTTGAAAATACCTCGGAAATCGTCTCCTCGAGCTGAGTCGATTGCGCTATGTTTCAGCATTTGTTGATGACACAGGAAAAAGTTATGTTCAAAAATAAAATCCTATCTAAAAATAAGTCGATTTCTGAAACAGTCCTCACTTTTTCAACTTCAGTTATGAAAAGTAGCACTTTTCGACCATCACCCAAAAA
>JAAEOJ010000332.1 GCA_024244685.1 Mycoplasma sp.
ATAGAAGCTAATCCACCCGATGTGGCAACAAATAAAGTATTAGGAACAAATAAAGGCGAAGCAATTGCAGCAGATAATGGCGATTTAATAGGGGTAAGATAATTTAGAATCAATATAAATAAGTAACTTTGTAATATGAGTAATCCAACATTTAGACCTATGGCGTCTAATTCAGATAGATTTATATGGGAAGAAGACCCAAACCTATTACAGACAGATAATAATAGGCTTAAAGATGATTATGATTATCCAAACAGGTATCCTGATAAAATTTATAAGCTTGTTAATATTGGTGATAATGATTGGTGGCAGTTTAGAACCACTTACGCGTTGGTAGTAACAGAATTATATAATTGCGATGGCATAGTATCAACTATGACAAATACTCTTATTAGGGCAGAGGATAACTGGAATTACTACCAAGTTGATTTTGATACGTCAAACCTGACTGATGGTTATTATTACAAAAGACATTCAATGGAAACAGACCCGCCTCAAGATGGTGTGGTTTTTCCTATAGCTCACTTTAGGAGTGATTGGTTTTATGTTGCAAAAGATAACCCTTATACAATGTTAATAGAATGGTATGGAAGTGGCCCTAACGAAATACCTATGCAATGGGAGCTTAACGGAGGATTAACTCAGCAATTAAGAATAAGAGCAGATATAAGACAATATACAGCGGGTAACATGCTATCTACTATGGTAGGCAGTGATAATAATATAGTTACATTGGTTAGTGATCCGGTAAACGGTAGAATGCTAAACATAGAAAATCTAACTGAGTATATGAGTAAAAAGATGAATATAGCTGTATCACATGAGCAATTTTGGGTGAATGGTCAGGAATTTAAAACGGATGAGCCTATAGATGTGGGTGAACCATTAGGCAATACAATGACTTATTCATTCAAAGTAAAATTACAGGAAACTAATTATTTGAATTATGCTAGTGATCCAATATTAACGGGTATAGCACCAGTAATTCCAGTAACAGCAATAAAGGCTGCTAATGGGTTTGCAATAAAAGCAAGTGATGGGAAAGCATTAAGAGTAACTTAAAAATATATAAATTATGTCAATTGATAACGCAGATTTAAAGGACATTAAGGATTTACCAAGCGCAGGTACTCCAACAAGGACTATGAGTTTAGCATCGCAACAAGCTTCTGTTAGTGATATAGCGCAAAGAACGACTGTTGCTGATTTAGCATTAGATGGGAACCCAATAAACGCAAGTGATGTAGATTATCGGTTTATAACACCTAAAGACTTTAACGA
>JAAEOJ010000333.1 GCA_024244685.1 Mycoplasma sp.
GTGTGACAAAAAATGTGACAAAAACATCGTTTGTCACATTTTTTCATTTTCATTCTTGCTTTATACACCTCGTGCAACATCATGGACGACATTAGAGCGTCGGAATTTACAAACGCCTCGTTTGCACGCGTTTGCTCTATGAGGTCTGATTTTATTGCTGGTATGGCTTGATGGGTGCACAAAGCATCTACTGATCGGACATTCAGGCCTTGGGCACGTCATGTAAATCATGCAAGTAAAAAATGTGACAAAAAATGTGACAAAAAATGTGGCAAATAATGTGACAAATAATGTGACAAATAATGTGACAAATAATGTGACATATACACGTCGATCTGAAGTGCTCTGCTATACAAGGACTGTATTGTGAGTGCTTTTGAACAAGTTCAATTCGCTGCAGTTAAACACATCAATCATGCATGTGAAAAAATGTAACAAAAAATGTTACAAAAAATGTGACAAATAATGTGACAAATAATGTGACAAATAATGTGACAAATAATGTGACAAAAAATGTGACA
>JAAEOJ010000334.1 GCA_024244685.1 Mycoplasma sp.
CATTACAGAACACTCACAGGGCAACACAATAACAGACATGCACCAGAAAAGTTCAGTCATGCAACCTATGAGTACATTTAGATTGGACATGAGCGGACGGTCCAGACGAAGGATGGACGAGGTCAGTCCAGATCGGAACCGACAGTCGTCAGGGACAAGAGGCAATGAACCCAAACGAAGCAAACGAGAAGAGGAATATCAAGCAGCAGCTTACAGACGCCGATCGTATTCTAGGGTTCCAGGAAGGGGAAGAGAGTCCTATGTGGCTCAAGCCCAACCTAGACACCGAGTTTCGTCAGCGTCTGCTTCCAGACGAGGAGCTGTTACGAAAGAGCGATGGGCACAGTGCTGGGATCTAATAAGGAAGAAGGAAATGGATATGTCTACTCTCGCAGATTATGCAGCGATCCGAGGATCCAAATGGCCTGAACAGAAATGGGGATTTACAGAGCAATATCTCGCGAAATATCCATCGGATACAGAATTGAGAGGACCGCGGGAGACTGAAGGCTGGGCCCAGCTAGCCAATGATTTTCGGGAGTATTGGGACACCCCAAAGGAGCCCTTGGATGCCTTATTCCATGCATATTACATCGATTCCGTACGTCCGAAGGTAGTTTCTGAAGATAGAGAAGTCTACAAACAGTGCTGCTACACTCGTCTGCTGTTATATATTTGGACGTTTCATCGATCCATTAAGTTGGGAGTTCATCTACAAGAAATCAAACTCATTTGGACCGAACATGAGAACGAATTGATGG
>JAAEOJ010000335.1 GCA_024244685.1 Mycoplasma sp.
ACAAAATGTAGTCAATTTGAATAATGCAGATTTGGTTGCCTAAAATTTTACATGTAGAAGTAGATCTAGGTCTCCCATTGCCAAAAATTATTCAACAGGAATACGCATTTGGTATTTCCCTATGTGGATCTCCCATTGGTTTGCTGTCAAATGGTAAAGATATACCATTATTATTTCTGGGAGCAAAATGTAGTCAATTTGAAAAATGTGGATTTGGTTGCCTATAGTTTTACATGTAGAAGTAGATGTAGGTCACCCATTGCCAAAAATTGTTCAACAGGAATACACATTTGGTATTGCCCTATGTGGATCTCCCATTGGTTGGCTACCAAATGGTAAAGATATACCATTATTATTTCTTGGAGCAATATGTAGTCAATTTGAAAAAATGTGGATTTGGTTGCCTAAAGTTTTACATGTACTCCCATTGCCAAAATTTATTCAACTGGAATACACATTTGGTATTTCCCTATGTGGATCTCCCATTGGTAGGCTGTCAAATGGTAAAGATATACCA
>JAAEOJ010000336.1 GCA_024244685.1 Mycoplasma sp.
GTGCGACAAACTAAAGGATCGCTAGGCCATGCTTTCACAGTTTATATTCGTACTGAAAATCTAAATCAAATTAGCTTTTACCCTTTTGTTCCACATGAGATTTCTGTTCTCATTGAGCTAATCTTAGGACACCTGTGTTATTATTTAACAGATGTGCCGCCCCAGCCAAACTCCCCACCTGACAGTGTCTCCGGCAAGGATCGCGAACCATCCTATAATTGAGGCGAGCCAGCCCCGAAAGACCGACCCATCTCAGGAGGACGCTTAATACTAGAAAACGAGATCACGTGAGTGACCTCTCTCCTACTAACCGAATAAGTGCGACAACATCAAGAGTACTGGTATTTCATTGGCGCTTGCGCTCCCAGTTACGACTACACCTCTTAAGTCATCACACAATGTCAGACTAGAGTCAAGCTCAACAGGGTCTTCTTTCCCCGCTGATAAATCCAAGCCCGTTCCCTTGGCTGTGGTTTCGCTAGATAGTAGATAGGGACAGTGGGAATCTCGTTAA
>JAAEOJ010000337.1 GCA_024244685.1 Mycoplasma sp.
GATAACAGGCTAATCTTCCCCAAGAGATCACATCGACGGGAAGGTTTGGCACCTCGATGTCGGCTCATCGCATCCTGGAGCTGAAGTCGGTTCCAAGGGTTGGGCTGTTCGCCCATTAAAGCGGTACGCGAGCTGGGTTCAGAACGTCGTGAGACAGTTCGGTCCCTATCTGATGTGGGCGTTGGAATATTGATAAGAGCTGCTCCTAGTACGAGAGGACCGGAGTGGACACATCACTGGTGTTTCTGTTGTCGTGCCAACGGCATAGCAGAGTAGCCAAATGTGGAAAGGATAACCGCTGAAAGCATCTAAGCGGGAAGCCTCCTTAGAGATGAGTATTCCCTTGAAATTCCTTGTAGACTACGAGGTTGATAGGCTGGAGCTGTACGTGTAGCGATACATTTAGGTGACCAGTACTAATAAATTGAACGGTTTAATAAGTGATTTATTTAATTAAGTTATTTTATTGAATTGGACGTCACAAAAAAAGACAAAATGCTATTCAGTTTTCAAAGTTCTAGAAAATATTACCTAATCAGTTAGGTATTTTTTTATTCATTTTTTCTACAAGTTATAAAATAATTTTTAAAAAATAAAAATGGTATAATTTTTATAATTATGAATAAAAAAATAAACAATAAAACAGATAGTTATATAAAAATAAAAATTAAATATTATAATAAAAAATATAAAATACCAGTAGTATTAACAGGAATTTTGGGTGCTGCCGTAATTTCTTCTTCAATAGCACTTCCTTTAAAATTTTTAAATAAAAAAAATTCAAATAAAAAAAACCCAAAAAAAAGCACCAATATTTCTGTTACCAAAAAATCACCTCAAAAACTATATTTTATTTAAAATATACAAATAAAAAAACGATACACCAAAAAGGGTGGTTTTTTTATTGACTTTTAAAAATTATATGTTAAAATTATTTAGCAACTATACCAATGAAGCATAAGGTTGCCGATACACCAAAATTAGTTGTTCTTGTTGATCGGGTATTTATGTGGAGGTAGTTCAATAAGAACAAAGGAGGAACAACATGGGAAAAGTTACTATTAAAGTTAAAGCGTTTGAATCATCTTTAGTTGATTCAGCTGCTCTTAAAATTGTAGAAACAGCTAAGAAAGAGGGTATTAAGGTTTCAGGACCTATTCCCTTACCAACTAAGCGAGAAGTATTTACAGTTTTAAGATCAGTTCATGTTAATAAAAAATCACGTGAACAATTTGAAATCAGAACAAATAAAAGACTAATTATTTTAAATGATGCTAATGAAGCAATAATGGATAAACTAACTAGACTTAATTTACCATCAGGTGTTAAGGTCGAAGTTAAGAATAAGTAGTTGCAAGAATACATCAAAAAAATTCCAACATGAATAAAAAAGGTAAATATTAAAAAGGAGATATTATGAAAGGAATCTTAGGACGTAAAGTAGGAATGACACAACTATTTTCAGAACAAGGTAAATTAATACCGGTGACTTTAGTTGAAGTTAAACCTAATGTTGTAACAAAAGTTCTTACAAAAGAAAATAATGGTTACGTTGCACTCCAACTTGGGGTAGAAGATAAAAAAACAACAAGATCTAATAAACCAGAATTAGGTCATGCTAAAAAAGCAAAAACAACACCTAAGCGCTTCGTTAAAGAAATTAGAGGAATGGAAGGCTATGAATTAGGAACAATTTTAAATGCCTCAATTTTTGAAACAGGAGATTTAGTTGATATACAAGGAACATCAAAAGGACACGGGTTTTCAGGTGCAATTAAAAGACACAATCAATCAATAGGACCTAAATCACATGGTGGTGGAGGTGGTTCTCAACCGCAAAGACAAACAGGTTCTCTTGGTGACATATCAGGTAATAAAGTTGTTAAAGGAATGACAATGCCTGGACAGTATGGTAATGTTACTACTACAATTCAAAATTTAGAAGTTGTTTCAATTGATTTAGATAATAATATTATTTTAATTAAAGGTTCAATACCAGGACCTAAAAAATCTTTTGTGGTAATTAAAGAATCTATTAAAGGATTATCTAAAAGAGAACCTTTAAAATTAATAGATTTTAATATTGTTATACGCAAAAATAAATTATTAGAAGAATCTAAAAAATTGGGTATTGATAATAATCCAGAAATATCTATAGAAGAATTAGAAATATCTATAAAAAACGCTAAAGATAAATTAAAAAAAGATGAAAAAGCTAAAAAAGAAGATGCAAAAACAAAACCTTTAGTTGAAACAAAAGAAGAAAAAGAAGACGCAAAAACAAAACCTTTAGTTGAAACAAAAGAAGAAAAAGAAGATGCAAAAACAAAACCTTTAGTTGAAACAAAAGAAGAAAAAGGAGATGCAAATGGCGGAAAATAAAAAAACATCTACAGCAACTGAAAAAATAACTAAACCAGTTGAAAAAAAGACTGCATCATCAACTAAACCAGTTGAAAAAAAGACTGCATCATCAACTAAACCAGTTGAAAAAAAGACTGCATCATCAACTAAACCAGTTGAAAAAAAGACTGCATCATCAACTAAAATAGTTGAAAATAAAATTGTTTCCAAAGAACCAAAAAAACAAATAGAAAAAACAATTAATCCAACCTCTAATCTTCCTAAAGAAGTATTTGGAGTTAAAGTTAATAAACAAGCTATTTTTGATGTAATACTTTCTGAAAGAGCTTCCTTAAGGCAAGGTACTCACAAAGTTAAAAACAAAGGTGAAGTAGCAGGATCTGGAATTAAACCTTGAAAACAAAAAGGTACAGGTCGTGCACGTGCAGGATATAGACAATCACCCGTTTGAGTTGGTGGGGCCAGAGCTTTTGGACCAACTCCAGAAAGAAACTATACTTTATCTATAAATAAAAAAATTAGAAAATTAGCTTTATCTTCAGCACTTACATTAAAATCAAAAGAAAATTCAATATTTGTAACAAATATACAATTAACAAAAATATCAACAAAAAAAATGATTGATTTTATTTCTAGTTTAGATATGGGTAAAACACAAAGAAAAGTTTTAATTATTACTGAAGATGAAAAAGTATTTAAATCAACTTCAAATATTAAAAATGCTAATACAATTAAATTCAATTCAATATCAATAGAAAAAATTATTAATGCTGATATAATTGTATTTTCAAATGAACACATTAAGAAGTTAGTAGAGGTGGTGAAATAATGAATATTAATGAGGTTATAAAATATCCAATACTTTCTGAAAAAACATATTCACAAATGGAAAAAAATATTTTTACATTTGCAGTTGATTTTAGAACAAATAAAACAGAAGTCAAAAAAACTATAGAATTTATTTTTGGGGTTAAAGTTGCCAAAGTAAATATTTTTAATGTTCAAAAAAAACCAACTAAACTCGGAAGATTTCATGGATTTACCAAAAGACACAAAAAAGCTATCATTACTTTATTAGAAGGAACAATTAATTTATTTCCTGAAGAAGTAACTGCTAAAAGTAAAACAACAACAAAAACAACAAAAACAACAAAATTAAATAAAGAACCTTCTGAAGCAGAAAAAAAAGCAGCAGAAAAAATAGCAGCTAAAGCCAAAGAAGCTGAAGTAAAAAAAGAATCAATTAAAATTGATGCTAAAAAAAGTAGTAAAAAAGCGGATAAATAATGTTTGGAAGATAAACGCCGCAAACATTTTCAAACAAAGGAGAAATTATGGCAATAAAAAAATATAAGCCAACAACAAATGGTCGTAGACATATGACAACACTTGATTATAAAAATAATTTATCAGGTCATAAACCAGAAAAATCATTATTATCAAAATTAAAGTCTCATGCTGGTCGTAATAATTCAGGATCTATTACAGTTAGACATAAAGGTTCTGGAGTTAAAAGAAAATATAGGATGATTGACTTTAAAAGAAATAAAGATGGAATACCTGCTATTGTAACTACAATTGAATATGATCCAAATAGATCTTCAAATATTTCATTGATAGTTTATAAAGATGGAGAAAAAAGATATATTCTTGCACCTAAGGGTCTTAAAGTAGGAACAGAAATAGTTTCTGGACCAAATGCAGATATTAAAATAGGTAACACATTACCAGTATCAAATATTCCTGAAGGTACAATAGTACATAATGTAGAATTACATCCAGGACATGGTGGTCAATTAGCCCGTTCAGCTGGAACATCAATTCAAATTCTTGGTAAAGATGAAGGTAAGTATGTTATAGTCAGACTTAAATCAGGTGAAGTTAGAAAGATACTTTCAACATGCAAAGCAACAATTGGTGTTGTTGGGAATGAAGAACATTCTCTTGTTAATTGAGGTAAAGCTGGTCGTAATAGACATAGAGGAATTAGACCTACAGTTCGTGGTTCTGTAATGAATCCAGTAGATCATCCACATGGTGGTGGTGAAGGTAAGCAACCAATTGGTAGAAAAGCACCAATGACACCTTGAGGTAAAAAAGCTCTTGGAATTAAAACTAGAAATAATAAAAAATCTTCTACAAAATTAATTATGAGAAGAAGAAAGGGAAGTAAATAATGGCAAGATCACTTAAAAAAGGTGCCTTTTGTGATGATCACTTAATGAAAAAGGTATTAGCAATTGTCGATGGCGGAGCTAAAAAGATTCCGATTAAAACTTGATCAAGAAGATCCACTATATTTCCAAACTTTGTCGGTTTAAATTTTAAAGTTCATAATGGCAAAGACTTTCTTGATGTACATATTACAGAAGATATGGTTGGACATAAATTAGGAGAATTCGCGCCTACAAGAACTTATACTGGGCACGGGGAAGATAAAGGTAAGAAATAATGGCTAAAGCAAAAGCAACAATTAAAATTCAAAGAGTATCCCCTAGAAAAGCAAGGTTAGTAGCTGATTTATTTAGACATAAATCAATTGCTGATTCTATTGCAATCTTAAATAACACTAATAAAAAATCATCAAAATTATTTTTAAAGTTATTAAATTCAGCAATTGCAAACGCAGTAAATAATCATGGAATGAATGCTGAAAAATTATTTGTTACTGAAGTAACTGTTAATGACGGACCAACATTAAAAAGATTTCAACCTAGATCACAAGGTAGAGCGTATCCAATTTTAAAAAGAACATCTCATCTTGGTATTATAGTTGAGGAAAAATAAAAGGAGAAATTATGGGACAAAAAGTAAATCCAAATGGATTCCGTTACGGAATCACTAAAAAACATGAATCTGTATGATACGCTGATAAATCAGAGTTTTCAATATTTCTTCTTGAAGATCAAAGAATTAGAGAATATATTGAAATGTTTATAAGAAAATATCAAATTGGTGGAGTTGAGTTAGAAAGAAATCAACAAAAAGAAGTTAAATTAACTTTGTACAGTTCAAAACCAGGAATATTATTAGGAGAAAATGGACAAAATTTAGAAAAATTCATCAAAGGTATTCAAAAACATACAAGAAATAGAAAATTAAAATTAAATGCTCAAGTAATTACAATAGAAAAGCCTGAATTAAATGCTAGATTAGTAGCGGAAGAAATAGCTATTAAATTAGAAAATCGTGGATCATTTAGGATTGCCCAAAAACAAGCTATGAGAGCAGCTTTATTTGCTGGTGCAAAAGGTGTTAAAACTCAAGTATCAGGACGTTTAAATGGTGCTGATATGGCTAGAGCGGAAGGTTATCAAGAAGGAATTATGGCACTTCATACTTTAAGGAATAAGGTTTCATATGCACAAGCAACAGCTAGAACAACATATGGAGCTATTGGTATCAAAGTTTGAATCTCATTAGGCGAAGAACTTGAAGGGAATAAATAATGTTACAACCAAAAAGAACAAAATATAGAAGGCCATTCCGTATTAACCATGATAAAACAGCAACAAAAGGGAACAAAGTTTCATTTGGTGAATATGGATTACAAGCTCAAACTTCAAATTGAATTACAAATCGTCAAATAGAATCTGCTCGTATAGCTATTACACGTGCAATGGGACGTGAAGGAAAAGTTTTTATTAGGATATTTCCTCATTTATCTAAAACTTCTAAACCAATTGGAGTTCGTATGGGTAAAGGTAAAGGTACTCCTGATAAGTGAGTCGCAGTTGTTAAAAGACAAACTATGATGTTTGAAGTATCAGGAGTTAATGAAGAAATAGCTAAAGAAGCATTAAGATTAGGAATGCATAAATTACCTGTTAAAGCAAAAATAATTGCTGCAGATAAGGGAGGAAAATAATGTTAATGAAAGATTTAAGTTCAAAATCAACAACTCAAATTAAAAAACTTATTGATGACCTTAAAGCGCAATTATTTCAATTAAGATTCAAAAATGCCACAGGGCAATTGGAACAAACACATAAAATTGAAGCTGTTAAAAAAGATATTGCTAGATGTTTTTCAGCATTAAATTCAAAAATAAGTATAGATAATTCAAAAATTAAAAATATTATAAAACAAAAACCCTTAAAAAATTCACAAACTAAACCTATTGATAAAAAATCAATAGTAGAGAGAGATAAATAATGGAAAGACAAACATCACGTAAAACTCTTAGTGGTACAGTAGTATCAAATAAGAACGAAAAAACAGTTGTTGTTGCAGTTGAAATATACAAAAAACACTCTCTTTATGGAAAGCGGTTTAAGTCAACAAAAAGATATCAAGTTCATACAGAAAAAGTTGATGCTAATCTTGGCGATTTTGTAAGAATTGATGAATGTAGACCTATTTCTAAAACAAAAAGATTTAGATTAGTAAAAGTACTTAAAAAAGTTAAGGATGGTGAATAATGTTACAAGAAATGTCAAGAGCTCTTGTAGCAGATAATTCTGGAGCTAAAGAAGTAGGTATCATTAGAAATCTAGGTGGATCTGTAGTTAAAACATCAAATATAGGAGATATTGTTGTTTGCTCTGTAAAGAAAGCAGCTCCAAATGGGAATATTAAAGCTGGATCGGTTGTTCGTGCAGTTATTGTGCGTTCAGTATATGGTGTGAAACGTAAAGATGGATCACATATTAAATTTGATGATAACGCTGTGGTTATCATTAATGACAATAAAACACCCAAAGGTACACGTGTATTTGGACCGGTAGCAAGAGAATTGCGTGATGCTGGTTATATGAAAATTGTTTCGTTAGCACCTGAGGTTATTTAATTAAGGAGTCACTATGAAAATAAGAAAAAATGATGAAGTAATTGTAATATCAGGATCAGAAAAAGGTAAAACAGGTAGAGTTTTAAATGTTAATCCTAAAGCACAAACGGTAACAATCAATAAAATTAATATTAAAAAGAAACACGTAAAACCATCACAGACAAATCCGGATGGAGGCATCCAAGAGTTTGAAGCACCAATACATATATCCAATGTCTCTATATCAGTAAAATTAGGAAAAGAAAAAAATTCTCCTTCAAGAGTAGGTTATGATAAAAAAGAAGGTAAGAAAATTCGTATTGCAAAGAAAAATGGGAAAGCTATTTAATAAAGGAGATTTATGTCAATAATAAAAGAAAAATATAATAAAGAAGTTAAAAATTCTTTACAAAAGAAATTTAAATACAAATCACCTATGCAAATACCTAAAATAGAAAAAATTATCATAAATCAGACAGCTGGTAATGAAGTTTCGAATTCAAAAGCAATAGAAGAAGTTTTAAAAGAGCTTGAGTCTATAACTGGACAAAAACCATTAGCGACAAGAGCTAAATCATCATTAGCATCATTTAAATTACGTGAAGGTATGCCAATGGGAGGAAAAGTTACATTAAGAAGAAATCGTATGTGAGATTTTTTAAATAAATTAATTTCAGTGGCAATACCTCGTATTAGAGATTTTAGAGGTGTAAATCCTAAAGCTTTTGATGGAAGAGGAAATTTCTCTTTAGGAATTAAAGAACAAATTATTTTTCCAGAAATTGATTTTGATAAAGTTAGAAAAATAAGAGGTTTAGATATAATTATTGTAACTTCAGCAAAAACAGATGAAGAAGCAAGAGAATTATTAACATTATTAGGAATGCCTTTTATAAAAAATGTAAAGAGTAAAGGATAGAAAATGGCAAAAAAATCATTAAAAGTAAAGCAAAAAAAACATGCTAAATTCTCTTCAAGAGAATATACTCGTTGTGAATTATGTGGGCGTCCACGTTCAGTTATTAGAAAGTTTAAAGTTTGTCGTGTGTGCTTTAGAAAATTAGCTCACGAAGGTAAAATACCAGGATTAAGAAAGGCGAGTTGATAATTATGGGAATCATTACAGATCCAATAGCAGATATGTTAGTAAGAATTAAAAATGCTAATCAAAGAAAACATAAAGATGTAACTATGCCTCACTCAAAAGTGAAAGCAGAAATTGCTAATATATTAAAAACTGAAGGTTTTATTGTTAATTTTAAAGTAGAAGGTGAAAGCATTAACAAAAAAATTGTCATTAATTTAAAATACAAAGGAACACAACGTGCAATAACTGGTGTAAAAAGAATTTCAAAGCCAGGGTTACGTGTATATACTTCAAAACAAGATTTACCAAAAGTTCTTTCAGGTTTTGGTACAGCTATTATTTCAACTTCAAAAGGTATGTTAACAGATAGGGAAGCAAGAAAAGCCGGTATGGGTGGCGAAGTAATTGCTTATGTGTGATAAATTATGTCTAGAATAGGTAATAGAATAATTATGATTCCTGAAAACGTTGAAGTTAAAGTAACAGGAACAAAAGTTGAAGTAAAAGGTGCGAAAGGTATATTAACATATGAATTTTCACCTTTAATAGCAATTGAAGTAAAAGATAATAAAGTAGCAACAGTTCGTGCAAATGAAGAAAAACATACAAAACAATTACATGGTACAACTAATTCATTAATTTTTAATATGATTGAGGGTGTTTCAAAAAGTTTTGTTAAAGAATTATTAATTAAAGGTGTTGGTTATAAGGCATCTATTCAAGGTAATGAACTTATTATTAATGCAGGATATTCTCATCCTCATAAATTAAATATTCCAAAAGAACTTACAGTTACAGTTGACAAACAAGTAAATATTAAAGTTGAAGGAATAGAAAAAGAAAAAGTAGGTTTATTTTCTGCTCAAATTAGGGATATAAGAAGACCAAACCCTTATTCAGGTAAAGGTATAATGTATAAAAATGAACAAATAAGAAGAAAAGAAGGAAAGGCAGCAGGTAAATAATGGCTAAAATATCAAGAAATAAAGTGAGGATTAGAAAACACTTAAGAATAAAAAATAGATTAGACATTACTTTGCCTAGAATTGTAGTATTTAAATCAAATAAAAATATTGAAGTACAATTAATTGATGATCAAGTTAAAAAAACTTTGGCAACTTCTTCCTCAATTATGCTCAAATTATCAAATGGCGGAAATATAGAAGCCGCTAAAAAAGTTGGTAAAGATTTCGGAACAAAAATATCTAATTTAAAAGTTAAGAAAGTAGTATTTGATCGTTCAGGATATATTTATCATGGAAGAGTGAAAGCTTTAGCAGAAAGCATTAAAGAAAATGGGGTGAAATTCTAATGACTAAATTAAAAGAAGAAGAGAAAGTTATAGCTAATGAACCTCATAAAAATACAAAAACTATTGAAACAAAAAAAATAGATAAAGAAGAACAAAAGTCAACAACTAAAAAAGAAATAACAAAAACTTCAAAACCACAAGGAAGTCAAAGAAACGGAAACTCAAGAGGTGGAAGACGTAATGGCGGAAGATTTAATAATAGGCGTCAAACAGAGTTCGAAGAAAGAGTTGTTAATATAGCTAGAGTTACAACAGTTGTGAAGGGTGGACGTAGATTTTCTTTTTCAGCATTAGTTGTAATTGGAAATAAAAAAGGTAAAGTTGGTTGAGGTCATGGAAAAGCAAATGAAGTTCCTGATGCAATCAAAAAAGCAATTAAAGATGCAAGAAATAATATGATTATTGCTCCTATAATTGACAAAAGAACTGTTCCTCATGAACAAATAGGTAATTTCTTGGCATCAAGCATTCTTGTTAAACCTGCACCAAAAGGTAAAGGTATTATTGCATCGGGTGCCATTCGTACAGTTGTAGAACTTGCAGGTTATACTGACATTTATACAAAATCATTAGGTTCAAGATCTAAAACAAACTCAGTTAAAGCTGCTATTGAAGCTTTAAAGCAATTAAGAACAATAGAAGAAATTGCTAAACTTAGAGATATTAAAGTAGAATATATTAAAGGGTAAGGAGAAAATATGAAATTACATAATTTAAAACCTACCAAAGGTTCAAGGGAAGAAAGAACAAGAAAAGGTCGCGGTCATGCTGCAGGTAAAGGTAAAACTGCCGGTAAGGGTGAATCAGGACAAAATAAAAGATCTGGTGGAGGAGTTCGTCCAGGATTTGAGGGGGGTCAAAACCCTTGATTTAGACGTTTGCCAAAACGTGGATTTAAAAATATAAATCATATTAAATATCAAATTGTTTCTTTAGATAAATTAAATGAAAAATTTAAAGCTAATGATATTGTTACCATTAAAGAATTATTGGAATTAAAAATAGTCAGAAAGAAAGATGCTCCAATTAAAATATTAAATAATGGGAAAATTAAAATAGCATTAACAGTTAAAGCTAATGCATTTTCAGAAAAAGCTAAAATAGCAATTGAAAAAGCAGGCGGGAAAGTAGAATTAGTTAAATAAAAACAATTATTTAATAAAATATAAAAACTAATTCTTCATTTTAGATTTAAATATACACTGGTATTCGCTAGTGTTTTTTTAATGTCAAAACTTTTTATTTATATATTATATTTTTTTGAATTATTTTTTTAAATATATTTCTAATTATAATTTATTATTTTTATTTAAATTTTATGATATAAAAATTAAAAACCCCATTATTATAAGAATATATAATTAGTTTACTAGTTCATAAGCTTTGTTTTTTATTTTCTTTTTTAAAAAAAATTACCTTTAAAATGTTAAAATTAATTAGAATAATTTTTTAAGAGAAGGAGAATATTATGGAAAAAGATAAAAAAGTTAAAATAAAAAAAACTAAAAAAAACTTAACTAAAATAAAAATAAGAAAAAATAATTTATTTGGAAAAGGATTAAGACGTTCAAATCAAGCAATTCGTATATTTTGAAGAAAAACAAAACTTTTTTTAAATAATAAACCACTATTAAAAAAAACCCTTTATACATTATTATTATTATTAATTTTTAGAATATCAGCAACAATAACAGTTCCTGGAGTTAAGTCTGTTAATAGAGATGCTTTTAATTCTGCATCATCATTTTTAGGTTTAATGGATTTAATGGGAGGAGGAGCAATCAATAGGTTTTCAATTGTTGCTTTAGGAATTTCTCCTTATATAACAGCTTCAATTTTAATGACCATTTTACAATCAGAGATATTCCCTCCTTTATATAGACTTGCTAATTCTGGAGCATCAGGAAGAAGAAAAATTAATATTATTACTAGATGAATAACATTGATAATTGGTATATTTCAAGCTATTACAATATCTCAATCTTTTATTTCAAATCAAATATTAACGCTAATACCTAGATTACGCGAAGTATGATTTCAATATATTGGATTACCATTAATTCTTTTAGCTGGATCTATGTTTACATTATTTTTGGGAGAAAGTATTACTAAGAATGGTATAGGAAATGGTACTTCTTTAATCATATTTTCTGGAGTAGCTGTTGCTTTACCAGGGAAACTTAGAGCATCATTTAATTATTTTATTCAACCTGGCACTTCCTCTGTTTTTATTGGTGCAGTTAATTTTATTGGTTATTTATTTTTAATATTAACTTTAATATTTTTAATTTCATTTATTTATAAATCTGAACGTCATATACCACTACAACAAACAGGTAAGGGTATGACTAACGATGCTAAACAAATGTCTAAATTACCAATGAAATTAAATACAGCCGGAGTTATTCCTATTATGTTTTCTGCGCTTGTTGTTATAATACCATTACAAGTTTCGCAATTACTTCCAAAATGATCTTATGAAAGAGAATGGATACTTAATAATTTAACATTTACAAAACCTATTGGCCTTTCAATTTATGCTTGTGTAACATTTTTCTTTTCAATTATTATGTCATTATTAATATTTCAACCCGCAAAAATATCAGAAAATTTCTTTAAATCAGGTATATTTATTCCTGGAATTAGACCAGGTAATGACACTGAAAAATATATAACAAGAACTTTATTAAGATTATCTATATTTTCGGGAATATATTTAACATTAATAGGAACATCTACTTATTTAATGCAAATATTTATATTTAACTCAACTCAACAAGGAGTTCAAGCCACTTTTGGTGGTACTTCAATGATAATTTTGATTTCTGTTGCAATTGAAACATGACAACAAATGAAAACAAGAAGTAATACTCGTAAAATTTCAAAAATTAAAACCAAAGAACAAGAAAACGGAGGTTTATTATGATAAGAAAAATTATATTTTTAGGTGCACCTGGAGTTGGTAAAGGAACAATAGCTAAATTGCTTGCAAGAGATTTAGATATACCACATATATCAACAGGAGATATTTTTAGAAGCGAAATCAAAAATAATACAGAGTTAGGAAAAAAGATTATAGAAATAACTCAAAGAGGAGATTATGTTCCTGATGATCTAACAAATAAAATTATAGAAAAATCAATTAACAACCCAAACGCTAAAGATGGTTATATTTTAGATGGATATCCAAGGACAATACCACAAACAAAATTTTTGAGAGACAATACAAAAATAGATGTAGCTATTCTTTTAGAAACAAAAGAAGATTTAATAATAAAAAGACTTAATGGTAGAAGAACTTGTTTGAAATGTAAAACAGGATATCACATTAAATTTCAACCTCCAAAAAAAGAAGGTATTTGTGATATTGATGGAGAAAAATTAACCCAACGAAAAGACGATTCTAAAGAAGCTATTCAGCATAGAATAAAAACTTATAAAAAAGAAACAATTCCTTTAATTGAGTTTTATAAAAAAGAAGGAATTTTAGAAGCGTTTGATAGTTCAACGAATCCAGATAAAATAATTAAAGAAATAAAAGGCAAACTATTTAATGATTAATATTTATAATGAAGAGCAAATTATAAAGATTAAAAAATCTTGTAAAATTATTTCTAAAGTTAAAAAAGAATTAAAAAAAATTATTAAACCAGGATTAACTCCTATTGAATTAGATAAATATGCAGAGAAAAGAATTTTGGAATTAGAAGCAAAACCTGCTTTTAAAGGTTACCAAGGTTTTAAAAATACTTTATGCATTTCATTAAATGATGATTTAATTCACGGAATTCCAAATGATAAACCTTTTAAAAATGGTGATATTATTAAAATAGATATGGGTTGTATTTATAAAGGATATTATTCTGATACAGCTTTTACAATAGGTTTAGGAAATTTATCTAATAAAGACAAACACTTAATTAAAACTGCTAAAGAGGCTTTCGAAGCAGGGTTAAATGCAATTAAACCAGGTTCAAGAGTTGGAGATATTTCAAAGGCTATTGGTCTTGTAATAAAAAATAATGGTTTTTTTACACCTAAAGAATTTTCAGGTCATGGAATAGGTTCTTCTTTACATGAGGAACCTTATATATTTAATGAACCCGAAGTAAGTAAAGGGCCATTATTAAAAGATGGTATGGTAATAGCTATAGAACCAATGCTATTACAAAAGAGTCAAAAAATAAAAATATTAAATGATGGTTGAACTGTTAAATCTTTGAGCGGAAAAAACTCTTCTCATTATGAAGAGACAGTATTAATAAAAAACGGTTATGGAATTATTTTAACGAAAGGAGATTTATAAAATGGCTTCAAATGTTATTAAAATGCAAGGAAGGGTTGTAAAAGCCCATTCAACATTAGAGTATGATGTTGAATTAGAAAATGGAATTATTGTTAATTCTCGGGTTTCAGGAAAAATGCGTGTACATCATATTAGAATCCTTAAAGGTGATAAAGTTGATGTAGAAGTTTCTTTATATGATTTAACTCGTGGAAGAATAACTTTTAGGCATAATGACTAAAAAGATATCACTATTTTTTATTTAATCCAATTAGATGTGTTTAAATTTAAAGTGTTATAATTTACATTAAAGGAGAATTGATTATATATTATGGATATGGATTTAAAAGAAAGAAAAAAAAAATATAATAAAATATTAAATAACCTTTTAGATATTAAAGGAAGAGAACAATCCATATTTTCTCGTATTAATAATATCAGTTCTTTTGATGTGCATACTAAATTTGGAAAAAATGTTATAGATAAAATATTAAATCAAAACAATTTTTCAATTCCTTTAATAGAAAGTGATATTAAGTTGCTTATGAATAAAGTCCAAGAAGAAGAAGATCCAGATAAAATTATTTATTATTTTGAATCTTCAAAAGAAGAAATTAACTCAAAAATAAAACAAGAATTAAAAACAAAAACTACATTTACAAAAACAAAAAGATTTTTAATAAGAAATTTAAAAACAAAAGTTAATACAGCTTTTAATAGATGAAATATTTTGATTAGAAAAGTTATTGATTATAATGTTAGAGAAAATGTTTGACCTTTACATATTGGCTTAATGTATATTTCATTAAAAACAAATAAGCGTGAAGTATATGCCCCCCTATTATTAAAAGAGGTTACTTTAGATTTTAATAGTCACATTTTAAAATTGAAATCAGAAAGTGATTGAAAAATAAATGAAAAATTATTGTTTGTTATAAATCAAGAAGATTTTAATTTAACCGATGAAGTTAAGTTTAATGAAGCAACCGGACAAGAAGCAATAGATTTATTATTAAAAATATATGATTTGAAAACTTCAAATGTTAAAATTAATGATATTTTATTAAATATACCTAAAAACAAAATTAAAAATAAAGAAATACAAGTCCATTCTGGAGTATCATTAGGATTATTTAATCCTTCTGGAGGAGTATTACGTCGTACTATGCAGAAAATTATAAATGAAGATTCCCTAGATAATTTAATAGAAGGTGTAGAAAATCACGAAATATGCGAAAAAAAAATTAAAAACTTAGTTCAAAAAGAAGGTTCTATTTTAAGAATTCAAAATAGCAATTATTCTCAAGATAAAGCAACGATTTCATCTTTAATTCAAGACACAATTATTTGAGGGCCTCCAGGAACTGGTAAATCGCAAACAATTGCAAATATATTAGCTAATGTATTAAGAAATGAAAAGACTGCTATAGTTACTTCACAAAAAAAAGCTGCTTTAGATGTTCTTAAAAAACGTATGGGAATACTTTCTAAGTATGCTCTTTTCATTTTAAATGATAATAACTTTATTAAATCAGAGTTTTATAAAACTTTGCAAGATTTTATTTTAGCTATTGAAAATCCAGTAAAAATAATTGAAGATGAACCCATTAAGATGATTTCTAAAACAGAAATTAAAAATTTGGGAATTATAAGTCAAGCAAAAGAATCAAAAAAATATAAGGCCGCATCTAAATTTATCTCTATATTGTCCGATAGTGTTATTCCTTCAAATTTTAAAAAAAGCGTTAAAATAATATCTGAATTTCCAAGTGATATAGTTTATCCAGAAATAAAATCATTTTTTAGTGAAGAAAATTATATGAAAAGTCTTTTAAAAGCTAATAATTGAATGTATAAAATAAGAATTAAACGTCATTCCCCAAAAATTATTAAAGCTTGTAAAACAATGAAAAAGTTACAAAGCATAGTTTCAAAATCGAATACAAATGAATTAATAGAGTTATTAGAGGAATCAAATTTTACTTCAATCAAAAAAAGATTTAAAGGAGATTTAAATAAATTGGTTTCTTTATTTTCTCAAACTGATTACGATACCATTATTAATATTTATGATTCTTCAACTATAGAATCTACAAAGACAGCTTTTTCTTCTAGTGAAAGACATATTGACTCTTTAATATCAAAACAAAAAAGAATTATAATTAATTCTTGAAAAGAAAACAAAAAAGAAGTATATGAAGATTATTTAAAGTTTGTTAGAGCAATAAAAATAGCCAGAAGTTTGCCGTATAAATTTATTAATAAATTTTCTTATATAATTAAAACTTTATTCCCTATTATTATAACAACACCTCAAACAAGTTTTATTGAGTATAATAAAAGGTCTTTTGATTATGCAATTATTGACGAGTCATCACAGATGTTTTTAGAGGTTGGACTTCCCATTTTATACTTGGCTAAAGTACATATTTTAGCTGGTGATACCGAGCAAATGAAGCCGAGTAGATGATTCTCAACAAGAGATGATAATGAAAATCAAGAACTTTTTGAAAAAGCTGAATCTCTTTTGGAATATGGATTAGAAAAAGGTATTTATAGTATTATGTTGGATAAAAATTATAGATCATCAAGTGCTGCACTTATGTCTTTTTCTGCAAAAGAGTTTTATAAATCAAATTTAGATGTTGTTGATGTTAAGGGAATGAACCTAAAAACAGCAATTGAAACAATTAACGTTGAAGGAATTTGAGAAAAAAGCATTAATAAAGTTGAAGCAAAAAAAGTTGTAGAAATAACTCAAGAAAATTTAAGTAATTATAATAGTATTATTATTTTAACTTTTAATTCTAAACAAAAAGATTTTATTATGCATTTAATAGTAAGTGAATACCCTTTATTATTTAAAGCAATTCAATCTCAAAAAGTATTTTTAGGAAATATTGAAAATATTCAAGGAGATGAAGCAGAACTTGTCGTTGCTTCTATAGTATATGATAGAAAAACAAGCATAGCAGCAACATATATTGCACGTAAAGGTGGTCGTAATGCCCTAAATGTTGCTATTTCAAGAGCTAAAGAAAAAATGATCGTTATTAAATCAATTACATCAAAAAATGTTAGAATTGCAAATTCAGACGATTTCATTACTTTTAAAAGATGATTAGAATTTTTAGATTTAAATGACATTGATAAAAAAAATTTTTCTAACAAGAAAAATGATAAAGAAACTAATATTTTAAATAACAATTCTTCAATTGATAAATTTAGTTTTCAAGAAGAGTTAGTTAGAAAATTAGAGAAATTAATAGATAATCTATTTTCATATAAAATATTAAGAAATTATGGAGTTGGTTCAAGAGAAATTGATGTTGTAATTTTTGATAAAAAAAACAATAAATATATCCTTGGAATCGATATCGATAATTATAATTATTATGAATTAAATAATTTTGATAAATATCTCCAAGATATATCACGTAGAGAATATCTTATTTCCAAAGGTTATAATATATTTTGGGCTAAAGAATTAGACTGAAAGAAAGATCAAGATAAAGTTATAAAAAATATTATTTCAAAATTAAATTCTTTAAAAGGAAAAAATATTTAATAAAATATAGACAATATTGTCTTTTTTATACACTCTTATAAAAAAAGTGTATAATTTTTAAGCAATATATTAAAATATATTGCATAAATACAAACGCACCCATTAATATCTATTTTTAATTTAAAAAGATACATTTTAATCAATGCGTTTTGATAGGAGACTAAAATATGAAAGTAAGAGCATCAGTTAAAAAGATGTGTAAAGACTGTAGAACTATCAAAAGGAATAATGTAATTAGGATTATTTGTAAAAATCCTAAACATAAACAAAGACAAGGTTAAAGGAGAAATAAATGGCACGTATATTAAATGTTGAAGTACCTAACAATAAAAGAGTTGTTATCTCATTAACTTATATCCATGGAATTGGTCGTTCACTATCAAAAAAAATATTATTAGAAGCAAAGATTGATGAAAATAAAAGAGTTAAAGATTTAACAGATGATCAATTAAATTCTATTCGTCAAATAGCTAATAAATTTACAACAGAAGGTAACTTAAGAAGAGATGTTGCATTAAATATAAAACGTTTAATGGAAATCAAAGCTTATAGAGGTCTTCGCCATAGAAAAGGTTTACCTGTTCGAGGACAAGTTACACAAAAAAATGCACGTACAAGAAAAGGTCCCAGAAAAACTGTGGCTGGGAAGAAGGGTTAATTAAAGATGGCTAGAAAATCTAAAAAGAAAAATATTATATCTGGTGTAGCACATATTCATTCTACACACAATAACACAATTATAACTTTTACAGATGAAAAAGGAGATGTTTTTGCATGATCATCTTCAGGTGCAATTGGATATAAAGGGTCAAAAAAATCAACACCTTATGCAGCTCAATTGGCAGCAGCAGCAGCAGCAGAATCAGCTAAAGAACATGGACTTAAAGAAGTTCGTGTTGAATTAAAAGGAACAGGCCCTGGTAAAGATTCAGCTAGAAAACAATTAGAAGTTTCAGGAATTAAAGTAACACAAGTTAAAGATGTTACTCCAGTTCCTCATAATGGTACAAGACCACCTAAAAAAGTTCTTAGAAGAAGAGGTTAAGTTATATGGAAAAATTTATTAAATTATCATATTCAGAAGTTAAAACAAAAAAAGTTTCTGAACATGAAACAACATTTTCAGCAAAACCACTTGAAAGAGGTTTTGCAAATACTTTAGGTAATGCAATGAGAAGAGTTTTAATTTCTTCTACAAGTGGTCTTTCAGGTTTTGGTGTTAAAATTTCAGGAGTTTCACATGAATTTCAGACAATCAAAGATGTAAGAGAAGATGTGGTTCAATTAATTTTAAATTTAAAAGATATAAAATTCATTTATGATAGAGAACAAATTAAAGATGATGAATTATTTACTATTGTTCTTAAATCAGGAAAAGGTGAAGTAACTGCAGGAGATTTTATTTTACCAGCAGGTATTGAAGTAATTGATAAAACTGAATATATTGCTACTACTCAAAAACCAAGAGCTTTAGATCTTGAATTATTTGTAAGACCAGGAAGAGGCTTTATATCTTTCGAACATAATAAAGAATTTGTTAAAAGTGTTCAAACAAAATTACAAACAAAATTATCGGGTTCAATAATTGCTATTGATTCAAATTTTTCACCAGTAAATAAAGTATCTTTTGAAACAAAAGAGTTAAATTCTTCATCTCCAACAATTCAAGAAGAATTATTATTACATGTTCAAACAAATGGTTCGGTAGAGGCTAAAGAAGTAGTTGCACAAGCAGCTCATATATTAATGTCTCATTTATCAATTATGCAAAGCGTATCAAATTTAGATGCAGAAGAAGTATTTGAAGAAGCTCAAAAACAAGAAGAAACTTCCAAATCATTATCTTTAACAATTTCTTCTCTTGACTTATCAGTTAGATCGTATAATTCATTAAAAAGAGCGGGTTATAATAAAGTAGCTGATTTATCTAGTTTAACATTATCAGAATTAGAAAATATTAAAAACCTTGGTAAAAAATCAGTTACTGAAATTATTGATAAGTTAGAAACACACGGAATTACATTTACAGAGGAGGTTGAATAATGGCTAATCCAACTCAATTATTTAGAAGAAATTCTGAATGAAGAAAAGGAGTTATGCGTTCTTTAGTGACTGATGTTATTATTTATGGAAAAATAAAAACTACAGAAACAAGAGCCAAAGAAGTTCGTCGTCATGTAGAAAAGATGATTACTAAAGCAAAGAAAAACACTTTATCTTCTAGACGTAAAGCAGCTTCTTTTTTAAGAAATATTACTTCTAAAGATGGTAAAAAAACATCCTTACAATATTTATTTGATGTTTTGGGACCAAAATATAAAGAAAGAAACGGTGGATATACACGTATCATTAAATTGCCTTCACGTCAAGGAGATAATACTAAAATGGCGATTATTGAATTAGTATAAAATTAATAAAAAAATACCTAATTGGTATTTTTTTATTAATGCTTATGAATTATCATTATAGATAAAGATAAAATAAATCCGATTATAAATAATAAAATAGTTTTATGTCATTTGTTGTGTGTAAAATCATGATCTATAAATTCAGGTATTAACTCTACTATAGCTGTAAAAACTAATAATGATCCTGCAGATGTTAAAACAAAAGGTTTTACTCATTCTCCAACACTAACAATAGATACTCCTATAAATATAAAAGGTATCAATATTGCTTGTATTATTGTAGAGTTTATAAGTGCCTTTCATTTTTTAATTCCAATTTCAATTTGCCTATAATAGATAGTTAAAGTTTCTGGAATCATATGAATTATCAAAGATATTATAGTCGCAAAATAAATACCATCTTTAGAAGAAGCAAAAATACCTAATGAAATACCAGCTGGTAATTTATGTAATCCTAATAAAACTATAACAGTAATTTTTGTCTTACCATTTTCCAATTCTTTTATATTAAAAATATAATCTTCATGTTTGTGATTTTGATGATTAGAATGTATTTCTTTTTTATCATTATGTAAAAAGTGCCTTGTTATAAAAGCTGCCCCCATACCTAATGTTGATGCTCCAATAGCAATACCTATTGCTTTTAAATTCTTTTGAGTTTCATTTACTTTAGAATTTTCTAGATAATGCATTAATGGATGAGCAATTAACCCAAATAAACCCAACACCAATATAAAACCAGAAGATAAAGAATATAAATATATATATGATTTCTTTTTAATGGTTGGTTTTATAAAAGGTAAAATAATACCCAAAAAAAATGGTACAACCATAACTATTCCAGATAACAATAAAGCAATTATATATTTATTCATAAATCAAATTTTATCATACTTTAAAATCACTTACGATTAAATTTGAAATTATCTTTTTCTTTTAATCCAAAGTGTAATATTGTTCCAACCGGAAGAAAAGCAACTATATAACCTTTAAAAACTTTTTTAGAAATCATTCCAGGTTTTACATCTATCTCAAATTTTAAAATTGTTCCATCTTTATCAGTTATAATAACATCATAATTTTGACGAAAACTTAAAGTTTGATATCCTGATCTATTACGCATAAAATAAATAACATTATATTGTGGTGTAGTAAAATTAGATAATATTTTAATAATTTTTTTACCAGATGAATTTCCAAATGCCTTTCAATTTGATTTTTTGAATGTATTTATAGATAAAGTGTATTCTAATATATTTGTAAATCTAACTTTTTTAGTAAAAAGAGCTTTTATATTTATTAATTCTTTTAATTTCATACTTAATTATTATATAATAATTATACTTTAATATGGAGGTAATTATGGCAGGTCATAGTAAATGAGATAATATTAAGCATAGAAAAGCAGCGCAAGATTCTATACGTTCAAAAGAATTTGCTAAATTTTCAAAAGAAATAATGGTTGCAGCAAAAGCAGGTGGAGGTGACATAAATACTAATTCATCTCTTAAGTTGGCTGTTCAAAAAGCTAAAGCAAGGTCAATGCCATCTAAAAATATTCAAAAAGCAATAGATAAAGCTATAGGTGCAAATAGTGATAATATTGATTATAAAGAAACAGTTTATGAAGGTTATTTACCAAATGGAATTTCAATAATGGTAATGTGTCTTTCTGATAATCATAATAGAGTTTCTTCAAGTGTAAAGTCATACTTTAATAAATGCGGAGGAACCCTAGGAAAAAACGGTTCAGTTTCTTATTTATTCGAAAGAAAAGGTATTTTAGAATTTAATAATAATATTGGGGATGAAGAGTCTATAATGATGCATGTCCTTGAATCTGGAGCAGAAGATTTTGAAAATAATAATAAAAATTATATTGTAACAACAAATCCAACTAATTTCACTAGAGTAAAAGATAATTTAGAAAAAACATTTAAAGATATAAAATTTACCATTGCAGAAGTAACTTATGAACCAAATCAATTAATTAAATTAGATAAAGAAAAAGGGAATAAAATAATTGAAATAATAGAAAAATTTGAAGATGACGAAGATATACAAGAAGTATTTCATAATTTAGATCCTGAATCTTTTAATTAAAATACCGATAAGGTATTTTTTATTTTTTTTGTAAAAAAAGACATAAGAAATTAGGAGGAATTATGAAATTATATAAAATAGGAACAATAAAATCAATAGGAAAAAATTACATTATTTTAGAAACATCCAATATAGGAGAAATAATTTATGTCAGTGATTCCACAAAATTTAAAAAGAATATAGAAAGCAAGGTTTTTATTTTTGAATATAAATATGAACATATAGAATCAACTTATGGATTTATAACCTTTAAAGAAAGAGTTTTATTTGATGATTTATTATCTGTTCCAGGAATAGGGCCTAAAACAGGAATAGTAATATTAAAAACCCAAGTAGATTTTATTATTAATTTAATTATAAAAGGAGATTTTGAAAAATTATCTGAAATACCTGGTATAGGTTTAAAATCAAGTCAACAAATTATTTTTGAGTTACAAAATAAATATAAAAATATGAAAATAAAAAATAAAACAACTAAAAGAATCTATCAACCATCAGAAATAACAACAACCTTAAAAACTTTAGGTTTTAATAACAAACAAATTCAATTTGTTATTAAAAAATTGGAGTCTTCTGATAATGTTGAAAAAATGATTGAGTCAGCTATAAGGATACTCTCTAGTGAAACAAAAGAATCTATTAACGCCTAATTCATTTTCCAAATTTATTGGTCAAAAAAATTTAATAAAAACTTTGAAAATAATAATAAATTCTTCATTAAAAAGAAATATTACTTGCGATCATATACTTTTATATGGAAAACCAGGATTTGGAAAAACAACATTAGCTAAATTGATTGCAAAAAAACTAAAAACAAAATTAAAATATGTTCAAGGACCTTTGTTAGAAAAAAAATCTGATATACTTTCTTTTTTTGCAACCATACAAAAAAATGATGTTATTTTAATAGACGAAATACACGGAATAAATAAACAAGTTGAAGAATTATTATATTCTGCATTAGAAGAAGGTGTTGTTGATGTAGTTGTAGGTGTTGAGGGTGAATCTAAAATTATTAGAATGAAATTACCAAATTTCACTGTTATTGGAGCAACAACAAAAATTTTTGCTATATCTGAACCAATGAAAAGTAGATTTGGTTTAGTATCTAAATTAATAAACTACAATTTAAAAGAAATTAAAGAAATTATATTAAATTCATCAAAAGATTTAGGCTATAAAATAAATGATAAATCTTGTGAAATTATTGCTAAACATTGCGGATTAATTCCAAGATATGCAAATTCATTATTGAAAAGATGTATTGATTTCAGTTCAAATAAAAATAATACTATAAATGAAAATATTGTAAAAAAAACATTTAGAACAATGAATATATATGAAGGTGGTTTAAATAATGAACATATAGAATACTTAAATATTATTTATAACAGCTTTAAATTAAAATACATTTCTTTAGATACTATAGTAGGAATTATAGGTGATAACAAAATAAATATAGAAAAAAATATAGAACCAATTCTTTTGTCATTAAAATATATTTTAAAAAATTCACGTGGAAGAAAAATCACTAAAATAGGTGAAACATTTTTATTAAAAAATCTTAAAAAACTTAAATAATTAGTATAATATTAATATTATGAAATTTTTAAATAAATTTAAAACAAAAACAAATAGAATTTGTATATTATTTTTTACATTATTATTAACAGTACTTACTATATTTTTAGGTACTAAATTTTATACTTCCAAAAATTATAAAACTGGTGGAGAATACGGTGGTAGTGGCGAAGTAACTGTTAAGGTATTCAAAAAGAATGGTGGAAGTTATTCTACTCAAGAAGTTCAAGAAATTTATGAAAATATTAAAAAACATATAGATCCATTAGGTATTAAAAACATCGCTAACAATTCATATATAAGTAGCGGTGGTTTAATAACATTTAAAAAATCAGGAATTAAAACACAAGATGAACTTAATAAATTTGCTGAATATATAACAAATAAACCAAGACTAGGAATTTATTCTACTGGTGGACAACCATTATTTGAAAATGGACTTTTTCCTAATAAAATAACTACTCCAAGTATGCCTCATTCAATAAAATCAGCGAAATGACTTGATTCTAGATTTCAAACACCTTTTGAGCCAGGTCAAGCAAAGAGCGATATTCAAAATGGAAAATGAGTAGTTAGGGTTAGACTTAAACAATCAGCTATAAAAGAATGGCAAAAACTGACTGCTGCAATAGCTAATTTTACTCCAAAAACAACAAGCAAAAATAAAAAACCTGAAAAAGGTGGAACTATTTCTATGTGAATCAATTATCAACAACTTCGTAGAGAAATGTTTGAAAAAGGAATGATAAACGAAAGAACAAACTTATTTGATGCTATTCATACTAAACTTCCAGACGGAAAACCTTCAGGGAGTTTTGCTAATAATGTATTTAAATTAAATGGTTTAGATTCACCTGAAAATTATTTAATTTCAACTGCAAAGATATCAAAATCTCTTAACCAACAAGAATTTATTATTTCATTAGGATCTAATTTAAGTTCTAATAAAGCTAGATTATTATCTAATAAATTAGCTAATCAAATTAATTATGGTAGTTCAACTTATAAATTATCAATTAAATCTTCAATGTTTATTCCTGCTAAATATGGTAAAAGTGCATTTCAAAAAGCAATATTAGCTGGATTAATAGCTTTTTCTGTAATTGCTGTATTTATGATAGTTAATTATGGGGTTTTAGGAGTTTTTTCTACAATAGGTATGGCTTTATATATGTTTTTAACTTTAACAATGTTTACTATCATGCGTGGAGAATACTCTCCAGAAACAATAGCTTCATTAATTATTGGCGTCGGTATGGCTGTTGATGCTTGTATTATTACTTTTGAACGGTTGAAAAATGAAGTTCGGACCGGTAGCTCAATTAAAAAATCTAATAAAATAGCAAATAAATTATCTTTATCAACTATATTTGACTCAAATACCACAACTATAATTGTTGGTTTTGTATTATTTTATTTTGGTACATCACAAATAAAAGGATTTTCAATTATGTTAATCCTTTCAATTATATTCACTTTATTAATTATGTTGGTTTTTGTAAGAATGATTTCAACTCTTTTAATAAATTCAGGATTAATAAATAATAAATATTGGCTTATAGGAGTTAGAAAAAAAACAATCAACTCAAAACCATCAGTAACAAAACAAAAAATATTAAATTTTAATTATTATAAAAGTTCAAAATGATTTTCAATTGGATCTGTTATTATAGTTGGTGCTTCAATATTATTATTCTCAATAACTGCTGGTATTGCCGGTAAAATGTCTTCCGGATTTAATTCTTCAATAGAATTTGCTGGTGGAACAAGGTTTACAATTGTAAATGGAGCAAACCCTCAACAAAATATCAAAACAAATAATGCAGAAAAAATTAAAAGAGAATTAATTAAGCAAAAACTAGTTAAAGATAGTGAAGTTAAATTAATTTATCAAGATCAAGAAAAAAAATGAACAAGAATATCAATAAAATCAAAAAACACTATCAATCAATCAAAAGTTTCTAATTTAATTAAAAAAGTTATTGTAGATAACAATAAATTTTCAGTAATAGGAGGTTCAGTTGATTCTGTTACAGCTAAGGCCTTAGTAAAAGATGCGATGATAGCTATTGTAATTGCATTTTTAGCTATTGTAATATATACGTTAATTAGATTTAAGTGAACTTATTCTGTTGCAGCAATTGTGGCTTTAGTTCATGATGGATTGATTGTTACGGCGATATTTATAATAACAAGAATTGAATTTTCTCCAATATTTGTTGCCGGTCTTCTTTCTGTTATTGGTTATTCAATCAATGACACTATTGTTACTTTTGATAGGATACGGGAGAAATTTAAATTATCTAAAAAGAAAAAAGATAAATCAACAATCATATCTATTGCTAATGAAGCTATTAGAGATACTATAAAACGTTCTTTTTTAACAACAATTACAACTATTACATCAGTAATTGTATTATTAATTTTTGGTAATGCAACAAAATTAGAATTTAATATAGCTATGTTGACAGGACTAATTTCTGGAACTTATTCTTCAATATTTATTGCAACTTATATTTGAGTTGGTCTTGAAACATTATCACAAAAAAGAATTAATTCAAGATCTAAAAATAATTTTTGAAAATTGAAGGAAAAAGAAGAACAAGTTATTATTGGTATTAATGATTATAAAGATTAATGTATAATTTTATTATATAGTCAATGAATGGTTTAGGCAACCAGGAGACAATGGGTAACTCCATCGTTTATCAGCGTTAATGATATAAGAGTCCGTTTATGAGGTGGTATGTTGGCCCTCATTTTGGGCTTTTTAAATTACTTAAAAGGAGACAAAATGTATAAAAGACCTAAAGGAACACAAGATATTTTTGGAGAAAAACAAAAATATACAAATTATATTATTAGTTTATTAGAAACAATGTCTAAATTTTATAATTATAAAAAAATTGATACACCTATATTTGAAAGTAATGATTTATTTACTAATAGCGTTGGAGAAACAACAGATATAGTATCAAAAGAAATGTATAATTTTAAAGATAAAAAAGGTAGAAATTTAGTTTTAAAACCCGAAGGAACAGCATCAATAATACGTGCATTTATTGAAAATAAATTATTTTCTAAATCAATGCCAGTAAAATTATTTTATATAACACCATTATTTAGATATGAAAGACCACAAAAAGGTAGGCAAAGACAATTCACACAATTTGGAGTTGAATTAATAGGAAGTAATTCCCCAGCTGCAGATGCAGAAATTATTATATTTGGTAATAATATATTAAAGCAATTAAAAATAAATAAAACTAAATTACTAATTAATTCATTAGGAGATAAGGATTCTAGAGATAATTATTCAAAAGCCTTAAAAAAATTTCTTAATAATTATAAAGAGCAATTATCAGAAATATCAATTAAAAGATTAAATAAAAATCCCCTAAGAATCTTAGATGATAAGTTAGATAGTAAAAAAGAGTTTATGAAAAAAGCGCCTAAATTATCAGAATTTTTAAATGCAAAATCCAAAAATTATTTAAAGGGTGTTTTAGATATACTTGATGCTTCAAATGTAGAATATGAATTATCAGAAAAACTAGTTAGAGGTTTAGATTATTATACTGATATAGTTTTTGAATTTGTTTCTGAATCAAAAACATCAGGCTCTCAATCAACACTTATAGGTGGTGGGAGATATGATAATATGATCAATAAATTTGGTGGTCCTGAATTACCTGCTACTGGATTTGGTTTGGGTATAGAAAGAATAGTAAATGAATTAGAAGATTTAGAATTAAAATTAGAAGATTCATTAGATATATACTTAATTAACTTAGAAATAGAATTAACGTCAGCAACAAGTGCATTAGTTAATATGCTTAGAATGGCAGGCTTTAAAGTTGAAAGTAATTTATCCCCAATTAAATTAAATAAAGGATTTGAAAAAGCTAAAAATGAAAAAGCTAAATTTGTTATTATTGCTGGTTCAAAAGAATTGAAAGAAGGTAAAGTAATTATAAAAAACCAAGAAACAGCGAAGCAAGATAAAATTTCTATTGAAAAGATAGTAGATTTTTTAAATGAAAGGTTATAAATGAAAAAAATAAATAATGGTCAATTAAGAAAAAAAGATATTAATAAAGAAGTTATTCTTAAAGGTTGAATTGCAAACAAAAGAAAATTAGGTAATCTTATTTTTATAGATTTAAGAGATAGATGAGGTATAACCCAATTAGTTTTGAATAATGAAAAAGAAATCTTAACAAAAGAATCTGTTATAGAAGTAAAGGGAAAAGTTGTTCCTAGAAAAGATATTAACAAAAATATTGCAACTGGAGATATTGAAATTAAAGTTTCTGATATCAAGGTTCTTTCTAAATCAAAAGTCACACCTTTTGTAATTAAAGATGATTTAGAATTAAAAGAAGAAAATCGTTTAAATTATAGGTTTTTAGATTTACGAAGAAATAAAATGATTAAAAACTTAACTTTAAGGCATAAATTTATTTTAGAAATTAGAAATTTTTTAGATAAAAATGATTTTTTAGAAATTGAGACACCAATTCTTTCTAAAGCGACCCCAGAAGGAGCAAGAGATTATTTGGTGCCAACAAGAAATGAGGGAAATTTTTTTGCTTTACCTCAATCGCCTCAAATATTTAAACAATTATTAATGGCTTCCGGTATAGAAAAATATTTTCAAATAGCTAGATGTTTTAGAGATGAAGATTTAAGGTCCGATAGACAACCAGAATTTACTCAATTAGATATGGAAATATCATTTGTTGATGAAAAGGAAATCAAAACATTTATAGAAAAAATGTTAAAAGAAGTTTTAACTAATTTAGGGTATAAAATCAAAATACCATTTAAAGAAATGACTTATGATATAGCTATAAATAAATATGGTTCAGATAAACCCGACTTAAGATTTGGAAACGAATTATTAGAAGTTACTAATTATTTTAAAGAAAGTAACTTTAATATATTTAAAGAAGCAATTAATATTAAAGCTATTTTTTTCGAAAAAATACTCTCTAATAAAGAAGTGAAAATTTTAGAAGAAATAGCTCTAAAGAATAAAGCGAAAGGTTTATTTTGAGGTTCTTATAATTCGGAAACTCAAGAAAAAAATGGCCCAGCATTTAAATTTATAAATAAAGAAATAAATGCAATTTTTAAAGATAACAAATTATCTTCAGGGACAATTCTATTTGTTGCATCAAAGCATAAAGTTACAACACAATCTTTAGGTGCTGTCAGAGTTAAATTAAACGAAATGTTTAATCTAGCAAAACAAAATGAATTAAACTTTACTTGAATTACTAATTGGCCGGCTTTTGAATTTAATGAAGAAGAAAATAGATATACATCTTCTCACCACCCATTTACAGCACCTTCAAAAGAAACTAGCAGTAATTTTGATATTAATCCAGAAAAAGCAAAAGCAAGAGCTTACGATTTAGTTCTTAATGGATTTGAAATTGGTGGTGGTTCTATTAGAAATAATGATTTAGAAATTCAAAAAAGAATTTTTAATTTAATTGGTATGAATCAAGAAACAATAGAAGAAAAATTCGGATTCTTTTTAGAAGCATTTAAATACGGGATGCCTCCTCATGGTGGAATTGCTTTTGGTATTGACAGAATAATAGCTATATTAAATAATGAAAATTCAATTAGAGATGTAATTGCTTTTCCAAAAAATACAAAAGGAATTGATCCGTTATCTAAAAGCCCATCTAAAACAACTAACAAACAATTAAAAGAATATGGTTTGAAGTTAAAATAGCCTTATGGGTTATTTTTTATTAATTTCTATATAATATATATATGAAGTTTAATACTTATGGACAAAATATTGAACAAATAGCAAGAGCAAGCATAATAACAGCTTTAGCAATTATGGCTGGAATGACAGGCTTTATAAAAACTGGAGTGTCAATTTATTTGACTGCAGCTCCTTTATTTTTATCTACTTTATTATTAAAAACAAACTATTCTTTATTATCAACAATAATATCTATTTTGATAGTTGATTGTATAACAGGTTGAATAGGATATACTTGAATTTCTTTAATTGGATATATATCAGGTTTAATTATTGTATGACTATTTTCTAATAGAAATAAAGCTTTTTATATGTTAGGTGTAACTCTCGGATCTTTAGCTTTACTTTCAATTTATACTTTATTATGGTGATTTATAAATAAAGATCCAGGAACTGCTCTTGTTTTATTAGGGGGAACAAGTATCCAAATGTCTTTTGTTTGAGTATTTATATTTATTTTATATAAAAAAGTTTGTATTTTTAGAAAAAAATAATTAAATTTAAGTTAAAAAATGATAATATTTTCATTATGAAAACTAAAATAAAAGAATATTTTCCTAAGAGTAAATTACAGTGAAAAGAATTTTTAATGTTAGCGATTCCAGTTATTGGTGGTTCACTTTTATTTGCGCTTAATTCATTTGTTGATAATTTTATGGTTGGGCATATAAAAGGAGCTACCGCAGGATTATTTGCAGTTAATTCTTGAACTTCAATAATTATGGGTATATTTGCAGGTACATCTGCAACAGGTTCTATTTTAGTAGCGCAATTTTATTATTCTGGTAATTATGAGAAAGTTAAAGAAATAGCGAAAATAAGATTCATAATTACATTAACTGTTGCGATTTCTTTTGCTTTTGCTTCTTGATTTGCAGGTGATGAAATGGTTAGAACTTTTTTAACCAAACCTAAAAATCAATTATCTTCACCAGATTTTGACGCAGGACTTAATCAAGGTAAACGTTATATAAAATATATATCTTTTATGTGAATTCTTATTGCTATAACATTTAATTTAGGAAATATGTCACGTGAAACAGGAAATGCAAATTTTCCTTTTATAGCTGGTATTTTTGGCTTAATAAGTAATATAACATTAAATTATTTAACTATGAGAACAGACTCTTTTAATTGAATGAATGGTGGTTTTAGATTTGAAACGGAAGGAGCAGCTATAGCTACTATTGCAGCTAGATTGACAGTTGCAACTATAACTTTATTTCTTATAATTAATAAAAAATTACCAATTATATTTTGACCATGAAAAATATTTGGGATTTCAAAAGAAATTCAAATTTATTTTTGGAAAAGATGAACAATATTTATTTTTACTTCATTAACAATGGTTTTTATTACAATTCGTAATAAAATTTATACAGCCGGTTATCCTTCTGGTGCTTTAACTTCTTCAACAAACCCTAATATTTCAATAGGTTCTGCAGATATGCTTGGATTAAGTTGGGCTATATTCGGTATTATTTCAGTTGTTTTTAATGCTATCAATATAATAGTCACTAAATTTGTTGGAGGAGAATTAGGTAAAGATAATATTAAATTGGCAAAAGAAAACTCTAAAAGAATTCATGGTTTCATGCTTGTTGTAACATTACCTTTTATTTTGATTAGTATATTAGGGATAATTTTACTTCCTTATATGAGTTTTTTGCAAAATACAACAAAAGGTTTGACTGGAGTATCAAAACATACCGCTGAATTAAGAGACTCCCTTGTATTGAAGGAGGCAAGTTTATCAATGATTGCCTTAACTTTATTTCTTCCTTGGTGAAATTGATTTGTTACATCTAAATCTTGTGCATTATCTGGTGGTAGAGTTAACCTAGTCTCTACAATAGATATTTTTACATCCGGACCTTTTTTTCTTGGTTGATTATCTTTAGTAATGATAGTAATAGCTCCACAAACGGGAATTCCATTTTGAGTAGCTTATATTTTAGGTTTTTTAGCTGACATTCCAAGAGGGATAGCATTTATGTGAGTTTATCATAAAAAAGAATGAGCTTTTAATATTAACAAAGAAAATAATAACAAAAATCAAAAAATACAATAAAGTAATTTAAGGTATTTTTTTATTTTTGATTAAATATAATTTATAATTTAAATAATATGTATAAACACAAAAAAATAGAAAAAAAATGACAAAAATATTGAATTAAAAACAAAGTATTTAAAACTAGCAATAAAAATAACAAGAAATTTTATGCTCTTGATATGTTTCCATATCCATCAGGCTCAGGCTTACATGTTGGTCATCCTGAAGGATACACAGCTACAGATATTGTAGCTAGATATAAAAGGCTTAATGGATTTGATGTTTTGCATCCCATTGGTTGAGATGCTTTTGGTTTACCAGCTGAACAATATGCTTTAAAAACAGGTAATCATCCTAAAGATTTTACTCAAAAGAATATTAATAATTTTAGAAGACAAATTAAAGAATTGGGATTTTCATATGATTATGATAAAGAGATTGACACTACAGACCATAAATATTATAAAATAACTCAATGAATATTTAAGCAAATGTATAAAAAAGGTTTAGCTGAAATTCAAGATATAGAAGTAAATTGATGTCAAGAATTAGGTACTGTATTAGCTAACGAAGAAATAATAATTTTAGAAGATGGAAGAAAAGTTTCTGAACGTGGTGAATTTGATGTAGTTAAAAAACCAATGAAACAATGAGTACTAAAAATAACTAATTATGCAGATAAATTATTAGATGGTTTAAATGAAGTGAATTGACCCAAATCATTAATTTCATTACAAAAAAATTGAATCGGAAAAAAAACAGATAAAGATGGTAATACTATTTATCATTTAAGAGATTGGATATTTGCAAGACAAAGATATTGAGGAGAACCATTTCCGGTTGTTTTTGATGAAGACAATAAAATTATTTTAATTGATGAAGTGGTTAAACTTCCTGATATGAAAGAAATTAAAACTTCAGGAAACGGAGAATCTCCATTAGCTAACAATAAAGAGTGAGTTTTCTTTGAAAAAGATGGCAAAAAATATAGAAGAGATACAAACACCATGCCTCAATGAGCTGGATCATCTTGATATTATTTAGCTTACATACTTAAAAATGATGATGGAACTTATTTAGATATAGAATCAAAAGAAGCGAAAGAAAGATTCAAAAAATGAATGCCGGTAGATCTTTATATAGGAGGACAAGAACATGCTGTTCTTCATTTATTATATGCCCGTTTTTGACATAAAGTTTTATTTGATTTGGGTATAGTTAATACAAAGGAACCTTTTTTAAAAATTGTTAATCAAGGTATGATTTTAGGTCCTGATGGTCAAAAGATGTCTAAATCAAAGGGTAATGTCATTAATCCTGATGATATTATTGACGAATTTGGTGCTGATACTCTAAGAGTTTATGAAATGTTTATGGGTCCACTAATAGAAACAAAATCATGATCAACAAAATCTATAAAAGGTATAAGAAAATGATTAGAACGTATTATTAGAATGTTTGATTTTGAGTATAAAATATCCGAAACTATTTCTGAATTTAATTTATTAGTTAAAGATGTCACAAAAGATATTGAAGATCTTAAATTTAATACAGCCATTTCAAAAATGATGGTTTATGTTAATTCAGTATTTAAAAAACAAGGAACTTCAAAAGAAGAGTTAAAGGAATTTTTAATAATATTATCAGTTTTTGCTCCACATATTTCAGAAGAATTATTAGAAAAAATAGGCGAAAAACCGATTAATAATCAAAATTGACCAATATTTGATGAAAATAAAATAAAAAAACCAAAAATAATAATAGCAGTTCAAGTCTTAGGAAAATTAAGAGCTACATTAGAATTTAATGATAAACCATCTCAAGAAGATGTAGAAAAGAAGGCTTTGGAAAATAAAAATGTCAAAAGGTTTATAGACGGAAAAAAGATAGTTAAAAAGATTTATATTTCAAATAAAATATTTAATTTTGTCATTAAATAAATAATTTTTTTTAAATAATGTTAAAATTAAAATCTATGGCAAAAGTAGCATTAGGAATGTCAGGTGGCGTAGATTCATCTGTAGCAGCATATTTATTAAAAGAACAAGGACATGAAGTCATTGGAATTTTTATGCGTAATTGAGATTCTGCAATTAATAATGATATTTTAGGTAATAAAAATATTAACTCCAAAGTATGCCCTCAAGAACAAGATTGGCAAGATGCTCAAGAAGTTGCCAATAAATTAAATATACCAATTCATCGTATTGATTTTATTGAAGAGTATTGAGATAAAGTATTTACATATTTTATTGAAGAGTATAAAAAAGGTAGAACGCCTAACCCTGATATTTTATGTAATAAATTTATTAAATTTAGAGCTTTTTTAGATTATGCTTTTAATAACTTTGAAGTAGATTATATTGCGATGGGTCATTATGCAAAACAAAAAAATGGTTTTTTAATGAGGGCTAAAGATAAGAATAAAGATCAAACTTATTTTTTATCTCAATTAAGTAAAGAACAAATATCTAAAGTATTATTTCCATTAGGAGATTTAAATAAAACAGAAGTAAGAAAAATAGCGAAAGAACAAAAATTAATTACAGCAGATAAACCCGATTCAACAGGAATTTGCTTCATAGGTGAAAGAAATTTTACTGAATTTTTAAAAAATTATATAGCAACTCAACCAGGAGATATTATAGATATAACTAATAATAAAGTTATAGGAAAACATTTTGGAGTTATGTATTACACAATAGGTCAAAGAAAAGGCTTAAACTTAGGAGGTATGAAAGAGCCCTATTTTGTAGTTGGAAATGATATTAATAAAAAAATTATTTGAGTTGCACCAGCTTCTCAAAGTCATTGATTGCAATCAGATGAATTACATGCTATAGATGTAAATATAAATACAGAAGATTTTAATAAAGAGAACCTGTCAGTTAAATTTAGGTATAGACAAAAAGATATTAAGGCAGTTATAGAATTTAAAGAAAATAAGATAATTGTTAAATATGATTTGTTTGAATCTGTAACACCAGGTCAGCAAGTAGTTATTTATGATGGTGATAAATGCATTGGTGGAGCAACTATAGATAAAATATTTAAAAAAAATAAAAAAATAACTTATTTATAAAGTTTATTTTTTTATTTCATTTTGTATTCTTTCATCATTTAAATATTCATTTAATTTACCCCTAAAAAATATAGAATCTTTTTCATCTAAGTGTAATATAGTATTCGCAACTTCATTAGCAAAAGCTTTATTATAAGTTGTAAATATACAAGAAGACTTATATTCTTTAAGACCTTCTATTACAGAATCAATTGATTCTGTATCTAAGTGGTCTAAAGGTTGATCAAGTATTAAAGCATTTGAATCACGCAACATAATAGAAGCCATCATTAATCTTACTTTTTCACCACCCGAACAAGATTTAACTTTTTTAAAAACTGAATCAGCTGGAAATAACATTCTTCCTAAAAAACCTCTTAATTTAGGTTCATCTTCCTCTTTATCTCATTGACCCAATCATTTTAATATCTCTAAATCATTTTCAAACAAAGAAGCATTATCTATAGGAAAATAATCATGAGTTATTGTTGAACCTCATTTTACAAAACCTGAGCTAGGTTTTAAAACTCCTGCTAAAATATCTAATAATTTTGTTTTTGCAATATCATCATCACCTAGAATAACTAGCTTTTCGCCTGGTAAAATTTTAAAAGATAAATTTTGAAATAAAATTTCGTTTTTTTCATTTTTATAAGATAAATTATCTACAGTTAAAATCTCTTTTCCTGGTTCACGATTAAGACTAAATCTAATATAGGGATACTTTCTTGTAGAAGGTTTAATTTCATCTATAACAATTTTTTCTAAAGTTTTTTTTCTGGAAGTTGCTTGTGAAGATTTTGAGGCGTTGGCAGAAAATTTAGCAACAAAAGATTTTAATTTTTTAATTTGATCTTCTTTTTTTGTGTTTTGTTGTTTTCTTAATTCAAGAACCAATTCTGATGATTGTTTTCAAAATGAGTAGTTACCTGTAAATAGTCTTGCCTCACCAAAATCTATATCAACAATGTTTGTACATACATTATCCAAAAAATCTGAGTCATGAGAAACAACAATAACAGTATTTTCATAATTAGCCAAGAATTTTTCTAGCCAACTAATTGATTGCATATCTAAGTGATTCGTAGGTTCATCTAAAATAAGTATATCTGGTGTACCAAACAAAGCTCTTGCAAGAAGAATTTTAACTTTTTCTCCTGATTTTAATTCTTTTAATGGTTTATTCCAAGAATCTTTCGAAATATTTAAATCTGATAATAATTTTTGTGCTTCAGATTCAGATTCATAACCACCCAACATTGCAAATTCACCTTCTAATTCTGATGCTCTTTCACCATCTTCTTCAGAAAAATCTTCTTTTTCATATAAAGCATTCTTTTCTATCATTATTTTAAACAACTCTTTATAACCTGATATAACAACTGATGTTGCATCTAAATTGTTGAATTTAAAATGATCTTGTTCTAATACAGATATTCTTTTTCCTTTTTCTATTTTTACATTACCAGAAGTAGATTCTAAAGAACCTGAAAGTATTTTTAAAAATGTTGATTTACCAACACCATTTGCACCTATAACACCATAAGTATTTCCTTCTGTAAATTTTAAGTTAACATTTTGAAATAATTTTTTATCACTAAAAGACATCCCTAAATTTATTGTTTCTATCATTTTTTTCTCCTTAATTTCATATATATTATAAGAAAATTTTTCTTAATTTAAAATAAATTATTTATAATTCTTTTATGTCGAAATCAATAAAAGATAAAGTACTGAATCAATCATTAGATACAATAATGTCTGATAGGTTTGGTCGTTACTCAAAATATATAATTCAAGACCGAGCTTTACCTGATGCTCGTGATGGTTTAAAACCAGTTCAACGTCGTATTTTATATGCGATGAATGATTTAGGTCTTACACATAAAAAAACATTTAAAAAATCAGCACGTATTGTTGGTGAAGTTATTGGGAAGTATCATCCTCATGGTGATTCATCAATTTATGAGGCTATGGTTCGTATGTCTCAAGATTGAAAGATTAATATGCCTCTTGTTACAATGCATGGTAATAATGGTTCAATAGATGATGATCCTGCTGCTGCTATGCGTTATACTGAAGTTAGACTTTCAAAATTAAGTTCTGAATTATTAAGAGGTATTAAATATAATACGGTTTCTTTTGCTCCGAACTTCGATGACTCAGAATCAGAACCAACAGTTTTACCTGCAGGATTTCCTAATTTACTAGTAAATGGAGCTAAAGGTATTGCTGCTGGTTATGCTACAGAAATGCCACCACATAATTTAGGTGAAATTATTGATGCTTCAATAGCATTTATTAAAAATAATTATATTAATTTATCTGATTTAATGAAATATGTAAAAGGTCCAGATTTTCCTACTGGAGGAATTGTACAAGGAAAAAAAGGTATTATTTCTGCTTTTGAAGTAGGTAAAGGACGTATGATTATTAGATCTAAAGTTGAAATAAATAATTCTAAAACAAAACCATCTATAATAGTTACTGAGATTCCTTATGGAGTAATTAAATCTAAATTAGTTAGAGATATAGATGAAATAAGATTTAATAAATCTATTTATGGAATTAAAGAAGTTATTGATGAAACTGATAGAAATGGTATTCACATAAATATTAGATTAAATCCAGAAGCAAATATAGAATTAATATTAAATTATCTATATAAAAAAACAGATTTACAAATTTATTATAATTATAATAATATTGCTATTAAAGATAGAGTTCCTAAGTTATTATCTTTATCAAATTTAATCGAAGCTTTTATAAGTCACCAAAGAAATGTTCAAACAAGTAAATTAAAATATAAACTAGATAAAGATAAAACAAGACATGAAATAGTAACTGGTTTAGTTCGTGTTGCAGGAATTGCAGATCAAGTTATTAAGGTTATCAGAAATGCACCTGGATCTAAATCAGGTGTTGTTAAAGATTTGATTGAAAATTTTGAATTTACTCAAATTCAAGCTTCAGCAATAGCCGAATTAAGATTATATAGATTATCATCAACTGATCAAAGTATTTATATAAAAGAAAAAATGGATTTAGAAGAAAGAATAATTTTATGTAAAAAGATTTTAAATAGTGAAGAAGAAATGAATAATTATATTATTTCTAAATTAAAAGAAATTAAAAAAGAATTTGCAACCCCAAGAAAAACACTTATTGAAACTGAGATGGCCAAAATTGAAATTAAACCAGAAGATTTAATTAAAAATGAAGATTTATATGTTGCGGTTACAAAAATGGGTTATTTAAAATCTTTTTCTAATAGAGCATTTGAGTCAAATAATATTGTTGATTTTGGTATGAAAGAAGGAGATTCATTAATATTCTTAGAAAAAACAAACACATTAAGCAAATTAATAGTTTTATGTGATGATGGTAAGTATATTTATATTCCTGTACATCAAATTAAAGATATTAAATTTAAATCAATTGGACAACACATTAATGACTTTGCATCTTTAAATCCATTATCATCTATTTTAACTGCATTTTCTATATCAAATTTCTCTTTAAAAGCAAATATTTTAATGGTTACCAAATTAGGTAAAACTAAAAGAGTTAATATTTCAGAATTTGAAACAACTAGATATAAAAAATCTTTAATTGCATTTAAGTTAACTGATGAAGATAAACTTACATCAGCTAAATTAACCAACGGAAATATGGAAGTATTAATAATATCTTCTAATTCAAAAGCTGTAAAGTATAACGAATCAACAATACCACTACAAGGAATTAAAGCTTCTGGAGTAATAGGAATATCTTTAAATGATAACTATGTAACTGGATTAGTAGTTGCAAAAAAAGAAGATATAATTACTCTTGCAACAAATAAAGGTGGAATAAAACGTATGTATATGAATAAAATATTATCTTCTTCACGTTCAACAAAAGGTAAAAGTTTATTTAAAGAAGTTAAATCACAATCACAAATTGTTATAGAAGGTTTTGCATCAAATCCTACATCACAAGTTTTATTTAATTCTCCAACAGAGATAACTTTACATAAAGTAAACAAAGTTGGCATTTCTGACTATAATTCAGGTTTTAGTTTAATTAAAAAAACTAAAGAGATGTATGTTCCTAAATCATTTGGCTTTGATAACTTAGATAAAAATTCAACCCTTCTTGATATTAAAAATATTTCAGATGAAGAAGCCTTTGAAAATGCTGAAAAAGAAATTGAAAAAATTTCTCAATTATCTTTAGATGACATATTAGGTGATATTTAAAAATTGTTTTTCCATTTTTTAATAATATATAATTAAATTATGTCAATAATATTTACAGATATAGATGGAACTCTTTATGGAGAAGAAAAAAAAATTCATAAAGATTTAATAGGAAACATAAAAGAAGCAAAAAATGCATCTTTTATGTTTAATATATCAACCGGAAATGGTATGTTTGATTATATGAAGGAATTAGCATATAAATTAAAAGCTAAATATTTAATAACATCAAATGGAGCTTGTATTTATGATGTTCCAAAAAAAAAGATTATTTTTGAAGATAAAATAGATAAAGATATTGCAAATAAAATTTTATTTAAAGCTAACAAAATGTCTATAAGTTCTAACTGATGAGATGAAAAAATTATATTTACTAATAAATATACTTCTGAAGAATTAAAGAAGCAATGCTCAAATTCTGCTGGTTATAATTTTAAAAATATAAAATTATCAAAAGAAGTTTATAATGATATATATAAAATAGAATTTATATCTAAAACAGAAAAAGAAATAAAACAATTAATAAAAGATATAAATTTTTATAATTTGCAAATTTCTAGAATAAGCAAATTACACATAGAAGTAACTAAAAATAATGTTTCTAAAGGAAATGCAGTATTAAGAATTTGTAAAATTCATAATGTAGATCCTAAAACAGTTATGACAATAGGTGATTCAGGAAACGATTTAAGTATGTTACAGTTAACAAAATATTCTTACGCTATGGCAAATGCTAATTCAGAAGTAAAAAAAGTAGCCAATTTAAATGCTGCTGCATATAATCAAAATGGACTTGGATTATCAATTATTGATTATATTCATAGAAGAAAAAAATATTAAAAATAAAAAGAAGGTAAATATGACAAAAACAAATAATTTTATTCTTAAAGGTATATTTAAAAATCAAGATATCCCAAAAGACGTTATTAAAAAAAATAATATAATTACTGAATTTATAGAAAAAAAAGAAGCTTTTATTTATTTAGGTAGTAAAGAAGAATATTCAGTTTCTTCTTTAAGGAAAACCATTAAATCAATTTTTAATAATAATCATAGGGGTTTTACAATTGATATAAAAACCTTTATTAGCAATAAAATAACAATAAAAGAAGTTACAAAATTTATGGTAGAAGATATTGAATATCTTAAAGAAGTTGTTTGAAATAAAAAAACAAAAGAAAATAAAAAAATAGAATCAATAATTTTTAAAAATGAAGACAAAGAAACATTAAAAGACTCTTTAATTAATATTAAATCAATAAATTGGGTTAGAAATTTACAACAAATGCCAGCAAATGTTTTACATTCAATTAAATTTGCTCAAATAGTTAAAAATGAATTTGAAGTTAATCATAAAAATATATTTATAAAAATTTTGGAAAAATCAAAAATAAAAGAATTAGGAATGAACTTGCTTCTTTCTGTGAACGCAGGATCAAAACACGAAGCAAGAGTTGTTGTTTTAGAATATAAAGGAGATCCTTCTTCAAAAGAAAAGACTGTAATGGTTGGAAAGGGTATTACTTTTGACGCAGGGGGTTATGATATCAAAATTAATTCAGGTCTTATTGGAATGAAGTACGATATGTCAGGAGCAGCTATAGTAGCTGGAGCAATGAAAATTATTTCTCATAAAAAACCTAAAACAAATATTTCGGCTGTAATGGTTATAACTGATAACAAACTTTCTTTAAATTCTATAACTCCAGATTCAGTAATTAAATCTATGGATGGTAAAACAGTTGAAATCTCAGATACAGATGCCGAAGGTAGATTAGTATTAGCGGATGGATTATCTTATGCTATTAAAGAATTAAATGCAACTAAATTAATAGATGTAGCAACTTTAACAGGAAGTGTAGTTTATCAACTTGGATCAATTTATACAGGTATTTGAACTACTTCTAATGAAGATTTCAATATTATTAACAAAGTATCGATAAGTCAAGGTGAAGATTTATGAAGGATGCCTTTTAATGATGCTTATTCAAAAGGAATAAAATCTTCTGATGTAGCAGATTTAATGAATTATTCATCCAAAGTAAAGCAAGATTCTCAACAAGCAGCTATGTTTTTAAAAGAATTCACTGATAAAAAACCTTTTGTACATTTAGATGTTGCAGGTACTGCTGATATAAATGGCAAACCAACTGGAGTTATGGTTAAGACTTTAGGGAACCTTTTTGTATAATTAAAGGTTTTTTTTATTATAATTTATTCAATATGATAAATTTAAAATTTAGAAAATATATAGCTTTATACTTTGAAAAAACATCAAAAATTATGAAAGATAAAAATAATAAAGATATAATTACTATGCAATTTTTTCAACGTTCAAATGATGTTGTTCTTTGTGGAATTAATGAAGTTTTAAGTTTATTAAAAGAAAGTACTGAATATAAAAAATATTCTATTAAATATTTACCGGAAGGATCTGTAATTAAAGAAAAAGAGGTAGTTTTAGAACTTGAAGGAAAATATCAATACTTTGGAGCTTTAGAAGGTATTATTGATGGAATACTATCAAGGATGAGTTCAATAGCAACAAATTCTAGAAATGTAATTAAAGCTGCAGGTCAAAAAGAAGTTATTTTTTTAGGTGATCGTTCAGATCATTATATAAATCAATCAAGAGATGGTTATGCTGTAGATTTAGGCGGTATAAAAACACAAGTAACTAAAGAACAGGTATCTTTAACTAAAGGTAAAATAACAGGTACAATGCCCCATGCATTAATTCAAATGCATAAAGGTGATGTTATTGAAGCTGTTAAAGCATTTCGTAATTCTTTTCCAAATGATGATATAGCAGTTTTAGTTGATTTCAATAATAATGTAATTAATGATTCTTTAAAAATTTTAAAAGAATTTGGAGAATACATTAAAGCGGTGCGTGTAGATACTGCACCTAATTTAGTTGATATATCTTTAGAAGGCAAAGAAGAATATGGTGTTACAAGTAATTTAATAAAATTACTAAGAAAAGAATTAGATCAAAAAGGCGGAAAACACATTAAAATAATTGTTTCTTCTGGTTTTACTTCAAAAAAGATAAAACAATTTGAAAATGAAAATACTCCAGTGGATTACTATGGAGTCGGTAGCTCAATTTTAAAAATAAATTTATCATTTACTGCTGATGCTGTTAGACTTAATAAAATAAATATAGCTAAAGTAGGTAGAAAATATAATCATTCAGATAGATTAATAAAATTAAAATAAAAAAATTTACGATACACTAGGGTAAGTTGTGTATAATAAATGAGTTATTATAAAATTTAAATTGAATATATTTTTTAAAATTTAAATAAGTTATGAAAGGAAATTAAAAATGCCAACAATAAACCAATTAGTAAATCAAGGTCGCAAGTCAAAAGTTTCAAAAACTAAAGCTCCAGCACTTAATGTCGGTTATAACTCTTTAAAAAAGAGGCCTACAAATACAACCGCACCATTCAAACGTGGAGTATGTACTCGTGTAGCAACTATGACACCTAAAAAACCTAATTCAGCTTTACGTAAATATGCTAGGGTTAAATTATCAAATGGAATGGAAGTGACAGCTTATATTCCAGGTGAAGGACATAACCTTCAAGAACACTCAGTAGTATTAATTCGTGGAGGTCGTGTTAAAGATCTTCCTGGAGTTAGATATCATATTGTAAGAGGTACACAAGATACAGCAGGAGTAAATGGTCGTAATCAATCAAGATCAAAATATGGTACAAAGAGACCTAAGAAATAAGAGAATGGAGATAAAATGTCAAGAAGAAATCAAGCACCCAGAAGAAAAGTTTTAGAAGATCCAATTTTTAATTCTAAAGTAGTTACTAAACTTATTAACGGAATTATGTTGGATGGTAAAAAATCAACTGCACAATCAATCTTATATTCTGCTTTTAATATTATTAAAGAAAAAACAAATAAAGAACCAATGGAGGTTTTTAATGAAGCTATTAAAAATATTACTCCACAATTAGAAATTAGAACAAGAAGAATTGGTGGAGCTAATTATCAAGTTCCTACTGAAGTTTCTTCAATAAGAAAACAAACTTTAACATTAAGATGATTAATAAATTATTCAAGGTTAAGGTCAGAATATACAATGGATGAAAGACTTGCTAGTGAAATTATAGATGCAGCTAATAATACTGGAGCATCAGTTAAGAAAAAAGAAGATACACATAAGATGGCAGAAGCTAATAAAGCTTTCGCTCACTTTAGATGATAAGGAGATATTAATAATGGCTAGAAAATTTGAATTAAAAGATTATAGAAATATTGGTATTATGGCTCATATAGATGCAGGTAAAACCACTACAACAGAGCGTATTTTATACCACACTGGAAAAATTCATAAAATTGGTGAAACACATACTGGTGAATCACAAATGGATTGAATGGAACAAGAACAAGAGCGTGGAATAACAATCACATCAGCAGCAACAACAGCTTTTTGAAAAGATAAAAGAATTAATATTATAGATACACCTGGACATGTTGATTTTACAGTTGAAGTTGAACGTTCTTTACGTGTTCTTGATGGAGCTGTTGCTGTTCTTGATGCTCAATCAGGGGTAGAACCTCAAACAGAAACTGTTTGAAGACAAGCAACAAATTATAAAGTTCCTAGAATAGTATTTGTAAATAAAATGGATAAAGCAGGAGCGAATTTTGAAGAGGCTGTTAAATCAGTTAAAGATAGATTATCAGGAAATGCGGTTGCTATTCAATGAAATATTGGTCAAGAAGATTCATTCGAAGGTTTAGTTGATCTTGTTGAAATGAAAGCTTATTATTTTGATGGAGGAGCTGATGAAGAAGCGGAAATTAAAGATATACCTTCAGATTTAATAGAAATTTGTAATCAAAAACGCCAAGAATTAGTTGAAGCTGTTGCTGATTATGATGAAGATTTAATGATGCTTGCTTTAGAAGGTGAAGAAGTTGATGCTGAATTATTAAGAAAATCAATACGTAAAGCAACACTAACATCAGAATTTTTCCCAGCTATTTGTGGAACTGCTTTTAAAAATAAAGGTGTAAAAACAATGTTAGATGCAGTTATTAACTATTTACCATCACCTTTAGATGTTCCTGCAATTAAAGGTGTTTTAAAAAATGGTGAAGAAATAGAAAAACCATCTTCAGATGATGAATCTTTTTCAGCACTTGCTTTTAAAATTATGACTGATCCATTTGTTGGTAAATTAACTTTTTTTAGAGTTTATTCAGGAGTTCTTTCAAAAGGTTCATATATTTTAAATGCAACAAAAGATAAAAAAGAAAGAATTGGTCGTATTTTAGAAATGCATGCTAATTCTCGGGAAGAAATCGATGAAGTTAGATCAGGTGATATTGCTGCTGGAGTTGGTCTTAAAGATACAACAACAGGAGATACATTAACAGATCCTTCTAAACCTGTAATTTTAGAACAAATGATTTTTCCAGAACCAGTTATTTCACTTGCTTTAGAACCAGCATCAAAAGCTGCTTCAGAAAAACTTTCAATTGGTTTACAAAAATTAGCTGAAGAAGATCCTACTTTTAAAACATTTACAGATGAAGATACAGGTCAAACAATTATTGCTGGAATGGGTGAATTACATTTAGATATTATTGTTGATAGATTAAAACGTGAATTTAATGTTGAATCTAATGTCGGAGCTCCGCAAGTTGCTTATCGTGAAACAATTACCAAATCTGCGAAATGTGAAGGTAAATATATTAAACAATCAGGTGGTAAGGGTCAATATGGTCATGTTTGAATTGAATTTGAACCAAATGAAACAGCTGCAGGATTTGAATTTGTAGATGCTATTGTTGGTGGAAAAGTTCCTAAAGAATATATTAATTCTGTAAAAGCAGGTATTCAAAACGCCCTTAAATCAGGTGTTGTAGCTGGTTATGAAATGATAGATGTTAAAGCAACATTATTTGATGGTTCATACCATGATGTCGATTCATCAGAAATGGCTTATAAAATAGCTGCTTCAATAGCTCTTAAAAACGGAGCTGAAAATTTAGGAGCAACAATTTTAGAACCTATTATGGATGTTTCAATTATTGTTCCTGCAGATTATTTTGGAGATGTTATGGGAGATATTTCTTCTAGAAGAGGACAAATTAAAGGTAATGAAGAAAGGTCTGATGGAGCTCATATTATTAAAGCTGATGTTCCATTATCAAATATGTTTGGTTATGCTACAGATCTTAGATCATTTACGCAAGGTCGTGGTACATATCAAATGCAATTTGATCATTATCAACCTGCTCCTAAATCAGTTCAAGAAGAAATTAAGAAAAAAAGATCTAAATAACATAAAAGTTAGAATACACTAACATAGTGTATTTTTATTTTTATATTTATGATATATTTATATTGTAAATTATATAGTGCAAAAAATAGGAGAAAAAATGTTCATATATCAAAATATTATGAAAGGTTTAGCTGGTTTAGCAATTTTTATTGTAGCAATAAAGCTTATGTCAGGATCTTTAAAATCTATTACAGGAAAGAAAATTGAAAAAGTAATTACATTTTTAAATAAAAATTATATATTTTCTTGTTTAGTTGGGGTTATTTTTACAACTATGATTCAATCTTCTGATGGCGCTGTAGCTTTAGCTATTGGTTTAGTTGCTGCTGGGTTTTTAGATTTAAAAACAGCTATAGCATTTATTCTAGGTGCTAATATTGGTACTGCTACAACATCAATAATTGTTGCAACTTCAGATATACCAACTTTTAATTATATTAAGTATAGTTTATATTTATTTTCATTTATTGGTGCTTTTGGTTGAATTATTTTTTCTGATGAAAAAAAAACAAGGGTTGCTACTTTATTATTTTCTCTTGGAGCTATATTTGTTGGTCTTTATGTAATGGGGCTTGGATTCAAACCTTTAGCAAAAAGTTTAAGTAGTTCTTTAAAAAACTTTAAAAGTCCATTTTTAGCAATGCTAAGTTCAATTGTATTAACAGGAATATTCCAATCTTCTTCAGCGGTTGTAACTATTGTTCAAGAATTTTATGCTTCTCAAAAAGATAGTAAAGATGCATGATCACAAGGGATATTTTCAACTCAAGTTGCTCTTGGTATGGTTATTGGAGCTAATATAGGAACTACTTTCACAGCTTTAATAGCCTCTTTAGGAAACAGAAATAAAGATACAAAGAGGATTGCTCTTATTTGATTATTTACTAATACTATTATGGCTATAATAATAATGCCTATGGTTTCATTTGGCAATTCACCATTTTCAGAATTAGTTAAGAAAATAAATTCATCAGCAATTTTATATGAGGGTAAAAGAATGAACTCTAAATTTGATTTAGCTATTGGACATATGTTATTTAACACTTTTTTAGTTATTTTATTTTTACCTTTTACAAAACAACTTGCATGATTATCTAATAAAATTATTAAAACCAAACAAAAAAACAAAAAAACAAATTATCAAATATCACTACCTCAAACACTTTTATATGAATCACCTCAAATTGCATATAAAACTTCTAAAAAAGCTGTTTCTACATTAGGAGAAATGCAAAGAGATGCCATAATTGTTTTAACTAATTATCTTAAAGAACCGACAAAAGAAGGATACAAAGATTTTTTACATTTACAAGATATTATAAATAAAGTTAGAACTAATATTTCTTTATTTTTAGTACAACTAGGTAGTAGGCAAATTTCTAGGACAATCGCTAATAGAATAATGTCATTAACTTTATGTATGAGAGCTTTTGATAGTAATGTTAATTTAGGAGAAGATTTTTTAAAAGAGTTTAATAAAGCTATTATTAAACGTGGGAAAACGATTGAAATGAATAAAGATATGATAAGCGAATTAATTCAATTATTATTAATTTTATCTTCATCTACAAAGCGTGCATATAAAATAGTAAGAAAAAATTCTATAAAAAATAATAAAGAACTAAATGAATTAAATTCTGCTTTTACATCACTAATAGAAAAGTTTAGAACAAATCATTTAAATAGACAAATTAAAAAACTTAATATAAATAAAGTTGATTCACTACTTTTATTACAATTATTAGAAAGAATGAATAGACATATAGTTGGTATTGTTAAATATCAAAATTTTAGCAAGAATAAAACTGAACCATTTCATATATCAAAAGAGCTTTCTCAAGAAATTAAATCTTTAAATAAATAATATTTTTATCTAAAATAAAGAGTATTTTTTATTTTCAATTTTTAAAATTATGTTAAAATAAATAAGCATAAAGAAATACATTTATTTAAAATTTTATGGATAGGACCAAGATGAAAGACTTGGCAATGGTGGTTTATTCGAATAAACATTTTTATATAATTTTTTATATAATAAATAAAAAGTAAAATGTATTTTTATACATATATGAAAGGAAATCAAATGGCAGAAAAATTTGACAGAAGTAAAGCTCACGTTAATATTGGTACAATTGGTCATGTTGATCATGGTAAAACAACATTAACAGCAGCTATTGCTACAGTTCTTGCTAAAAAAGGACTATCAGAAGCAAAAGATTATGCTTCAATTGATAACGCTCCTGAAGAAAAAGAGCGTGGAATTACAATTAATACTTCTCATATTGAATATTCAACTGAGAAGAGACACTATGCACATGTTGACTGTCCAGGTCACGCTGATTATGTTAAAAACATGATTACTGGTGCTGCGCAAATGGATGGAGCAATTTTAGTTGTTGCATCTACAGATGGACCTATGCCTCAAACTAGAGAACACATCTTATTATCAAGACAAGTTGGTGTTCCTAAAATTGTTGTATTTTTAAATAAAGTAGACATGTTAGAGGGCGAAGAAGAAATGATCGAACTTGTAGAAATGGAAGTTAGAGAATTATTAACAGAGTATGGATTTGATGGTGACAATGCACCAGTTATTAAAGGTTCAGCTCTTAAAGCTCTTGAAGGTGAAGCTAAATATGAAGAAAAAATTATAGAATTAATGAATTCTGTTGATGAATATATTGAAGAACCAACAAGAGATACAGACAAACCATTTTTAATGGCTGTTGAAGATGTATTTACAATCACAGGTCGTGGTACAGTTGCTACAGGTCGTGTTGAACGTGGAACATTAAATGTTGGAGATGAAATTGAAATTGTTGGTATTAAAGATACAGCAAAAACAACAGTTACAGGAATTGAAATGTTCCGTAAATTATTAGATCAAGCTTTAGCTGGTGATAATGCAGGATTATTATTACGTGGTATTGCTAGAGAAGAAATTGAACGTGGTCAAGTTCTTGCTAAACCAGGATCAGTTAAACCTCATTCAAAATTCAAAGCTCAAATTTACGCACTTAAAAAAGAAGAAGGTGGACGTCATACTCCATTCTTTAAAAATTATAAACCTCAATTCTATTTCAGAACAACTGATGTTACAGGAGGAGTTGAACTTCCTTCAGGAACAGAAATGGTTATGCCAGGAGATAATGTTGAATTAACAGTTATCTTAATTAACCCAGTTGCTATTGAAGAAGGAACAAAATTCTCAATTAGAGAAGGTGGACGTACAGTTGGTGCGGGTTCAGTTGTTTCAATTATTGAATAATTTAAAATATAATTATTTAAATATTAAAATTATTACTCAATTAAATTGAGTAATTTTTATTATTTTTTATTTAATATATATTAAAATATTTTAAATATAAATATTTATAAGTTAGGTATTTTCTGAATTATAAGGATTCTTTTCTAGTACTATTTTAGCAACATAAAATAATTTAGTATAATTTTTAAATATGAATAATTTAGCAAACGATTTAAGACCTAAAAAATTAGAAGATATTATTGGACAAAAACACATAATACCGTTTTTAAAAAAAATAATTATTAAAAAAGCAACAACTTCAATTTTATTTTATGGAAAACCGGGTATAGGTAAAACAACAATTTCTAAAATACTTGCGAATGAATTAGGTTTACCTTTTATGATGTTTAATGCAGCTAAAGATTCTAAATCAGATTTAGTAAAAATAATCTCTAATTATGATGTTATTATAATTGATGAAATACATAGATTGAATAAAGATAAGCAAGATATACTTTTATCTTATATTGAAAATTCAAATATAATAGTTTATGCAACAACTACAGAAAATCCTTATCGTATAATTAATCCTGCCGTTAGATCAAGGATGCATATTTTAGCTTTAGAATCTATTAATGAAGAAGATATAACCGAAGGAATCCAACATATAATAAAAAAATATAATTTAGATATAAAGATAGATAAAGAAAATTTAAACTCTATATCAAAAATTGCTTCAGGAGATTTTAGGTCAGCTTTAAACATAATTGATTTAATAGAAAGGTTTTATCCAACTGAAACTATAACAAAAGAAATGATAAAAGAAGTTTTACCTTCAATTAATTTTTATTCAGATAAATCGGGTGATGTTCATTATGATTTATTATCGGCTTTCCATAAATCATTGCGAGGTTCAAATATTGATGCAGTTTTATATTATGGAATATTAATAGCTGAATCAGGTGATATACAAGGTTTATTTAGAAGGATGTTAGCAGTTTGTTATGAAGATATAGGTTTAGCCAATCCGGGGATGGGAATAAAGCTTGAAGCATCGATTAAAGCTATAGAGAGGTTGGGTTTTCCTGAAGCATATAATCCATTAAGCTTTATATTAATTGAATTAGCTAATTCACCAAAATCAAATTCATCTTATTTAGCTAAAAATAAAGTTTTAGAAAAAATTAAAGAAGGACATGTATATGAAGTTCCTTCACATTTAAAAGATAAATCTTATAGATATTCATCAACATTTAATGATGATGAATATAAATATCCGCATAATTTCAAAAATAATTGAATTGATCAACAATACTTACCTAATGAAATTAAAGACGAAAAATTCTATAAACATCAAAAAAACTCTAATGAAATTAAATATTTTGAATATTGAAAAGAAATAAAAAAATAATTGATTTATCAATTATTTTTTTATTTCTTTTTTATATGCTGATATTGATATTGCTCCAATACCACATTGAATACCATTTGCTATACAAGAAACAGATATTTTAAAATCATGAATTCCTGCATCATTTAATTTTTTAATTGCTATATTTTTTGTGTTTTCTTTTGTTGTGTGAATTAAATGAAATTCATAATCGTTTATATTTTTTTCGCCAATAGACTCAATAATTCTTTTTATTATAGTTGTAACAGATTTTGCAAATCCTCTTCTTATACCCCTAACTTCTGGTGAACCATCAACGTATTTTATCATAGGAATAATAGATAATTTAGAGAGAAGAAATTTAGAACCTTTTTTAATTCTTCCTCCTTTTTGAATTTGTTCAATATTTTCAGGCAAGATTCAAGTATGTGTATTAGACTTTTCTCATTTTTTAACTTCCAATAAAACATCATCTAAATTTCTTCCTGCATTAACCTCTTCCAATATATACTTAGATGCTTTTAAGTATGCGGGTCCAGATAAAGAGTTATCAACCACTTTAAATTTATCGCCCAATTCTTTTGCTATTATTGAAGCTGTAGAAAATGCGGAAGACATTTTAGAACCGATACAAATATAAATTATTTTTTCATACTTATCTTTAATTTCTTTAAATAATTTTTCAATATCAGCTGGATTAGGTTGTGAAGTTTTTTTATCTTTAGCTTTATCAACCATTTTCATAGCATCTTCAAAGCTATTAAAGTCTTTACCTTCTTTATATAACTTATTATCTAATATGATTTGTAAAGAAAGATAATGCAAACCATTTTTTTTAGCCTCTTTTTCTGTTAAACCAGAAAAAGAATCTATTACTATACCTAATTTTTTCATAATTTTATTATACCATATGCTTAATATGGTAAGTTTAACAAATTATTATTTTATTTTTTAAAAAAAATTAGCAGAAAAGTAGAAAGAGTGCTAAAATAAATAGTATGAATATAAAAAGAGATTATTATGAAATTTTAAATGTACCTAAAAATGCAGAACAATCTGATATTAAAAGAGCATTTAGAAAACTGGCTATGAAATATCATCCAGATAGAAATAAAGAAGCAGATGCAGAAGATAAATTTAAAGAAATAAATCAAGCATACGAAATTCTTTCAGACCCAGAGAAAAGAAGATCTTACGATCAATTTGGTCATTCAGCCTTTGAACAAGGTGGTATGGGTTCAGGTGGATTTAATGGTTTTAATGGTTCTGATTTTTCAGATATATTTGGAGATATATTTGGAGGGGCATTTGGTGGAAGAGAACAAAGAAATTCAACAAATAAAGGAGAAAATTATCAAACTACAGTTACAATTGATTTTATGTCAGCTATATTAGGTAAAAATATTTCAAGAACTTTACCAAAATATGAAGTATGTAAAGGATGTTCTGGATCTGGAGCTCACAGTAAAAATGATGTTTCTGTTTGTTCTAGTTGTCAAGGTTCTGGTTCAATAATGAAAGCTTTAAGAACACCTTTTGGATTAGTTAATTCAACAGTAACATGTGATGATTGTGGAGGAGAAGGTAAAAGAATAACAAAAAAATGTTTAGAATGTAATGGTGATAAAATTACAATTAATAAAAAAGAAATCGAAATTAAAATACCTGCTGGAATTAATAATGGCCAAAATATTATAGTTCAAGGATTTGGTGGGCCTGGTCATAATGGCGGAGCTTCCGGAGATTTATATCTACAAGCAAATATTATAGAACACAAATATTTTACTAGAGAAGGTAACAATTTATTTTTAGATGTTCCTGTTTCAGTTATAGATATAATTAAAGGAAATTATATTGATATTCCAACACCATATGGAACTGAGCAAGTAAAAGTTTCTAGCAAGATTACTTCAGGAACAAGACTAATTTTAAATAATAGAGGAGTCCCATCTGTTTCTAATGGAAGGAAAGGGGATTTAATTATTACAATAAATATTTATGTTCCAAAAACAAACACAAAAGAAACTAATGAACTTTTAAAAATATTTGAAAAAGTAAAAGATAAAAAATCAAGTAAATGATTAAAAGAATTTTAAAACAACTTTCAGTTGTTTTTTTATTTTTAAATTTAAAAAAGACATAAATAGTTAAGGAGGAAAATGAAAAAAGAAATTAAAAGTATAATATCAGATATTCACTCTATTTTTGGTAAAGAGTCAATAATGACATTAGGAAAGAAACCCCAACAAAATATTGATGTAATATCAACTGGTTCTTTATTTATAAATTCAGCACTAGGAATAGGAGGGTATCCAAAAGGAAGAATAGTAGAGATATATGGACCTGAATCTTCAGGAAAAACAACTTTAGCATTACACGCTATTGCTGAAGTACAAAAAAAAGGTGGTATTTGTGCTTTTGTAGATGTTGAGCATGCAATAGATCCAAAATACTCAAAAGATTTAAAAGTTAATATAGATGATTTATTGTTATCTCAACCAGATTCTGCAGAGCAAGCATTAGAGATAGTAGATATTCTTTCAAAAAGTTCAAATGTTGATCTTATAGTTGTTGATTCTGTTGCTGCTTTAGTTCCTGAAGTTGAGTTAGAAGGAAAAATGAACGATCAAACAATAGGATTACAAGCAAGATTAATGTCAAAAGCATTAAGAAAAATAACAGGTTCTTTAAGTAAAACAAATACAACAGTTCTATTTATCAATCAAATAAGAGAAAAAATAGGAGTTATGTTTGGAAGTCCTGAAACCACACCAGGAGGAAGATCCCTTAAATTTTATTCTTCTATAAGAATGGAAATAAGAAGAATTTCTTCACTTACTTCTTCTTCAAAAATCATTGGTAATAATGTAAGAGTCAAAGTGGTTAAAAATAAAATGGCTCCACCATTCCAACAAATAGAAACAGAAATATATTTTGGGAAAGGAATAAGCAAAGAATCAGAAATTATAAAAATGGCTGAAAAATTTGGTATTTTATTAAAAAATGGTTCTTGATATAAATATAAAAACAAAAATATAGCTCACGGAAAAGAAAAATTAATTAAATTATTATCAACAGATAAAGAATTATTAAAACAAATTAATAAAGAATTATTAATAAAACAAAATGAAAATTAATAAACAAACAGATGTAAAAGATTGCGGTCTATTTATTTTGCAATCTTTTTATCATATGTTTTATAATGAATGAATAGATATAAATAAGTTAAAAATGATATCTAGATATGGAAAAAAAGGAATGAATATATCTGGTTTATCACAAACAGCTGATACAATAGGTTTAAAATTAACTCCCATGAAAGGTGAATTTGAAGCTTTTAAAGAATTAAAAATAAATAAACCTATAATAACACTAATTGGAAACAAAGTTGAAAATCATTATATAATTATAACTTCTTATAAAAATGATAAAATTTATTTCCTTGATCCAATCAGCGGGAAAAAATCAAAAATGAATTTAAAAACATTTAAAGAACTATTTCTTGGTGTAATTATATATGTTGAAAAAACCTCTATTAAAAATAAAAACAAAAAACAGAATAATTTTATTGAATCTATTTTAAAATTTAAAAAGCATATTCCTGCTTTATTAATTTCTATATGTTTAACAATAATATTCAATATGTCTAGCTCGATATTATTAAAGGTTATTGTTGATAAAGTTATCCCTGCCGGTATGCATAATACCCTTCTTATTTTAATATTAGGATTTTCTACTTTAGGAGTGATTGGAGTAATCAATAATGGGGTTAGAAACTACATAATTTATAAAATATACTTAAGAATAAATAGAGATATGTTTTTAGATATTAATTATAGAATAAAAAATACTGAATTAGAATATTTAAATAAACTAACAAAAGTTGATATTTTAAGGAGAATTAACTTAATTGAACCGATTTCTTTATTTTTGAGTTCAGCATTTTTTTCTATTTTTCTTGAAACAACATCGCTTATTATTTCTTTAAGTTTTATGTTATGAATAAAACCAGAGTTATTATTGATAAGTATTATAGGGTCAATTGTAATAATACTAATAATATTATTAAATAAGAATTTATTAAATAAAAAATACGATAATTATATAAAAAAACAATTAGATTTAAATTCTAATATATTTGATACAGTTAATACATTAAAACAAAACAGAACAAAAGAACATAAAGATTATTCATCAATAAAAACAGAAAAAAGCTTTTTGAGTTTTAAAAATAAAGATTTAAGTATTTGAAATCTAAATAATGTTTTCGATGCATTAGAAGAGACTGTATCTTCATTACTCCCAATAATAGTTATAGGATTTGCTACTAATATGGTTATTGAAAATAAACTTTCAATTGGATTAATGGTTTTATTTTTATCCATGATGAATTATTTTTTATCACCTCTAAAAAATATTTCTCATACAATTATGAAGTATCCTTTAATTAAAAAAGAAATGGAAATGTTGGATTTTATTTATAGTTTACCTTTAGAGAAAAAGAATATTAAAGGTATTAAAATTGATGAAATTAAAAAAATTGAATTTAAAAATTTTAAATTCTCTTATGAAGTTGATAAGCCAATTTTGAGTTTTAAAAAATTTGAAATTAATGATTCTATTCATTTAATAGGGAATAATGGAACAGGAAAAACAACTTTATTAAACATTATTAATTTTAATTATCTTCCTAAGGGAGTTAGTATCAACGGAATTCCATCAAAACAATTTTATTTAGAAAAATTAAGGGAACAAGTTTATACTAATCAACCAAACGACTTTTTACCTAAGCAAACAGTTATGGATTATGCTACATTAGGAGATCCTTTAAAATTAGATAAATTTATTAAAAATATAACAAGAAATGGAGTATTAAAAATTATGAAAGATAAAAATATTTATTTGGATGCAACAATTTTAAATAACGGAGAAAATTTTTCTTCAGGTCAAAAACAAATAATAAAACTACTACCTTTATTTAGTAGCAATTACTCAATAATTATTATTGATGAGGGATTAGAGAATTTAGATATAGATACAAGATTAAAAATTTCTAAAGTAATTTCTAAAGAACAAGAAAATGCAAAATTTATTGAAATATCACATACAGGTAAGTTTATTAAAGAAAAGTCTAAAGAAGTTAACATTGAAAAAATTGATTAGAATTTCACCCTTTTGTTTAATTACTTTAATTTTTACAATTTTATCTTCAATAACTATTTTTGTTGCATTAATAAATTTTAAAATGGATATATCTTTTAAAATAGAATTACAAACTTCTAGTCAAAATGTTAATAAATTTTTTGTAGATTCATATAGAGCTTCATTATTAAAAAAAACAAATGTCATTAGGTTATATTTTAATGATGCTTTTCATAATGCTACTATTACTGAAATTTTGCAAACTCAAGTAAATAATAGATTTAAAGTACTTATATTAGAAAATTTTCCTGATATATTACCCGGTTCCAAAGTTCCTGCTCAAGCAATCTATAAAACAAAAAAACTTTATGAAGAAATTTTTGGGAAAATACTCTAACTATTTAAGTGTATAATTCATAAGATGATTAAATTATATGTTAACAATAAAACAAAATATAACTTTAAATTTAAAAGGCTTTTTAAAAAAATAATTAAATTAATCAGTAAAGAATTTGGAGTTAAAAAAAATATTGAAATAAGTTTAATTATTATTAATAATAAAGATATAAAAAAGTATAACAGGGATTATAGAAATAAAGATTATTCTACTGACATATTAACTTTTCCTCAAAATGGATTAGAATTAGGTAATAAAATAGGTAAATATTTAATGGGCGATATTTTTATTTCATTTGAAAAAATAATTTCTCAATCTGAAGAATTTGGTCATAATTTAAAAAGAGAATGAAGTTATATTTTTGCGCATGGAGTTTTACATTTATTTGGGTTAAATCATATTAAAAAAGAAGAAGAATTATATATGAATAATTTAGCAGAAAAAATAATGAAAAAAATTAAGGTGGGTAGATAATGAAAAAATGAATTAGTAGAGTTATTCAAAAATTTATGTATGCCATAATCGGTATATGAATAACCATCAAGGAAGAAAGATCTTTATTATCACACTTAATTATTTCTGTTATTGTAATTGGTTTAGGTGTTTCTGTTAGATTATCATTGAATAGATGAGCTATTTTAATTTTAACAATATCAATAGTTATAGGTTTTGAGGTTATAAATACATCTGTGGAAGCTTTGGTTGATATGATATCTTTTCGTTATAACTTAAAAGTTAAAAAAGTTAAAGATATTGCTGCTGGTGCTACATTAGTTGTTTCTATAGCGGCTTTTGCAATTGGTTTGATAATTTTTATTCCTGAGTTAATTGAATTAAAAGAAGGAATAAAGAAAGGTATTTGACAATAATTATGAAAAGTGGATTTGTAGCAATACTAGGAAGACCAAATGTAGGTAAATCAACCCTTTTAAATTCTATTATGAATTATAAGGTTTCAATTACTTCTAAAGTACCTCAAACAACAAGAGATCAAATAAAAGGTATTTATAATGATGAAGATAGCCAAATTATTTTTATTGATACTCCAGGGATACATAAACCTAAACAAAAATTAGGTGAATTTTTAAATTCAAGTTCTTATAAAGCACTAAAAGATATTGATGCAGTTTTATTTCTTCAGCCAATAGACGAAGAAATAGGTCCTGGAGATAAATTAATAATTGAGAAAATAAAAAATCAAAAAAATAAAATAGCATTAATAACAAAAGTTGATTTAGAAACAAATCCAGAAAAACTTCAACAAAGAGCTTTAAAGTTAAAATCATATGGTTTTAAATTAGTTTTAGGAGCATCTCATAAGTATAAAGATTCAATAAAACAAATTATTAAAGAAATTAAATTAAAGTTACAAAAAGGTGAAAAGTATTATGATGATGAAATTATAACTGATAAATCAATTAGCTTTATTTCTAAAGAAATAATACGAGAATCAGCAATTAAATATTTAAAAGATGAATTGCCCCATTCAATAGGAGTAGAAATTTTAACTTTTGATGAATCAAATCCTAATAAATTTTTAATAGAAGCTAGAATTTATTGTGATAGAGAAAGTCAAAAAGGTATTATTATCGGTAATAAAGGAAGTATGATTAAAAAAATAGGTGAATCAGCCAGAAAAAATATTGCATATTATTTAAATAATAAAATACATTTAGACTTAAAGGTTAAAGTTAATAAAAAATGAACTGATAGTATTGAGAAAATAAAAAAGTTGGGATATACTATTTAAATATATAAAAAGGAGACTAATGAATATACATGAATTTTTAAAAATATTGGCATGTGAAACTAAGTTAAAGTTGTTAACTTATATTTATTCATGTAATTGTAAATATTGTGTAAATGATTTAGTTAAAAAGATAGGTACTTCTCAAGCAAATATTTCAAAACATTTAATACAAATGGAAAAAGAAGGTGTTTTAAAAAAGGAAATAATTCAAAAAACATCATATTATAAAGTAAATGATAATTTTATCAAAAAATGAAAAAACATTTTAGAACCTATATTTAAAAAAAACATTTTAAAAAACGTTTTGTGTAATTGTGTTAAAAATAAAATATAAATTGCTATAATTTTATTAATAATATTAAGGGCTTGGAAACCTGAATTTATAAAAATTAATATTTAAAAAGAGTCCTTGAAGGGTGGAACGTTGGCCCCTTCAATAAGGATTTTTTATTTTTATAAAAAGAATGGAGAAAACATGGAAAAAGATATGAAAAATATAATAAACCACTTAAAAACATCTGGATATGTTTATCAAGGTTCCGAAATATACGGAGGTCTTGCTAATACATGAGATTATGGACCTTTAGGTGTGTTGTTAAATAAAAACTTAAAAGACTTGTGGTGAAAAGAATTTATAACAAAAGAGCCAAATAATTTTGGGCTAGATTCAAAAATTCTTATGAACCCAAAAACATGAGAAGCTTCAGGGCATATAAATAATTTTTCAGATCCTTTAATTGAAAACAAAATCAATGGTAAACGTTATAGAGCCGATAAAATAATTGAAGAATTCAACCCCAATATTAATGCTGAAAAAATGAGTAATAAAGAAATGGAAGAGTTTATCAATAAAGAATTTAAAGAATATGATGGAAGTAAAACTGATTGAACAAACATTAGAGAATTTCATTTAATGTTTGAAACACAACAAGGTGTTGTTATGGATAAAAAATCAACAGTATTTTTGAGACCTGAAACCGCTCAAGGTATTTTTGTTAATTTCAAGAATATCCAAAGATCTCAAAGAGCTAAAATACCTTTTGGAGTAGGTCAAATAGGTAAATCTTTTAGAAATGAAGTAACTCCAGGTAACTTTATTTTTAGAACTAGAGAATTTGAACAAATGGAATTAGAATATTTCATTAAACCTGGAAAAGATATTGAAGCATATAATTATTATGTAGAAAAATCATTCAATTTTATAAAATTATTAGGAATTAATAATTCAAATTTAAAGTTAAGAGTTCACGATAAAGAAGAATTAGCTCATTATTCTAAAGGTACAACTGATATTGAATATAAATTTCCTTTTGGTTGAGGAGAATTAATGGGTATTTCAAATAGAACTGATTTTGACTTAAAATCTCATTCAAAATACTCAGGGGAAAAGTTAGAATATAGAAATCCTATTACAAATGAAATTTACACACCTTTTGTTATAGAACCTTCTTTAGGTCTTGATAGATTAGCTTTAACAGTTATTTGTGATGCTTTTACAAATGAAACTTTAGAGGATGGAACCGAAAGGATAGTTTTAAAAATTTCTAAGCAACTAGCGCCTTATAAATTAGCTATTTTACCACTTACAAAAAAATTATCCTTAAATGCAAAAAAATTATTTAATGAATTATTGGATAATAATATTTCTTGTACATATGATGAAACGGGATCAATAGGAAAAAGATATAGAAGACAAGATTCTATAGGTACTCCATTTTCAATTACATATGATTTTGATTCATTAGAAGATAATAAAGTTACTATTAGAGATAGGGATACTATGACACAAACTAGAGTTGATATAAATAAAATAATTAAATTCATTCAATAAGAATTTAATTATTTTATTTATCAAAGTATTATTTCAGTAATAATATTTATGTTAAAATTAATGATATTATAAGGTGGTATTTTATGTCTGTAAGTAACAGTATTTTTGAACAAATAAAAAACGCTACAGATATTGTATCTGAAATTTCCGTTTATGTAGATCTAGTTAAAAAAGGAAGAAATTATTGAGGCATTTGTCCTTTTCATGATGATACTTCTCCTTCGATGTCGGTTTCTCCTGAAAAACAATTATTTAAATGTTTTGTTTGTCAAGTAGGAGGAAATGTAATGACTTTTATTTCTAATTATGAAAATATTTCTTTTGTTGAAGCAACTAAAAAGATTGCTGATAAAGTAGGGATAAATTTTAACTCTAAAACAAAAGTAGAGAATAAATATAATAAGCAACAATTAGAAACATTAAAAATACTTAAAGAAGCAATGAATTTTTTTCAATATTCACTTTCAATTAAAGAAGAAAGAATTGGTAAATATTTAAATGAAAGAAATATAACACTGCAAGAAACAGAAAAATATTCAATTGGTTACGCTCCTTTTGAAGGTCTTGTTAAGTTCTTAAAAAGTAAAGAATATGATGATTCATTAATAATAAATTCTTCTTTAGCAACTGAAAATCTTTCGGATTTTTTTAGAGATAGATTAATTTTCGGTATAAAGAATTACGAAGGTGAAATTGTAGGTTTTTCAGCTAGAATTCTAGGTGATAAAAAAGGACCAAAGTATATCAACTCAACAGAAACAACTTTATTTGATAAAAGAAAAATTTTATATAATTTTAAAAATGCGGAATCACACATTAGGAAAACAAAAGAAATTATAATAACCGAAGGTTATATGGATGTTATAGCTTTATCTAGAGCTGATGTATTCAATGCTGTTGCTATCATGGGGACAGCATTAACAATTGAACATACACAAAAACTTATGAATAAAACTGTTATCCTTATGTTAGATTCTGATAATGCCGGAATAAATGCAACCTTAAGATCAATTAGAAAATTAATACCTTATAACCAATCTATATTTGTTGTACAAAATAATTCTAAATTAGATCCTGATGAATATTTAGAAAAATACGGAAAAATAAAATTGCAAGATTTAATTAAAAAAAGAATTCACGCTTTGGAATTTATATTTAAAAAAACTATTGAAAAATTTGGGAATGATTCACCTGAAAAAGTTGAAAGTTTTTTAAAAACTTTTACCAAATATTTGGCCAATGTATCTCAAACATACAAGGATTTTTATATTAATAAATTATCAAATTTTTTGAATGTGAATAAAGACACAATAAAAGAAATGGTTGATAATAACCCTAAAATAGAATCTCTACCAATAAAATCACAAACAAAATCAATAATAGTTGAAGAAACACATAAATTAAAATCAAAAGATAAAATAAATAAAAATAAATGATCTATTAAGTTATTATCAGCTATGATTAATAAACCAACATTAATTCCTATTTATGAAAAAAGTCATGTAAATTTTATTGATCCAATGTTGCAAGTGATGGGAACTTATATAGTAAAATTAAATAATGGAATTAAAAATAAACCAAACAAAGAGATTCGCGATAAACTTGAAGGCATAAAAAATTACATGAAGGATGAAAAAAAATTAAATGAAGCAGAGTTTCATGATTTAATAGAAGTTGTGAATAAAAATTTTCATTTTGAAAAATTAAATAAATATCAAAAAAAATTAAAAAATAAAGATGTAGATAAAACTCAAATTTTAGAGATAATGGCAGATATTATTAAGGAGAGAGAATAAATGGCAAAAGTAACAGAAAAAAATTCATATGAATTTATTATAAAATTATTAAAAAAACAACAAGAAAAAAATAAAGGTGATTTTTTAAGTCAAGAAGAAGTATTTTCTATTTTAGATAAAAAAAAGATATTGGTTTCAGAAGAAGGTGCAGATGAATTGATGGAACTTCTTATAAACAAGAAAATAATTTCTAAAGATATTGATGAAGGAGATTTTGATGATGTTGAAGAAGTTTTAAATAACGAAAATAAAGTTGTTGAACTAAAGACATTTGATGAAACACAAGAAATTTCATTAAAAGATATTCCTCAATCTAAAATAGTAACAGATAAAAGTATGGAAAATAAACTTACAGAAACTGATGATATAGTTAAATGATATATGCGTTGAATTGGTAAGTATGGAAAACTATTAAACCACTCAGAGGAAATAGAGTTAGCAAAAAGAATTCAAAAAAATGATAAAAGAGCTAGAGAAATTCTTATAAGAAGAAACCTTAGACTTGTTGTTAATAATGCTAAAAAATATAAAAATAGAGGACTTTCATTTATTGATTTAATTTCAGAAGGAAATGCAGGTTTATTAAAAGCAGTTTCAAAATATGAATGAGAAAGAGGTTTTAAGTTTTCCACTTATGCCACTTGATGAGTTCGTCAAGCAATAACAAGAGCTGTTGCTGATCAAGCAAGAACTATTCGTGTACCAGTACATATGGTTGAAACAATTAATAAATTAATTAAAATAGAAAGAGAATTACATCAAGAATTAGGTCGTAAACCATCAGATGATGAATTAGCAAAAGAATATGGTAATGGTTTTACTGCTGAAAAAGTACAATATATTAGAAAAATTAATATAGATCCTATTTCACTTGATAAACCTATAGGGAAAGAGGACGATTCTTCTTTTTCAGATTTTGTTGGAGATGATTCATCACTTTCTCCTGTTGATTTTGCTGCCAATGAAGAATTATCAAAGGTCTTGTTGCAAATGCTTGATACTCATTTAGAGGAACGAGAAAGAGAAGTTATTAAAATGAGATATGGAATAGGTTTGGATGAAAAAGGTAAACGTATGAAGACTCATACTCTTGATGAAATTGGCGAAAAATTTGATGTTACAAGAGAAAGAATTAGACAAATAGAATCAAAAGTATTAAGAAGATTAAGACATCCTCAAAAGAGAAGGAAGTTAAGAGATTTTATAAATGATTAAACAAAATTTAAATGTCAAAAATGTAATTTCTATAATAGAAGATTTATTTCCTCTTAATTTAGCTGAAAGTTGAGATAAAGTTGGTTTACAGATTGGCGAAAAAAAGAAAAAGGTTGAAAATATAGTTGTAGCTTTAGATTTAACAACTGATGTAATGGATTTTGCTATTGATAAAAAAGCTGATTTAATAATAACTTATCATCCTTTTCTTTTTGAAGAAACAAGTATTAAAACAGGTAAAACAAATTTTGAATATAAAAACAAAATTATAGATCGTTTAAAAAAATTCAATATTGCAGTTTATTGCATTCATACATCTTTTGATAAAGAACCTAGAGGTATGTCTTTGGCTATTAAACATAATTTTAAAAAAGAATTAAAAACTTGAAAAATTAAAGGTTTAAATTCAGGAATAATAGTAAATTGGAATGATACAATTTATGAATTAACAGAAACTTTTAAAAATGATTTTAATATTAATTTTTTTGCTACAAATTCAGATTCACAAGTAAAAAAAATAAAAAATTTTGCATTAATTAATGGATCAATTCCTTTTGGTGATATAAATATTGCTTGAAAAAATAATGATATAGATTTAGTTGTTGTTTCTGATATTAAATGATCAAATAAAATAGCTTTAAGAGAAGAAAAAATAACTTTTCTTGAAATATCTCATTTAATTGAAAAAGTATTTATTAATCATTTATCTAAATTTTTAATTAAAAATTTAGAAAAAATTAACATATTCCAATCTAAAGCTGTTGAAATTGTTAAAAATAACTTTTAAAAAACTAGATTAATCTAGTTTTTTAAAATATTTTACGACTTCTTCAGCAAATTTTAAAGTGGATAAATAATCTCTTCCAGTAATAATATTTTTATCTACTTCAACTTCATTTCCTGTTGAATTTTTAAGTTCTAAACCTGGTCAAGCTGTAAATTTAACGTTTTTTAATATCCCTGCATTTTCAAGTAACAAAGGAGCTGCGCAAATTGCAAATACACCTTTTTTCATATCATTAAATTTATTAATTATATTTACACAAGGTTTAAATTTTTTAAATTTAGAAACAGCTTTACCTCCAGGAATAAATAATGCATCACATTTTAACACTTCTTCTAATTTAAAAGGAATAGTATTAACAAAAGCAAAATAAGAGCCCTTTTCATATTTATTTCCATCAATAGAAAATAACTTAAATCTTATATCGTTCCTTGTTAAATGGTCTATTGTTGCTATTAATTCAACATCCTCAAACCCTTCAGCTATTAATATGGCTATTTCTTTCATAAGTAAACCTCCCTAAAAATATTATATATTAATATATAATATAAATATGATAAAACTAGGATCACATGTAACATTTTCAAAAAGTAATAAAGAAGGAGAATATTTAATAGGTGCAGGAGAGTTTTCAAAAAGAATTGGTGCTAATACTATGATGATATACTTAGGTTCGCCGAGAACAGCTAAAAGACAGCCTTCTTCAAAATTTAAAATAAAAGAATTTAAAAAAAATTATTTTAATGTTGTTTTACCTGAAGACATAGTTGTTCATGAGCCATACATAATAAATCCATCTTCAATTTTAAACTTTAAATTTGCAGAAGATGTTTTAATACAAGATTCAAAATTAATGAATGATATTGGAGCTAAAATTATGGTAATACATCCAGGAGCTCACACAAAATTTTCTCGTAAAGAATCTATAGAAGTTTTAATTCAAACAATGAAAAATGTAATTAAAAAAACGAAAGATACTTTATTTTGTTTAGAAACAATGGCTGGTAAAGGCACTGAAATAGGAAATACTTTAAAAGAACTTTCTTATATTATTAATGAAATAAATTCTGATCGTATTAATATTTGTTTAGACACTTGTCATATGTGAGATGCAGGTTATGATTTAAGTAATAGTGATGAATTAATAAAAGAATTAAAAAAATTTAAACTCCTTTCAAAAGTAAAAGTTTTACATATAAATGACTCAAAAAACCCTTTAGGCGCAGCCAAAGATAGACACGAGAATATAGGAAAAGGTTTTATTGGTTTAAAAAACTTAAAAAAAATAGTTTCTTTAAAAGAGTTTGATAATATACCAATGATTTTAGAAACCCCTTATATTGATGGTAAGGATATATATAAGGATGAAATAAAAAAATTATTATAGTGTATAATAATTCTATTAAATTATAAATTAAATAAGGAGTATGAATATGGCGAGAGAAGGAATTATTTTAAGATGTATAGAATGTAAGATGGAAAATTACATTACAAAGAAAAATAAAAAAACACAAACAGAAAAATTAGAAGTTTCTAAGCACTGTCACAAATGCAATACACACACAAATCATAAAGAAAAAAAATAAATTTTATTTTGAAGGGTAAATTATGGATAAAAAAATATTGAATAAAATAATGCAAGAAAAAAAATTGGATGTTGTGATTTCTTTTGCTGATCAAACAAGATATTGATTTACTAAAGTAAAATCTTCTTATGGTTTTCTTTTTATTGAAAAAGATGAAGCAAATTTATTTGTTGATTCTAGATATATACTTTTAGCTAAACAAGTTGCTGAGAATTGCAAAAATAATTTATTAACTAAAAAAAATATTCAAAATTTTATTTTTAAAAAAAATAACTCTTATAAAAGAATTGGCTTTGAATCAGATTATGCAACAATAGATGAATACGAAAAAATAAAAAAATGATTTCCTAATTCAGAATTAATTTCAATTAACGGACAATTTTTAAGACAAACTAAAACTAAAAAAGAAATTAAAAATATTAAAACAGCAGCTCAAATAGGATTAAGATGTTTCGAAGAGCTAAAAGAATATATAGTTCCGGGTGTAACAGAAAAAGAGTTAGCAGCAAAATTAGAGTATCTATTTAAAGTAGCAGGAGCAGAAAAGCAATCATTCGATACAATTGTAGCTTCAGGAATTAATGGTGCAAAACCTCATGCTGTTCCTTCAAATAAAAAAATTGAAAATGGAGAGTTTGTAACTTTTGACTTTGGAACTTATTATAATGGTTATGCATCAGATACAACACGTACTATTCAAGTTGGAGAAGTTAAAAATCCAAAACTTTTAGAAATATATAAAATAGTTGAAGAAGCTCAAAAACTTGGGATTGAAGCTATTAAACCTGGAATAACAGGATCAGAAATTGATAAAATATGTAGAGATTATATAATTGAAAAAGGTTACGGAGAATATTTTGGACATGGAACAGGCCATGGTTTAGGTATAGATATACATGAGTTACCTAATACTAATGGTAGTAATAATAATCCATTAGAACCTGGAAATGTAGTTACTGTTGAGCCAGGAATTTATATAGAAGGACTAGGTGGAGTTAGAATAGAAGATGATATTTTAGTAACAGAAAATGGGTTTGAAGTTATTTCTTCAATTAAATAAGAGTATATACTCTTTTTTTTATTATAATTGTTTTATGTTAAAAGATAATTGATTAGTTTTTATAATTGTTTTTATAATGATTATAGCTATAATTATAAATATTCTATATAAAGCCAAAGATATAAAATTTAATAATTTATTAATATTTACATCATTGGTAATCTTTTGGTTACCTATACAAATGATTTTAGGTGATGGTATAGGAAATATACCTCGTTCTAAATGAACTACACCAATTTTATTCGCATTATTTCAACTTACACAATCAGTTTTTAGATTACCTTTTGGAATATTATCAAATAAATTAAATTCTAGAAAAATTCCTATACAATTAGGTACTACTATTTTTATGTTTACAGCAATTATTTCAATAGCTTCTGTATTTTCAAATTGATCGTTATTTTTGGTTGTATTTGGGGCTGGTGTATTTGGATCGTTATTTGGATTAGAAAATCAATATTGAGCTGAAAATTGAAATAAGAAAAGAGCTTTTTATTCTACAATAATAATGTTTTGTATTCCAATGATATCAAGCTCTCTCGGAACTTTAGTTAATCTATATTCGCCAGTTCATTCTGATTATGTTATAGCTAAAAACCCGGTTTTTAAATGAAGTTTTATTAGTGTTATTTGTATCAATTTTATTGTTTTTATTTTTTATTCATTATCAAAAGAACAAAAAGAAACTATTGTTTTAGATAAAAAAACTAACGACCCTAATTTTATAGATAAAACAAAAGTTAAAAAATCAACTATAAAACTTTGCTTTATGATAATTTTGGTTTCTTTTGCATCCTCATTAATAAATAATTTAGTAATTAAAGAATTATTTGATAAAAACAATAAATATTGAGAATTAATTAAACCTATAATACCTTTATTAACGGTTTCTTGTGTTGCTGTTTCAATATTATATTTAATACCTTTAATGGGAATAGGATTTGTAAAGTTTTTTAGTTTATTTACTATATTTTTAGGGAGTTTTATTTTTTTAATTGTTGTAGCAACAGGTTCTAATTTATATACACTTGAGACAATATCAATATTAATGATAATAATAGGAGCTTCTATTTTTCAAACAACACTTTCCGGAATGGCTTTACATTTAGACTTAAAATTTCCGGCTTTAATATTAGGGATTTTCTTAAGTTTAAAATCTTTTTCAATAGGAAGTTCAACTTTAATTTCAGGAGAGATGGTTTCTTATTTAAGCCATAAAGATTTAACTCTTGCAATCTCTATAAGTTGTTTTGTTATAATTACTTTACTTTCTGGTTTTGTTATTTTAACGCATAAAAGAATGAAAGATTTAAATAATTCAATTATTAAATATGAATTTTAGTGCTAAAATTATAATATTAAATAAATCTTTATTTAAGATAAATAAACAAAGCATAAAGGTAAGTCCTAAATTATCCATTAAATATATTTAAATTGTTAATTATTTTAATGATATAAGCTTTTTTATTATTTTATTAAAAAAAGGAAATAAATTTTTATTTCAACTAATCATAAAATAAAAAAGAATTAAAGGAGGTAAGTAATGGATTTAAAACCAATAAATCAACAAGATACAATTACATTTATTAATACTAGCACATTTCATAAACCTTTAACTAAAACACAAAAGGTAGTTAAAGATCCACAAAATACTATACCGAATGGAATTTATGGTGTCATAAATTGAGAAATAAGAAAACAAAAAGCGGTAGGTATACTTTCAACTTTATTTTTAATTACAGCAATAGTATTAATAATACTGCAATTAAAATTATGGAAGACAGGTCCTCTAACTTATATTCCTACAGTCTCTTTATTATTGATATCAATTTATAAATCAAGCATATGTTTAATTGAATTTTTGGGAATTAAAAAATCTGTTGTTAGATATAGGCAAGATATGATTGTAGGATTAACCTCAACACCTCCATTCATTTCTAAAATGTATATAGATTTTAATAAAAAACAAGTTTCCCATAATTGAATTACTTTTTCATTTATATTTTATGGAGGTTTATTCTCACTTTTACTTTGATGATTAAAGGATGTAAAATGATGAATATTTGATTTTAAAAAATGAATACAAAATTTATTTGGTCAGCCAAAATTAGTTGCTACATTGGTGGCGGTGTCTTTATTGATAGTTGTAATTATTCATATTGCATTTGCAATTATGAGAAAAAAAAGGATTTCTGATATGAATATGTATTTTGGTCAGGAAATGGCAACCCAATCACAAATAGAAGAGATTAAAACAAATAAAAATAAACTTTATAGAAGGATATTTTTAATTTCAGTATTAATAATATTAATAATCCCAATTATAATAAGAATTATTTTAAAAATAATTAATAGAAAACGATAGTCTTTTTTTGTATAATTAAAAAATAGGAGGTTGTAATGTCAACAGGAGCAATAATAGGTGTATCAATAGCTTTATTTGTTATAGGTTTATTAGTTGGAGCAGCGTTAGGATTCTTTTTCACTAAAAAAATATTTGAAAAGCAATTAAGAGAGAATCCGCCAGTATCAGAAAAAATGATTAGAGCTATGTTCTTACAAATGGGTAGAAAACCTTCAGAAGCACAAATTAAGTCAGTAATGCGTTCAATGCAAAGAGCAAAATAAAACCTTGTTAACAAGGTTTTATTATATCCATGGTATTATATTAATATATGAAATTTAATTTAAGCACTAAAACAAAAGGGATATGATCAGCTACAGGAGTTGTTTTTACACAAGGTCTAGAAGCTATTTTATTACCTTTTTTATTGTTTGCTATTTTTATGCAATCAAGTAAAGAGAATCACGGTATTTCTTTTGCTTCGGTAGTAATGAGTATCAAAGAATTTATATCTTTAGTTATAATTTGCTCTTTTCTTGGGATTAAAGTTATTAAATCTTCTTTTAAATTAATCACTAAAAAGAAAAATTTTATTTTTATATTATCTGGCGTTATAGGCACTGGTTTAGGTAATTTATTTTTTATAACAGGTATTATTTTAGCAGGACCTGCATATGGAGTTATATTATCAGCTTTTTATCCTGTTTTTGCTATTTTATTTAATAAAATTTTTTTTAATGAAAAAGATAATTGGATCGTAAAGTTAGGGGTTGTGATTACAATAATAGGTGGATTATTATTTGTTATTCTGCCAGTTATATTAAAAGAAACAAATAAAAATTTATCTAAAAATAATTTATATATTGGTATGTTTTGCGGATTAGTATCAGGTTTATTTTGAGCATTAGAAGGAGTATTATTAAAAAAAGCGATGCAAAAAAATAAAAAAGTAACAAAAAAAGAAATTATAGTCATAAGAACATTTTCAGTAACAATTGCATCTTTTTTATTATTTTTACCAATTTCTATGATTATAGATACCTCTATAAATAAAAAATTTTATAATATATTTACAGAACTATATTATAAAATTTTCGCTGATAAACAAGCTTGAATAGTATGGACTGTTTTAATTTTAGCTGGTTTAAATATTGTTATTTTAAGAATTTTACATACAACTGCTATTGAAAAAATAGGACAAAAAATGACTGCTATAATAGATACTAATAATTTTATTATTCCTTCAATATTTTCTGTATTACTTAAGAATATAATGAAAGTAAGTCCTGTTCAAAAAGTTTTTGCTGATTCTCAACTAGATCCTTGATATTTATGATTTATTTTAATACCATTGTCAATAGGATTATTGCTTGTTATGTGATTCCATGGAGTTGAAGATCCACCTAATTTTAAAAAAATAATTACCGAAAAAATAAAAAATATAAAAAATAAAAAATAAAAAGCTTATTTTTTTGTATAATGAATATGGTGACTTTAGCAATGGGGTGCACCTGATTCCATACCGAACTCAGAAGTTAAGCCCATTAGCGTCGACGATAGCTGTAAAGTGAAAATAGAACGTCGCTATTTTTTTTGTTCTTTTTTTTATATAATATTTAGATTATGATACTTAATAAAAAATATATTCAAATAAAAAATTTAAGCAAAAAAAATGGTAAGAAAGAGATAATTAATAACATTTCTTTTGATATAGCTGAAGGTTCTTTTCATGGATTATTAGGTTTAAATGGTTCTGGTAAAACAACCATAATAAAAACTATAGTTGGCGCTTATAATAATTATGAAGGAAAAATTACTATAAATAATAAAATAAATAATTCGCCTGATATAAAAAAATATATAGGTTATGTTCCTGAAAGACCTGTATTTCCTAAAAATGAAAAAGTTTTATCTTATTTAAAATATATGGGAACTTTATCAGGAATACCAATTAAAAAAGCCGAATTAAAAGCAGAAAAACTATTAAAAGAATATAATTTGTCTCATTTATCTAAAAATAACGTTAATAATATTTCTTCTGGAGAAAAAAAGAAAATTATGTTAATACAAGCACTAATTAACGATCCAAAAATCCTTATATTAGATGAACCAGCTTCTAATTTAGATGCTATTTCTAGAATAGAGTTTTTAAATTCATTAATTAAATTAAATGAAAAAGGAGCAACGATAATTATAACATCTCATATTTTAAGTGAAATAGAAGGTATTTTAACTGATGCTACCTTTATTAAGGATGGTAAATTAATTTATAATGGAACAATAAAAAATATCATTAATACACATAAGAATTTAACTAATGCATTTGTATTTTTTATAAAAGAAGGTGGAAAAAATGTTTAATTTTATTAGATATATATTAAGATATGAATTAAAAAAAGTCACAACATGATTAATTCCTATTTTTGGGATAATTCTTTATTGTATATGTTCTTGATTTCTTTTATATATTTTTAATCAAGGAGATAAGCAATTTTATTCTTTTATAGAAAAAGGAAATATATATTCTTTTTTAATAATATTTGCTTTTAGTTCTATTTTTGTAGGAATTAAATCAATAGCTATATTTTCGAGTTCTCAAGAAACTGGCGAAGAAGTTATTTTATCTTCTAAACCTGTTATTAGAATAAAGCAAACATTTTCAAAGTTTATTTCTTTATGAATTTTAATTCTTTTTATTTCTTTTTTATTTTTTATTGCTTCTCTAATAGTATCTTCTTTTGATCATGTCGCTAGTTATTGAATTAAAATTAATTATTCGTTTTCTATTTTAATAGGTAATTTTATAATTTGTTTAATTATTTCTGCGTTTACAATTTTATTATCTCAACATGCACCTATAAAATTAACCCTAATAACAACCTTTTCAGTTTCTATAATTTTGCCTATTATGTCGCTTATTTTAACTACAGCAACAAGAAAGGGTATTATTAAAGATAATGCTTTTGAGAAGTATTTAAAGGCTCCAAAAGAATTATTAAGTTCATCTAATAGCGATGGTTTTTCATTAGTTGATGATAGCGAAAATGCAATATATGGTGTCAGCCCTAAAACAAGAAGTATAATGAAAAATAATAAAGATTATTATTCATCTTTTGCATATTTAGATTTATGACAACAATTTTCTAGTTTATATTCATTAACATATAAAAATTATTCTTCATTAAGTATAAAAAAATGAGATATATCAAAAACTACTTTAAATTCTTCAAATAATGCAAGTTTAAAAATGAAAAATGGTAAAAATTATTCTTTAATAATTAAAGATTCTGTAGTTTATTCTGATTCCCAAGAGATTAATCAAGAAAATTGAAAACTATTAAAAGAAAGAAATTCTAAGGGGTATGATCAGCTTAAAAATTTATTTAAAAATATAATTAATAACAAAAATTTTTCGTTTAATAAAGATTCATTAATAAAACAACTTATATATATTCATAGAATAAATAAAGAATTTAACGAAAATAATATTAATGCAGATATTAATAATATAAATACCATTGGAACAAAACCTAATGCTAAAATGAAAGATAAAGAATTAGCTATTTTATTTAAAGATGTTACTTTAATTGATTTTTTAATTTGAGATATGTTGCCTTCATTAAATATTGGTTTTACACCTTCTAATTTTTTAGGTTGAAATAATTCATCTTATACTTCGCTTGAAAATACTGATTCTTTGTTATTTAAAATAGTTTTTATTGAATCAAATAAAGAAATGGTTGTTGCCCTTCCAAGACCTTATGTTAATAAAGTATTTTTATATATATTTTGAATATTTATAACAATAGGGTTTACATCATTAACTTTCTGGAAAAGTAATAAAAAAGACTTCTTTTAAAATAAGTTTGAAATTTTATTTTCCACTTTGTAATACAAAACGAACTAATTGATGATCTATATCTTTTAAATTTTTTGTTTTGTTATGGTCTTTTGCTCATTCTTTTACAATATCCATTTTCTTAACCATATTTGCTACCGTTTGAAACATATTCAATAAGTCTGGAAACATTGAAATTACTTCTTTGGGTAATGAACCAATCAAATTAGCAACTGGAACAGTTGAATGTGTTGCAATCACATCAGTACCATAATCAGCAAACAACTTAAAGATGTCGCCACCAATTGCTGCCATTATATTTAATCCGGCTTTTAATGATATTGTGCCAAGTCAACCTTCTAACTTTTTAGTGTGTGAGACATCTCCAAAAGAATTAATTAAATTAGTTAGTGTTCTTCTTTTTTGGAAGGCAACAGCTTCAGTTTTACCTTTATAGTGGCCAATAACGGTTACTGAACCTCCACAAAGTTTTTTTTGTAAATCTACTAATTCATCTTTTAAGTTTTGAGGAGACATTTTTGAAATGTTTTTTTCAAAACCTAAACTTGTTTTATTGTTGATAGCTAATATAATTTGTTTTATTGTTGTAAAGCCATCAGCATTCAATTCCACATCCTTTGTAATTAACAAACCACTAACAGTAACTATGTGTTTTTTAATTTTATTTGAATGTTTTATTGATAATTCGATATCCATCTTACCAGTAGAATCATTACGTGTTGAATCTATAACTCTTATATTTTCTATTTTTGCACCTATTAATTCTAATTTTTCATATATTTCTTTTAATCCTAAGTTATTGATTGTTAAATCTTTGTTTTTAACTGATCTTGGAGATTTAGAAAAAATTGCTCCATCAACAAAATCAGGGTTAGCATTAACTTTATTAAATTGATTAAAAATTTGATCAATAGACATAGTATTTTTAATTAATTTTGTGGGTTTTAAGATTTTTGGTTTTTTAGAGTTGCTTTTTATATCACTTGTTTTTTTAAAACTGCTTTTTTTAAAATCAAAAATTTTCCCGTTAGAACAAGCTACTATAAAACAAGTTGAGACAAGAACTTGTGTTATTAAACTAATTTTTAAAAAGTTTCTTTTCATAAAAATAATTATATAATAATTATATGAAGCCTGTTTATAATAAAAAAATTATAAGTAATTATTATATTTATTTAAGATCAATTTTAACTATTTTAATTTATTTATTTTTATCTTTTTTATATTTAAGCCTTAATATTTTAATACAATACAATATTATTGGTTTTTTTAATTTTTCATATTTAATTAATAAAGGTATTTATATCTTCTTTCTTTTTGTATCGCCATTAATATTATCACTAAACCATATTTTATATAAAGAAAAGAATTGGTTATTTTGTAAAGCTATTTTATGGATATGCTTATTATTTATTGCTTTTTCTCAACCTATTATTATTATAGGTTTTGGTATATAATATTAATATGAGATTTCATTATCAAATTATTTTAAATTACTTGAAACCATCAATATATGTTCGTTCTTTTAAAGAAGTTAATATAACTTCATTAAGAGATCAAGGTATCAAACTTTTGATTTGTGATTTAGATAATACTTTAGTTCCTCACTATACTAGATTCCCTAATAAAGATGTTCTTAATTTTGTAAAAAGTCTTAAAAAACATAATATAGAAATAGCTGTTGTTTCAAATAACTTAAAATCAAGAGTTAAAACTTTTTGTGAGAAAGCCAATATAGAGGTTTATAGAGGTAATGCCAAAAAACCATTTAAAAAAGCTGTAATGCAAGTTATGTCTCACTTTAAAGTTAGTTCTTCAGAAGTTATATTTATGGGGGATCAAATTATTATGGATATATTAGTTGCTAATAGAATTGGTTGCGAATCAATTTTAGTTCAACCATTAATATCAACTGATTATAATATGTCAAAAATTAATATATTTTTAGAAACTCAAATTTATAATAAACTAGAAAAAAATAACATTCTTAAAAAAGGTAACTATACTGATAAATCTATTCATTCATCATTTGAATTATTATAATATTTTCTTTATAATTAATATATGAAAATAGTATTAGCAGGAACACCGCATTTCTCAGTTAAAGTATTTGAAACGGTTATAAATAAATTTGATGTAGTTGCTATAATTACACAACCAGATAAACCCAAAGGAAGAGGTTTAAAAATTTTAACTACACCAGTTAAGCAATTAGCGCAACGTTACGGAATAAAAATATTTCAACCTAAAAAAATAAAAGAAATAGAAAAAGAATTAAATGAATTAAATTACGATATTTTATTAACATGTGCTTATGGTCAAATTATCCCTGAACAAATTTTAAAAACAGCTAATAAAATAGCATTAAATATTCATGGGTCTATTTTACCTAAATATAGAGGAGCAGCTCCTATTCAATATTCTATTTTAAATGGAGATTCAAAGACTGGTATTTCGCTTATTAAAATGACAAATAAAATGGATGCAGGAGATATTTTATTTACTTCTGAAACTGTAATTGAAAATAGTTATACTTCTGGAGATATGTTTGATATACTTTCTGTCTTGGCTTCAGAATCAATAGAACAATGATTAGAAAGGATTTCTCAAGATTCATTCACTCTTAAAAAACAAAATGAAAAAGAAGTCTCATTCTCTCCAAAAATAACCAAAGAGCAATGTGAAATAACTAAAAATCACACAATTTTCGAAGCCCAAAGAATTATCAAGGCTTTTAACCCCTTTCCAGGAGCATTTATTATGAAAGATAATAAAAAATTCAAAGTTTTTAATTACGGTGAAGCTGGTATTGAGTATAAATTAAAAGATGGTTCTATATTTATAACTGAAATTCAATCTCCAGGTAAAAAATCTATGTCTTGAGAAGTTTTTTTAAAAGGAAACAAATTTTAAAAATTATTAATATACAAACTTTTTAAGGTTGTATTATTTTTAATTTATAATTAATAAATAATGAACAAGAAAAAAATTAGAAACTTTGCAATTATTGCACATATTGATCATGGTAAATCTACATTAGCGGATAGAATTTTGGAAATTACTAATACAGTTAGCAAGAGGAATCTTAATGCTCAACATATGGATACTATGGATTTGGAACAAGAACGAGGTATTACAATAAAACTTAATGCTGCTCAAATTGAATATAAAGATTATATTTTTCATTTAATAGATACTCCTGGTCATGTTGATTTTACTTATGAAGTTTCTCGTTCTCTTGCGGCTTGTGAAGGAGCTTTGCTTCTTGTTGATGCAACTCAAGGTATTGAAGCGCAAACTTTAGCAAATGTTTATTTAGCAATAGATAATAATTTAGAAATAATACCAGTTATCAATAAAGTTGATTTACCTTCAGCTGATCCCGAGAGAGTTAAAAAACAAATTGAAGATGTTATTGGTATTCCTGCTGATGGATCTATAGAAATTTCCGCAAAAACAGGTAAAAATGTAGAAAAAGTACTAGAATCAGTTATTAATTTTATTCCTGCACCAAAAGATGCAAATAATGATAAAAATTTAAAAGCATTGGTATTTGATTCTTATTTTGATCCTTACAGAGGTGTTATTTTATTAGTTAGAATTTTTGATGGAATAATAAAAAAAGGAGATCATTTTAAATTTATGTCTTCAGGTAATAGTTTTGATGTGACTGAACTTGGTATTAAAAATCCTGCTGAAATTAAAAAAGAATTTTTAGAAGCGGGAGAGGTAGGTTGAATTGCAGCTTCAATTAGAGAAGCAAAAGATGTTGCTGTAGGAGATACTATAACATTAGTAAACAATCCAACTGAAGAACCTCTTGAAGGTTATAAAAAATTAAATCCAGTTGTTTTCACCGGTTTCTATCCAATAGATGGTAAAGATTATGAAACTTTAAAAGAATCTCTAGAAAAAATATCTTTAAGTGATTCTTCAATAACTTTTGAACCTGAAACTTCATTAGCTTTAGGGCATGGTTTTAGAGTTGGTTTTTTAGGTATGTTACATATGGAAGTATTACAAGAAAGGCTTGAAAGAGAATTTAATATACCTTTAATAGCCACTTTGCCTTCTGTTGAATTTTTTGTTTATTCAACAAAAAATGAAAAAGAAATAATTTCAAATCCATCAAAATTACCTGACCCTACATATATTGATTATATAGAAGAACCTTTTATTAAAGCTATAATAGTTGTTCCTGAAGTTTATTTAGGTGGTATTATGGAGTTGTGCCAAAATAAAAGGGGTCAATATATTGATTTAGAGTATATTGATGATATACGTAGAAAAGTAACTTATAAATTACCTCTTGTAGAAATTATTTTTGATTTTTTCGATAAATTAAAATCTATTTCTAAGGGTTATGCTACATTTGATTATGACTTTGATAAATATGAGAAGTCTGATTTAATAAAAGTAGATATTTTATTAAACTCTGATAAAGTTGATGCATTCTCATTTATTTGTCATAGAGATTTTGCTTATTACCGTGGTAGAGAATTGGTTAAAAAATTAAAGGATGTTATTCCAAAACATAACTTTGAAATACCTGTTCAGGCCGCAATAGGAGCAAAAGTAATTGCTAGAGAAACTATTAAGGCTTATAGAAAAGATGTTACTGCAAAATTATATGGGGGAGATAGAACTCGGAGAGATAAACTCCTTAAAAAGCAAAAAGCTGGTAAAAAAAGAGCTAAACAGTTTGGTTCTGTAGAAGTTCCACAAGAAGCATTTTTATCAGTTTTAAAAACAGATAACGAAAAATAATTTATAATTATAAAGATAAGGAGTCAAATATGATTGATGTAAATAAATTTAAATCAGGAATAACTTTCCAAGAAAATGGAGAAATTTTTAGTGTTTTAGAAGCTCAACATTCCAAACAAGGTCGTGGACAAGCTTCTGTAAAAGCAAAAGTAAAAAATTTAAGAAGTGGAGCTATAACAATTAAAACTTATACAGGTGGAGATAAAGTTAAAAAAGCTCATATTGATAAAAAGTCTATGGATTATTTATATAATGATGGAACAAATGCTATTTTAATGGATAGTGAAACATTTGAACAAGTTGAAATTAATATGAATAAAATAGAATGAGAACTTAATTTTATGGTTGAGGGTTCTAAAGTTAAAGTCAGAAAATTCGAATCAGAAATATTAGATATTGAATTAGAATCAAATGTATTATTAAAAGTTACTGAGGCACCTGATGCTGTTAAAGGTAATACAGCTAATAATCCACAAAAATACATTACCGTGGAAACAGGATTTAAATTTGAAGCTCCTATGTTTATTAAAGAGGGCGAAACAATAATTATTTCAACAAGTGACGGTAAATATGTTGGGAGGTCAAATTAATGTCATATATTACAGTTAATTATGGATTAAATCAAATTTATAATGTTCATACTTATGCAATTAAACAAATTATTGAACATACTATTTCAAAATTCAAAAATATTAAATTAATTGAAGAAGTTGAAGTTTTTATTGTTAATGGTGGAAAATCAGTTGAGTCATCTATAAAAATTGATGTAATTAATTCAAAAGCTATTTCTGATGATATAACTAATTTATCATCATCAATTGAAGATTCGGTTAAAACTTTAATAAACACTAAACCTTCTAATGTTAAAATTAAAATTAATTCAATTAGTTAATATACCTTTTAAGGTATAATTTTTTTATGTCTCAATTAAAATCAAGAATGAATGTTATTAATGTATTATATGTTTATGAATTGACAGGTGAAGAAATATCTTTAGAATTAATTAATAAAGAATATGATTTAAAAGATCATGAATTTAAAGCTTTGGAATGAATAGTTAAAAAATATTTACAACTTAAAAAAATGATTTCAAATTTTTTAAAAGTAGGTTGACCTTGAAAAAGAATTCTACCTTTAGAGAGAGCTATGTTATTATATGGATCATTTGAACTTTCTTTTAGAAATAAAGCGATTGTAATTAATGAAATAATTACTTTAGCTAAAGGATATATTACAGAAGAATCTTATAAATTTATAAATGCAATTTTAGAAAAAGTGGCAGGTGTATATGATAAAAACAAATAAACCAAAAAAACTTTTAAGAAAAAACAAACTTTTAAGAAAATATAATAAAAAATTTAAGTCTAGGCAAATGAGGTATATTATTTCTTTAATTGCACATCAAATAAATCCGGAAATAACAAAAAAAGAGTTGTTTGAATTAGAAACTAAAACACTAATTGTTAATGGTGAAAAAATGTATGATTATTCATGTGAGAATATATTTAAAGGAAATAAAGACAAAAAATATGAAAATTCAGATTGAAAATCTTTATCTATGTTTTTATTTTATACTTTTGAAACTTCTAATTATTATAGAGATAAAGCCTCTAATAAAGATAATATTTATATTTCATCCGATCCTTTTAATTTAAATATGCAAAAAAAAGTATATTGAAATAATTTTGTTTTAACAACTTTAGACAATGAACTTATTAAAAAAATATTAAGAAAGATTAAATAATAATGACTTTAATAAAATTATTGATTAATAAAGGTTATGGATTAGATGAATCTAAAAAATTAATTAGAGCTGGTTATGTTAAAGTAGATGGAGAAGAAATAATTATACCTGATACAAAAATTAGAGAAAATGCAGAAATAATTATAAAGGAAACTAAAAAGTGAGTTTCACGAGGAGCATTAAAGTTATTAGAAGCTATAAAATTTTTTAATATCAATTTTAAAGATTGTGTTGTTTTAGATATCGGTTCTTCTACAGGTGGTTTTACAGAAGTGGCTTTAAAATATGGTGCTAAAAAAGTATATTCTTTAGATGTAGGTACAAATCAATTAGACTTTAGCTTAAGAAGACAAGAAAAGGTTTGCTCACTTGAAAAAACAAACTTAAAAACAATAAAAAAAGAAATGTTTGAAGATAAAATAGAAATAGTAGTTACTGATGTATCTTTTATTTCCTTAAAAGAAGTTTTTAAAGTACTTAAAAATACTTTGGAAAAAAAGATTAAAGTAGTTGCTTTAATTAAACCTCAATATGAAGCTTTTCCAGATCAGGTCTTAAAAGGCGGTATTGTAAAAAAAGAATTACACAAAAATATAATTGAAAAAGTAATAAAACATGCTGAAAATTTTAATTTTAAATTAATTGATTATAAAGAATCACCAATTAAAGGTAAAAAATCAAAAAATATAGAATATATTTCTTTATTTGAAAAGGAGTAATAATTATGAATAGAAAAGATTTTGAATTATTGAAAAATGTTGTTTATTTAGATCATTCCGCCTCAGCTTTAAAACCGAATCAAGTTATAGAGGCAGGAGTTGAATTTTATAAAAAATTTCCAATAAACCCTCATTCAATAGATTCTAAGCTTGGGTCTATGTTGTATACTAAAATTAAAAATATACGTAACGAAGTGGCTAAATTAAATAATGTAAAATCAGAAGAAGTAATTTTTACTTCAGGAACAACTGATGGAATAAATCAAATTGCTAATATGTTTGAAAATAATATCAAGAAAGATGAAGAAATAGTTCTTAACTATTTAAATCATTCATCTAATGTTATTCCTTGAATGGAGCTAGCAAAAAAAACTGGCGCTAAAATTATTTGAACAAATAATCCAATTGAGGTTATTAATGAAAAAACAAAAATAGTTGCTATATCAGAAATTAATAATACCATTGGTGAAATAAATTATATTTCAAAAATATATAAACTAACACAAAAGTATAAAGCTTATTTAATAAATGATGCTGCTCAAACTATAACTCATAAAAAAGTTGATGCTCAACTATCTGATTTTGTAGTTTGATCAGCTAATAAATTATATGGTCCTACTGGTACTGGTGTTTTAATTATGAAAGAAAAAACTCAAAAAGAATTTCCAATAGTTAGGTTTGGAGGAGGAGCAATATCTACATATAACTTAAAAGATTGAATTCCTAAAGAATTATTTTATTCTCGTGAACCAGGAACACCAAATACATCAGGTATTATAATGCTAGGAGCAGCTCTTGAATATATTAATAAAATAGGTTTAAAAAAAATTTGAGATCATGAAAAAGATGTTGCTATTTATGCTTACGAAAAACTTTCTGAATTAGAAAATATAAAGTGAGTATCTAAAAAAGGTAACACTAATTTAGTTTTTAATATTGGTAATTTTAATTCTCAAGATGTAGTTTCTTATTTAGGTCATAATAATATAATTGCAAGAGCTGGTCAGCATTGTGTAAAAATATTAAAGGAAATAACAGGCTCTAGCTCTTGAATAAGAGTTTCAATAGGTTTATATAACGAAAAAAAAGATATTGATAAATTATTTGAAACAATAAAAAAAGGTGGTGATTTTCTTGAATTCATTTAGCGATCCATTAAAAAGAAGAAAAGAAATAATGTCAAGATATAAGAACCCTAAATTTAAAGGAGAACTTAAAACAAATTTTATAGAAAGTTATTCAGTTCAATGTTTAGATAATTTAAAGTTATACTTAAAATGAGAAAAAGAAATTTTAATAGAAGCTAAACATATTTCTGAAGGCTGCGCTGTGTTTATATCTTCTACAGATTTATTTATAGAACAAATGATTGGCAAGACAAAAGTTCAAATAAAAGAATTAATTGAAAATTATGAAAAAATGATTGATAAAAAAAATTATAATGAAAATATTGTAGGTTCTTTGACAATTTTTGATAATGTCAAAACACATCTTAATAGAGTTTTATGTGCAAATATGATTTCAGAGTTATTAAAAAAACATCTTTAAATAGATGTTTTTTTAATTGGTTTAGGAACCGGTAATCTTTTGTGCTCTGTTGATTTAATTTGTTTTTCTATTTTTGTTTTTATAGTTTCGTTTACTGATTCTCCATTTAAATATTTATCAACATCACTATATTTAAAACCTAATTCTTCTTCATCTGTTTGACCTTCTCATAAAGCGGCTGTTGGTTTTTTAATTCAAACTGCTTTAGGTAAATTTAATTCTTTAGCTGATAATATAACTTCACTTTTTGTAAGATGTATTATAGGTAATAAATCAACTCCTCCATCTCCATATTTAGTAAAATAACCTAATATTCATTCCGCTGCATTGTCTGTACCTAAAACTAAATAATTTTTTTCTTGAGCAACAGCATATAGAGAAGACATTCTTAGTCTTGGTTTTATATTAGCTATAGACATTCTTTTTTTAACATTTACAGCCTTTTTCATAGCTTCAAATGATTCAGTAATGTCAATTGTTATTGTTTCTATTTTTATGGCTCTAGAAACCTCTTTTGCATCAATTAAATCTTGACCCATATCTCCACAAGGAATAAAAACTCCTAAAGAGTTATTTGGAAAAGCTTTTTTAGCTAAGGTTGCAACAACAGAGGAATCAACACCACCTGATAAACCAACTATAACACCTTTAGCATTAGCTTTAGAAACTTCTTCTTGTAATCAATTTACTAAATATTCTAAATATTTTTTCATATATTAATTGTAAATAAAAAATGACTTATTAGTCAATTATTTTTTTATTTTAAATATTTGTATTAATCTCTTTCAGATCATTCAAATTCAAAACCAAATATTCTTACAGTATCACCATTTTCTATCCCTTTATCTCTTAATTCTTTTCAAACCCCTAATTCTTTTAATGCTCTATTGAATCTCATAAAATTTTCTGAAGTATTTACAGGTATTTTTTCATATATTCTTTCAACTTCTTTTCCATATACCTCAAAAAGTCCTTCGTATTCTTTTTCTACAATAAAATCATCTTCAAAAGTAATAGTAACTTCAGATTTTTTAGCTTTATATTCAATTTCAGCAGCTGTAATATAAGCATCATATAATTTATATTTTAAGTTTTTCAATCCTTTTTCTTCTAATGCGGAAATTTCAATTAATTCAATTTCAGGAAATTCTTTTTTAAATTCTTTTATTTTTTGTTTGAAAAAAATAGAGTCATTTTTATTAGCTATAACAACTTGCCTTCTTTTTTCTAATCCAAGAGAGTATTCTTTTAATTCACTATTAATTATTTTATAATCATCAATTGGTTTTTTATTTTCTTCACCAAAGTCAATTACATGAGCAATAACTTTACATCTTTCTATATGCTTTAAGAAATTAATTCCCAAACCTTTTCCTTTAGCTGCTCCTTCAATTAAACCTGGTAAATCAGCAATAACAAATGAATTATCATCGATATGAGAAATTCCTAATTGTGGATTTAATGTTGTAAATTCATAAGAAGCAACTTTAGGTTTTGCATTAGTTAGTTTAGATAATAAAGTAGATTTACCTGCTGAAGGTTTACCAACAAAACCAACATCAGCAAGAACCTTTAAATTTAAAGTTAGTTCTTTGTATTCTAAACCTTTATCTCCATTTTCTGATATCCTTGGGGCTTGATTTCTTGAAGTTTTAAATTTGGTATTCCCTCTTCCTCCATTGCCTCCTGAAGCTACTAAAATAGGTTTTTCAGAAGAAATATCAAATAATAAATTTTCTTTATTTATTAATAGTGTTCCCATAGGTACTTTTACATAAATATCTTTACCTTTTGCTCCATATTGATTTTTTCTTCTTCCATCTTCTCCATTATTAGCGAAAAAATTTCTTTTCATTTTTAAATTAAATAAAGTATTCATTCCAGGATCACCTAAAAAATACACATGGCCACCACGACCACCATCTCCACCATCAGGACCACCTTTAGCTACATGGGCTTCTCTACGAAAAGAAATCATTCCATTTCCACCTTTACCAGCTTTAACATGTATTTTTGCTTCATCTATAAATTTCATAATTATTTATATTATACATTAATAAAAAAAAGCATTTTTTAAGGTTTTTAATTATTTTAAGTTATTTATTGTTTCTAAAAAAATATTTAAATCTTTAGTGCTCATAAACTTTTCTTTTTCTTGTTGTAAATGTTTAAATTTAGAAAATCATTGTGAAGCTACACCTTTAGCTTGCGCCAGAGTTTTTGCTTCACTAAAATCTTCTAACATGTATTTTATAAAATTATTCATATCTTGTTTTATTGTTTCTATAGATGGATCTGAATCGTATTTTTTATATTTTATAAAATCATTCATTTGTTTTAATACTCTTGGATTAGATCTTGCTGCACGTGCTACCATAACTGCATCAACGCCTGTATAATCAATCATTCTTTGAGCATCTTCTGGTTTAAAGACATCTCCATTACCTATTACAGGAATTTTAACTGTTTCTTTTATTTCTTTTATAGCATCTCAATTAGCTTTTCCAGAATACATTTGTTCACGAGTTCTTCCATGAACAATAAGAGCTGACGCTCCTGATGCTTCTATAATTTTTGCTATTTCTAAATAATTTGCATCATCTTTATCTCAACCGATTCTAATTTTAACTGTTAAAGGTTTTGAAATTTCTTTAGTTATTCCTTCAATTATTTGTTTTATTTTTTCTGGGGTTTTTATTAATGCTGAACCTGCTTCAGACTTTATAGCAACTTTTTTAACTGGGCATCCCATATTAATATCTATTATTTTAGCATTAGAATTTTTATCATAATATTTTGCAGCATTAATATAATCTTCAACATCTCCTCCAAAAATTTGTAAAGCTACAATACCTTCATCTTCTCCAATGAAAGCAATATCTTCCGTTCTTTTTGAACCATGTTTTAATGCAACACTAGAAGTCATTTCTGTACACATATAACCAGGATTAAAGTTTTTAACAATTAATCTATATGCTCTATTTGTAACTCCAGCCATAGGAGCTAAAATAACTCTATTTTTAATTTCTACATTTCCTATTTTAAACATAAAATTATTATAATAAAAAAATACAATATTAATTATTATATTTAAGTAATTTTGAAATAAATAAAAATAGCCGATAAGCTATTTTTTAGGTGCCGCAGCTTTTTTAGTAGCTGTTGCTTTTTTAGGAGCCGCCGCTTTTTTAGGGGCTGCAGCTTTTTTAGTAGCTGTTGCTTTTTTAGGAGCAGTTGCTTTTTTAGGGGCTTCTACTTTTTTAGGTGCCTCTTCTTTTTTAGGTGCTGCCGCTTTTTTAGGAGCTTCTACTTTTTTAGGTGCTGCAGCTTTTTTAGGAGCAGTTGCTTTTTTAGGGGCTGATGCTTTTTCAGTATAAACTGAAGCATATTTTCTACCTCTAATTTTTTCGTATTTTACATATCCGTCTATCAACATAAATAATGTATCATCTCCACCCTTAGAAACATTTTTTCCAGGATGAATTTTTGTTCCACGTTGTCTGTAGATGATTGAACCAGCTTTAGCAAATTGACCATCAGCTAATTTAGCTCCAAGCCTTTTTGAACGAGAATCTCTACCATTATTTGATGATCCTCCACCAAGTTTATGTGCCATTTATCTCACCTACCCTTTCAGTCCAGTAATTTTTACACGAGTGTAAGGTTGTCTGTGACCGTATTTTCTTTTGTGTGTTGATTTTTGGTTATGTCTGTAAACTACGATTTTCTTTTGTTTACCTTGTTTTTCAACAACTCCCTCAACAGAAGCTCCTGATACTAAAGGTTTTCCGATTTTATCTCCAAGAACTAAGACTTCTTTGAAAGTAATTTTTTTACCTTCTTCAATATCGACTTTTTCAATATAGATAATATCATTTTCTTTAACGATGATTTGTTTACCACCGGTTTTTATGATTGCGAACATTAATTGTTCTCCTTTTATATTTAAGACTCATCCTGATGGTGCTATGCTTGAATACCATTTTGGAATGGTTGTTATAAAACAACTTAATTAGTATATCATACAAACAATAAAAAAGTTAACTAAAATTAGCTAACTCTTGTTTTTAGAATGCTGTAAAGAAACTTGGACTAGATGAATGTGTTTTTTTAGTAGAAGAATGACTAGCTTTAATTTCTTTATTTGTGATAGTTTTAGAACCTCCAAAAGATACGGAACCTGTTTTATGTTTTACCACTTGATATATAGCTATTGCACTACCTACTAAAGTTTGAATTAGAAGTGCAGCTGTATTTAAAAGAGATAAAACTGCAAAACCACCATATGTTTCTGCTTTTTCTTCTTTAGTCATTTTTACGAACTTATTTTTTACCATTTTTTCCTCCTCAAATCTTTTATATCTTTTTTAATAAAAAAAATAAAATATTCAACGATATTTTATTTTTTTTCAATTAATTCTATTGTTTTCTCAAACGCTTTTTTTCCAGCTTTAACAATTCTATTATTTATATTTTCTAATTTTGATGAATCTGAACCAATAATATCAGAAATGCATTTAATTACATATAATTTAATATTGTTGTTGTAACAAATTTGAGCAATACCAGCTGTCTCCATATCAAAAATACCTACATCTAAATCACTTTGAATTTCCCTAACATCTTTATTATTTGATATAAATTTCATCCCTGTTGCTAAATTATTTCCTTTTTGATCTTTTTCTCTTGGAATTGCATTTATATAAAATTCAACATCTCCAGGCACTTGTCCTCTTGGATATCATGGTGTTATTACATCATGAAAAAATATTTTTCTAGGATATACTAAATCATATAAATTAGACTTTTCATCCGACCCTACAGCTCCATAATTGTATATTTCTTTTACATTAAAAGAAGAAATCATTTCTTGAGTACAAGCGGCAGACTTTACAACTCCAATACCAGAATGTGCAACTACAATTTTTTTATCATTTAATTTATATAATACAAATTCAAAGCCATTTTTATTAATTCTTTCTAACTCTTGTCATCTTATTTTATTTATTTCGTGCTTATCAGCTATTATTATTCCAATCATATTACTCCTTTACTTTTGTTAGTTTGTATTTTTTATTAACTTCATTTACATAATGTTTTTGTCTTTCTTCTGAAACTAAATCAAAACATTTATCAAGATCTTTATAAGCTAATTCTCTATGTTTATTTATGCCTTTATATTTTCTTCCTTCGCATAGTTTATCCGCAATATAAACTATCTTATCTAATTTTGTTAGTTTATTTTTTTCAAAACTATCTGCTGTAGTATGTCTAAAAACAGCTTGTATTATTTCTTTGTCTTTAAGTTTATAAACTTCTTGTAATCATAATGCTCCTGTTCATTGGTGCAATATATTTGAAGGCGCATCTTTAGCTTCGAAACCATATTTAAGTAAAAATAATCTTTGTTTTTCTTCTTCTCATTCTTTGGTTATATCATGCATAAATCCGGCAGTTCAAGCTCTTTTAGGATCATATTCATGTTTTTTAGCTAATTCTGCAGCCATATAACCAGTAGATTGAGAGTGTTTGTGTCTTTTTATTGATAGTATATTTTTATTTATATCTTTTAAAAATAATTGTTTTTCAGAAATATATTCATGAACACTTTTTTCCAAATGTTTAAATTGACCTTTTCTAATATCTGAAGAAGATTCTGGTCAAATATAATTATTTAATATTTTACAATTGAATTTTTTTATATTCACTTTAGAATATTCATTGTTTCTTTTGAAAATTGTTATTTTAGATAATTTAGATATTTCTTTAATATCTTTTCATTTATTTAATTTATTAACATTATCAGAACCAATTATAAGAAAAATCTCGTCATTAGGAAATTTTTGTTTAAAATATCTAACTGTATCAATCGTAAATGAAGTACACTTTCTATTAATTTCAAATAAAGATATTTCTGATTTTGGAGGTAAAACTTTTTTTATCATTTCAACTCTATTTTCATCATTAATATATTTATTTTTTAATTTAAATGGCGATTTAAAAGTTGGAACAATAAATAATTTATCTAATTCTAATTCTTCAATTGCTACCTTAATTATATTAATGTGACCTTTATGTATTGGGTTAAAAGAACCACCAAAAACTCCTATTTTCATGTATTAATTATAAAGTAAAATAAGCATTTTAAAATGCTTATTTTACTTTAAATGTATCTTCTAAAGAGAATATAACGTTTTCATCTATTCATTTTTTACGAGGTTCCACTCGATCTCCCATTAATGTTGAAACACGTCTTTCAACAATAGCGGCATCTGTTATATTAATTTTAATTAAAGTTCTTGTATCAGGGTTCATTGTAGTTTCTCATAATTGTTCAGCATCCATTTCACCAAGACCTTTATAACGCTGTATCTCAGCTCCTGGATGTTCTTCCATTAAAGCTTTAAGTGTTTTATCATCTCAGGCATAAGCTTCAAAATTATTTTTTTCAGTTTTTTTGAACACTTTATATAATGGTGGTTGAGCAATATATACTCTACCTGCTTCAACAAGAGGTCTCATGTATCTAAAGAAAAAAGTTAATAACAATGTTTGAATATGAGCTCCATCAGTATCGGCATCGGTCATAATAATAACTTTTCCATATTGTGCATCTTCTAATTTAAAATCATTTCCAATTCCAGCACCTACAGTTGTAATCATAGTACCTATTTCTTCATTCTTTAATATATCTATTAATTTAGCCTTTTCAGTATTAACAACTTTACCCCGCAAAGGAAGAACTGCTTGGGTTTTTCTATCTCTACCTAATTTAGCTGATCCACCCGCTGAATCACCCTCAACTAAAAATAATTCTCTTTTATAAGGATCTTTTTCTTGAGCTGGAGTAAGTTTACCTGAAAGTATTCTACTTTCATTAGATTTACTTTTGATTTTTCTAGCTTCATTTCTAGCTTTTCTAGCAGCTTGCCTAACATCAGATGCTTTCTTTGCTTTAAAAACAATTGAATGAGCTTCTTTTTTATTTTCTTGTAATCAAAACATTAACTGTGTTGAAACAATTTCATCTACAGCAAATTTAGCTTCTGGAGTACCTAATTTATCTTTTGTTTGTCCAACAAATTCTAATAAAGATTCTGGAACACGAACCGAAATAACAGCTGTTAAACCTTCACGTATATCTAAACCTTCTAAATTAGAATCTTTTGCTTTTAATAAACCTTGAGATCTTGCATACTCATTGATTGTTTTTGTTCAAGCTGATTTAAAAGATACTTCATGAGTTCCACCATCTCTAGTTTTAACATTATTAACAAAAGAAATTATTGATTCTTGATATGAATCAGTATATTGAAATCCAATTTCTGTTTCTATTTCTGAAATAGAACCTTTGAAAGAAATAGCTTTTTTATTAATTTTATTTTTAGATTCATTTATAAATTCAACAAATGCTTTAATTCCATCTAAATAATTAAAAGTTTCTTCTTGATTTTTTATTTCAGACTTAACTTTAATTTCTATTCCTGAAACTAAAAATGAAGATTCCCTAAGTCTTTCAGTTATTATTGGATATTTAAACTTAGCATTTTTAAAAATTGAATAATCAGGTCAAAATCTAATTTTAGAACCTTTCTTAGTAGTAGGTCCTACAACCTTTGTATTTTGTGTTATTTCTCCACCATTTTCAAATACTGTTAAATATTCTTTTCCACCTTTATAAACAGTTGCTTCTAATTTAGTTGAAAGTGCATTAACAACAGAAGAACCTACACCATGTAGACCTCCAGAGACTTTATAAGCGCCTTCAGAAAATTTACCTCCTGCATGAAGTTCAGTAAAAATTAACTCTACAGCTGTTTTTCCAGAAGAGTGTTTATCAACAGGGATTCCACGACCATTATCAATAACAACAACCGATCCATCTTTTTTAAGGGTAACTTCGATTTTTTTTGCGAACCCAGCTAAAACTTCATCCATTGCATTATCAATTATTTCTCATGCCAAATAATGAAGTCCATGTATATCTGTAGAACCAATATACATACCAGGTCTTTTTCTAACCGCATCAAGCCCTTTTAATACTTTTATACTACTAGCGTCATATTTATTCATATGATAATTATAAATAAAAAAATATATTTTTGGTTATAATTAATAAATGATATTAACAATAATAGGTTTTAACTTAATAGCAATATTAATTAGTTATCTTATAGGATCAATCAATTCTTCAATTATTTATTCTGAAATTTTTTTAAAAAAAAATGTTAGAAGTGTAGGTTCAGGTAATGCAGGAGCAACAAATATATCTAGAATGGCTGGTTTTGGTACTGGTGCATTAATATGATTTTTTGATTGATTTAAAGTAGTTGTTGCAATTTTAATTTTTTATTTTATAAGAGAAGCTAATTTATTTGGTTTTAAGTATGTATTAATTCAATTAACTGGTTTGGCTGCTGTATGTGGGCATATTTGACCTATATTCTTTAAATTTAAAGGTGGTAAAGGTGTATCTTCAATGTTTGGTATGTTACTCGCTTTTAATTGAATAATAGGTTTAATTATTGTTGGTTTATTTTGAATATGTATTTATCTTTTTGATAAAGTATCAGTATCTTCAATAATCACTTTAATTGTTGGTGGATCTTTAACTTTTGTTCCTTGGTTTATTTATAATTTTAATTATATGATGTTAATTGAATGCAAAGAATTAAAAATAACTAATGATTGATTAATGGGTGTTGTAAGTATTGTTACTATAGGAATAATTACATTTAAACATTTAAATAATATTAAAAAAATAATTTCTAAAGAAGAATCTTCATTTAGAGAAGGTACATTAAAAAGAAAAGCTGGTTGCAAACTTTTTAAAAGAAAGTAATTTTTTTAATAAAAAAAACACCCTTACGGATGAAATGGTGCGAACGAATGGATTTGAACCATCGACCTCACGATTATCAGTCGTGTGCTCTAACCAACTGAGCTACGCTCGCAAATATGTTTGCTTAAATATAATATCATAAATTCAAGCAAATTTTTCAATAAAAAAACCAATACATATTGGTTTTAAAGTAATTAACGTTTTGAGAATTGTCTTGCTCTACGAGCTTTTCTAAGACCAGGTTTTTTACGTTCTTTAACACGAGCATCTCTTGTAAGAAGCCCTCCTTTTTTAAGGATTGGTCTATAATCTTCTGTTGCATTAATTAAAGCTCTTGCAATCCCTAACCTTATAGCTGAGGCTTGTCCTGAAAGGCCACCACCTTTAACATTAACTTTAATATCAAAAGTACCTTTTGTTTTTGTAGTTACTAAAGCTTGTTCAGCTTCTTGCAATAGAATTGTTGACATAAGATAATCTAGTGATTTTCTATTATTAATTATAAAATCACCTTTACCTGGTTTAATAATAACTCTTGCTGTTGAAGATTTTCGTCTTCCTAAACCTCTATATTGTAATTTTTCTGCCATTATTTAACCTCCAATTTCTTTGGTTTTTGAGCATCTTGTTTATGCTCTGGACCTGCATAAACAAATAAGTTTCTTCTTTGTTTATCACCTAATTTTGTATGAGGTATCATTCCTTTTATAGCTTTTTCAACAATTGCAGTAGGCTTTCTTTTACGCAATTCTGCTGCGTTTATTGATTTTAAACCACCTGGGTACATTGAGTGTGAGTAATACATTTTATTTTCTTCTTTGTTTGCTGTAAGAACAACTTTTTCAGCATTAACAACAATAATGTAATCTCCACAATCAACATTAGGTGTAAAGTCAGCTTTATTTTTACCACGTAAATATGTAGCTGCAAGAACAGCCAATCTACCAAGTGTTTGACCTTCAGCATCAATAACAAATCAGTTTTTATTAACTTCTTTATGTTTAATGATTGTAGTTTGTCTCATTTTTTCTCCTTATATTTAATTATAGCCAACTCTGCTATTAAGTAATACGCTTATTTATTATAGCAAAATAAAAAAAGATATACCATAAATTTATAGTATTTAATATTTTATTTTAAGCTTTTATTCTACTTAATATAAAAATACTTGCTGTCTCAGAACGTAAAATTCTTGTTCCTAATGAAATATCTTGGCAACCAAATTCTTTAGCGATTGAAATTTCTTCTTCTGTAAATCCGCCTTCTGGTCCAATAAAAAATATTGAATTAGTAGGAAACTCAATAGGTACTTTTGACTTATTTTTTTCATGAGAGATATATTTATTATCTACATCGATTTTTAATGCATCATTAAAGTTTATTGGTTTTGAAACAATCATTTTTACATTCCTAAAAGATTGTTCTGATGCATTTTTAGATATTTGGTTTCAACGAATTATTTTCTTTGAAAAATCATTATTCTTTTTAATAACTCTTTTAGTTAATATTGGTATTAATTCAGTTGCTCCAAGTTCAGCGGCTTTTTGAATTAACCATTCAAATCTTTTTATATTTATTAATGCAGCAGCAATTATAACTCTACCATTATGTTCATGAGATTCATTAAGCGGCTCTAAAATCCTTGCTAATTTATCTTCTAGTTTACATATATAAAATTTACCCTCAAAAATACAGATAAATTTTTCTTTTTCTGATCTTATTACCTTTATGTGTTTTAATACTTCATCACTTAATTCGAAGAAGTTATCATCTATTTTATTTGTTACAAAAAATCTAAACATAAAATAATTATAAAGAAAAAAGTAGAGATTCTACTTTCATCAAAGAGGTAAACTTATAACATCTGCATAAATATAAGAAATAAATACAATAAAAACAGAAATAAATGTAAATACAAATACATCAAATATTTTAATAGAATAATCTCTATATCTATTTCTTTTTGCATATGGATCATATCCACGTGTTTCCATAGCATTTCCTAAGTCTTCAGCTTTAGAAAATGAAGTAACAAATAAAGGAATAATAAGTGTTACTGTCGATTTTACTTTTGCTCTGATTCCACCATTTTTAAAATCAACACCACGAGAAGCTTGAGCCTTCATAATACGTTGAGCCTCTTCTAATAACGTAGGTATAAATCTTAGTGCTATTGATATTATCATAGCTACAATATGAACTGGGAATCTTACTAATTTAAGTGGTGACATAACATCTTCTATACCTTTTGTTAAGTCGGTTGGCTTTGTTGTTGAAGTTAAAATAGTTGTTATTATAATCATCAAATAAACTCTAACACCAATTATGGCTGTTTTATCAACAGCAACATCAGAAATATTTATTTTATTATTTCAAAGAGATACATTGCTAAATCAACCTAATTCTGGTGTGGTTTTATTTATCTTAATAATAAAAATATTAATTATAAATAAAAAAGCACAAATAAATATTACTGGTTTTAACATAGAAATTAATTTTCTTATCTTTAGTCTTGCAAATAAATATGAAATAAGAATAGGTGTAAATAATAATGCATATGTTAAATAACTTTTAGATAAAAAGACCAAAACAATTAAAGAAATGTTAGCAAATATCTTAACCCTTGGGTCAAGTCTGTGAATTATTGAATTATCTTCTATATATTGACCGACAGTCATTTCCATAACTACCTCCTTATTTTAATTTTTCATTAATAGCTTCTGCTAATGTTTTTATTGAAGTAACTTTTGGTAATTTAATACCTTTATCTTCTAATTTTTTTGCAAATTCTAAAATTTTAGGTGGTTCTAAATTATTTTGTTTTAATAAATTAATATCTTTTAATATTTCATAAGTATCACCTATTTTAATTAATTTACCTTTAGAAAACATAAATGTTATTTTAGTTCTTTCTAAAGCGTCATCTAAGTTATGTGTAACAATAACAATAGTTTTACCTTTTTTATTTAAATCAGTAAATATATCTAATATTTCTTTTGACCCTTGAGGGTCTAATCCTGCTGTTGGTTCATCAAAAACTAACATATCTGGTTCCATAGCTAAAATTCCAGCTAAAGCAACCCTTCTTTTTTGACCACCAGATAATTCGAATGGAGATTTATCTAAAAAAGATTTTGGCATTCCTACTAGTTCTAAATATTTTTTAGCTTTTTTTCTAGAGTGTTCTATTGAGTCACCCATAGTTAAAGGACCAAACATAATATCTTTTTCTATTGTATCCTCAAATAATTGATATTCAGCAAATTGAAATACAACACCAATTTTCTTACGTATTTGTTTAATATTTTTAATTTTCTTTTTTGAATTACGTATATTTTTTTCAATAAATAAAATTTCACTATCTTTTTCAGTATCTTTGATTAATTCTCTAATAATTATTTTTTTAGAATCTTTTTTTGCTTTATTCAATTTTTTGTTTAAACGAATAATTTGCTTCTCTTTAGAATTAATTTTATATTTCATTATTAATTCTCCAGAAGTTGGTCTTAAAAGGGCATTTAAATGCTCTATATAAGTTGTTTTACCTGAACCAGTATGACCTATTATAGAAATAGCTTGACCTTGTTTAATTTCAGAATCAACATTTTGAATAGCATTAAATTGTTGGGGTGTTCCTCTACCAAATGTATGAGATATATTCTTTGTTTTTATTTGCATAAATCACCTACCAATTTTTTTTCATCATAAGTTGCTTCAACCTTATTAATTTTTGATGATAACTTATAAATAAATGGAGCGTCTATTTTTGCTTCGTTTACAATTTCTTTGTTTTTAAGAATCTCTGCTGGAGCTCCTGAAGCTATTAATTGACCTTGTGAAAAAACTAAAATCTTATCAGCTAAAATAGCTTCATCCATATCATGAGTTATTGATATTAATGTTTTTTTTCTACTTTGTTGTATTTCTTTAATAATTGAAATGACTTCTTTTTTACCTTTAGGGTCTAGCATAGAAGTTACCTCATCAAAAATAATAACTTTTGGATCTAAAGCTAAAGTAGAAGCGATTGCAACTCTTTGTTTTTGTCCACCAGAAAGGTTTTGAGGAGCACGATCTAAATATTCTCTCATTCCAACACGAGCTGAAAGTTCTTGTATTATTTTTTTCATTTGAGGTCTAGTAAGCATTTTATTTTCTAAACCAAAAGCAATATCATCCTCAACAGTTGTACCTATAAATTGATTATCAGGATTTTGAAAAACAATACCTATGTATTTTCTAATTTCTTTTAAATTTTCTTTAGCGATTCTAATTCCATTAATTTCAATAAAACCATCATTAGGCTTATATAAACCAACTAATAATTTAGAAAGAGTTGATTTTCCAGAACCATTATGTCCTAAAATAGCGATATATTCACCTTCTTTAATTTCAAAAGACACTTTATTTAAAGCGTTAGTTTTATTACCAAAATATTTAAATGTTAAATCTTTAACTTTTATCATATATAAATTGTATATAAAAAAATGACTTTTAGGTCATTTACTTTTTAAACTTCATCAATTTTATTTTTATCAAAAATACCTATATATGGTATATTACGCATTTTTTCTTTTACGTCTAATCCATAACCAACTAAAAAGGCATCAGGAACTTTAAGTCCTACTTTATCCGCGTGAAGCTTTACAGCTCTACCCGAAGGTTTATCCATTAATGTAAGAATCTTTAAACTTTTAGGATTTCTTTTTTCTAATTGTTCTTTAACTTTTTTTAGCGTTATACCTGAATCTATAATATCTTCTGCTATTAAAATATCTTTTCCTTCAATATCTCTTTTCAGGTCCATAACAACTTTAACATTACCAGATGAATTTACTCCACCATCATAAGTAGAAACAGTCATAAAGTCAATTGACATATCGACAGTAACATCCATCATTAGTCTAGATAAAAAAGGAATAGAACCTTTCAAAAGACCTATTATTACAAGTTCATCTGTATCTTTATATTGTTCATTAACTCAATCTGCTAATTCCTTAATTTTAGATTCTACTTCTTCACGAGTATATAAAACCTTTTCTATTCTTGGATCTTTTTTCATTTTTTGTAAATCTCCTTAATAATTTATTTAATATCCATTATTTTAACTTTAAATTTACTTTTAACATCAACAGTTATAACATCACCTTTAGCTTTTCCTAAAACTGATTCTGCAAGAGGTGATTCATTTGAAATTTTACCTTCGAATGGATTAGATTCTTGAGAACCAACAATCATAAATTCTTTTATATTTAATGTTCTTTGGTCTTGTAATTTAAATGTTGAACCAATTCTTATAATATCAGTTTTTTTTTGTTGTGAAATAACTTTTGAATTTTCTAAAATAGACTCTATTTGTCTAATTCTATCTTCTATTTGACCTTGCTTTTCTCTAGCGGCATCAAATTCAGCATTTTCTGAAAGATCACCTTGTGCTCTTGCTTCTGCTAATTCTTCAATAACTTTTGGTCTTTCTATTTCCAATAAATTTTTATACTCTTTTTTTAATTCATTTTTACCATCTTTGGTTAAAATATTTAATTGTTTTTCTTCCATTATATCTCCTTAAAAACTTTATGTTATTTTAATTTTAACATTATTATTTAACAATAATAATAAAACCTTTATTTATTTTTTGATGTTCAAAACGTGCTCCTATTAATTTTAGGTATCTTATTAATTGCTTTTGTGAGTAATTTAATTTTTTGCAATTTGTAATTCAAACCATTCCTTTTTTATTTATGTTTGACCATATATTATCAAATGACTTGTTAAAATCTTCTGTTGCTTCAGAAATTAAAGATAAATCAAATTTATCTGTAACTTTCTTTTTGTTTATTAATTCTATATTTGTTTTAGGAATTTTATATTTAATAATTAAGTTATTAAACTTTTTAATATCTTCTATATTTTCTTTGATAATAAAAATTTTTGCTTTTGTTTTTTTAGCTAAGGTAATTATTTCATATCCATTTGTTTTTCCTTCTATTCAAATAGTCTTATATAAATTTCTAATTGTAGTTGTAATTAAATATTCCATTGCGTAATCATCAATTGTAGAATTGAATTCTTCTTTTAAATCTCACATTAATTCAATACTTTCTTTTAAAATCTTTTTTAAACCTATATCTTTTTTATCTTTTTCAATTTGTTCCAAAACTATTTTACTTCTTAGTTTTTTAGCCTTTAAAAATAAAACTAATCAGGCAATAAAACCAGCTACTACAACTATAATGGCAGAACTAAGCAATCCCCAAAAAAGTCCTGGATTAGTTTTATTTAATGACTTCATACTATTCTTCCTCTTCTTCCTCTTCTAAAGAATCTTGATATTCATTAAATACTTTTTCAATTAAAGGTCATTCATCTTCTTCGACTGCACTTAATTCATTATTTTCATTAACTTTAGCAGCAAATACTTCTTTATTTATTTCATATAATACAAAATCATCTCCATTAGCATCAAAAGTAAAAAGAATTTCTCCTTCTACTGTCTTACCATCTTTTAAAGTTACATTAATTTTTCTTTCTTCTAATTCGTTTTTATTTTCCATAGTTTATATATTTTATCAAAAAAGAACCCTTAAATTCTTGATAAATAATCTTCAAGAATTAATTGGGCTGCTAATTTGTCTTTATGTAATTTTCTTTTTTCTCTAGAAATGTTTGCTTTAATCATTATCTCGTGAGCTCTTTTGGTTGTATTTGCTTCATCAATATAAATAATAGGAACATTAAATTCTTTATCTAAAATCTCTTTAAATTCTTCTATCATATATGTTGTTTCTGATTTATCACCTGAATAATATGTTACATAACCTAAAATAATTGTATCTATTTCATAAGTTTCAAAATATTCTTTTAATTTTTTAATTGCAGATTTTCAATCTCTTTCCGCAAATTTAAAATTTTCTTTTCCTTGAGCAGTTATATTTAATTCATCACTTAATGCAATACCTAATGATTTTGAACCTAAGTCTAAACCTATTTTTCTAGCCATTTAAAGCCTCTTCTATTATTTGTTTAACTTTATCATTTATTTCTATAGCTCCTTGAGCAAACTCTTTAGAACCGCCTCCACGACCATTTACAGAACTTGTAATTTTATTAAATAATTCAATGCAATCTTTTTCTTTTGATGCGATAGCTAAGATTAATTTTCCAACACTTGCACCAATAACAAAAGTTGTTTTAGGATATTTTTCTCTTAAAGAAATAGCTAAATTTTTAACTTGGTTTGGTTGAACATTTAAATCAATATAAGATTTTAAGTTTGGATCTATTTCAGGTATTTCTACTTTTTTATTAGCTTTGTTTAAAGTTTTGTTATCTTCTTTAAGTCTTTCAATAATTAATTTTCCTTCATCTAGTTTATTGAAATTTATATCCAACTTATAATTAGAATCCATCTTTTTATTTTTATTAAAAGCTTTTTCAATGATTTCTAATAATTTTTCTTTTTCTTTTTCTTTTCAATTATTAACTTCTTCGTTTGAAGAGATTGCTTCTAAACGAAATACTCCAGATCCTTTATTTTCTATTGTTTTAATTTTAAAGACTTCAAGCATTTTAGTATTAGGTATATGAGTACCTCCGCACAAGTCTGAAGTAATGCCAGGAAACTCAACAACTCTTACTTGATCTGAATAATTATCTTCATCAATAGTCATAATAGCACCCATATTTTCAGCTTCTTTTAAATTGGTAATAATATAATTTCTGTCAACAGACATTTTTATGTATTTATTAACAAGTGCTTCAACTCTTTCTTTTTCTTCCTCTGTTGGTTTATTTTCACAAGGAAAATCAAATCTTAATCTATCTTCATTATTATCAGAACCTAATTGTTCAATTAAATCAGCACCAAAAACTTCACGAAGAGCTTTGAAAACTAAGTGTGTTCCTGAGTGGTTTCTCATTAATCCATTTCTAACTTTATGATCAACTTCTAAAGTTACTTCTTGGTTTGTTTCTAATTTACCATTTATTTTGTGTATATGATTATTAAATTTATCTTTAAATACTTCTAATACTTCAATTTTCATTCCGTCTTTTGTAATTATGAAACCTTTATCATGACGTTGACCTCCAGATGTTGCATAAAAAGGTGTTTTTTCAAAAATAACAAAACCTTCTCCATCTATTGATTCTAAAATTTTTTCTTCATCTAATAATTTTAATACTTTTGATTTTTCAATTTCTTTTTCATATCCGACAAATTGAGAAATATTATTTTTGATTTTTGTTAAGGATTCGATTTGTTTTTGCATACCTAATTCAACTTTGCTCCTTGAAGCTTCAGCATGTTTCTTTTGGAATTCTTTAAATTTATCTATTTTTAATACTATTCCTTTTTCTTCTAGTATTTCTTGAGTTATTTCAATTGGAAATCCATATGTTTCAAATAATTTGAAAGCAATCTCAAATGGAAATTCTTGGTTTGGAACTATAGATTTATTTAATAATTCTTCACCTTTTTTAATTGTTTTAGCAAATAGTTCTTCTTCTTTTTTAATAACTGATGATACATCATTTGAGTTTATTTCAAAAGGCAAACTATCAATAACAGTTTGAGTTATTTTATATAAAAAAGTTTCATTTTGTATTCCAAGAGATAAACCTGAACGATAAGCTCTTCTTATTAATCTTCTAATAATATAACCTCTTGATACATTAGAAGGTTTAGCTCCATCTGAAATAGCGTTAACAACAGTTCTCATATGATCAGCTATAATTTTAAGATTTTTATTTATAAATGTTTGTTCTTTATTTTTTTCAAAGTAATTTTCTTGTTTATATTTTTTATTACTCATTTGTTCTACTTTTGAAATGATAGGAAGAAATAAGTCTGTATCAAAATTTGTATTTCCACCTTGTAATATTGAAGCTATTCTTTCTAAACCTGCTCCGGTATCAATATTTTTTTGTGCAAGTTTTTTATAATTTCCTTCACCATCATTATTAAATTCAGAAAAAACGACATTTCAAATCTCAATATATCTATCATTATCTAAATCTTTTTCAATTAATTCTATACCTCTTTCATCAAACTTAGAACCTCTATCGAAAAATATTTCTGTGTTTGGACCACATGGACCTAATCCCATATCTCAGAAATTCATTTTTTTACTTCCAGGAATTAAGTGAGATTTATCTACACCTAAAGATAATCATTTGTTATAAGTGTCTTCATCATCTTTAAAATAAGTTATAAATAACTTTTCTTTATTCATTTCAAGTTCTTTAGTTAAAAACTCTCAAGCAAACTCAATTGCTGTTTCTTTAAAATAATCTCCTATTGAAAAATTACCAAGCATCTCAAAAAAAGTATGATGTCTTGAAGTCACACCTACATTTTCTATATCGTTAGTTCTAATAGATTTTTGTGAGTTTACTATTCTTTTACTTGGTGGTTGTTTCTTTCCAGAAAAAAAGTCTTTTAAAGTAGCTACTCCTGAGTTTATCCATAATAAAGATGGATCGTTAATTGGTATAAGAGGTTTTGATTCTAAAGCCATATGATCTTTAGATTTAAAAAACTCTATTCATGTTTCTCTTAATTCTTTTGATGTTAGTCTTTTCATAATTTCTCCTTTTTATTATAAAAAAGTCCATTATGAAGGCCAACGTACCACTTCATAAAAGGACTCTTATCTCGTAACGTGAGAATACGCCATTTCTGGTGTTTCATGAGTTTGCACTTTTCTCAATCTTAAACAATATTAATTTAATTATACAATAATAAGTTAAAATTATATTATGAAAACAATTAAAGAAAACAATACACATATTATTAAATTAGAAAAAGGAGATAAGGTTATCGAGTCATTAGTTAATTATGCTAAAGAAAATGAATTGAATTTTTGTAAAGTAGAATTATTTGGAGCCGTATCAAATGTAGAGTTAGGATATATGACAGGTCCAGGAATATATGATTGAAAAACTTTTAATGAAGGTGGATATGAATTATTAAGCGCTAAAGGTTCAATTGCTTGACACGAAGGAAAACCTCAAGTTCATATGCATGCTTCTATTTCAGGAAAAGATTTTAAAGCTTATGGTGGTCATGTTAAAGAAATGATGATTCATGGAGTAGGAGAAGTATTTTTAGAAGTTTTCTTAGATAAGAAAATGAAAAAAGCTTTTGATGAGAAGTCTGGTTTAATGCTTTGAGATATTTAAAAAACAACTTATATTTAAGTTGTTTTTATTTGTTTTGTTACTACTTTATGTAAATGAATATCTTGACTCTTAGTTGTTTTAAAGTTTTTTATAGACTTAGCTAATGAAACTACTTGGGAATCTGATAATCTTGGTTCTAATACTGAATCTATTTCATCTAACTTACTATAAAGTTCTGAATGTCTTGTAATTATAACGTGCTGTGGTTGATTGCTAACTTTAATTGATTCAGTTCTATTTGAGAATATTATTAATGAAACAATTGGAACTTTTAATTGCATCATTTTCATTATATGATCTATATGTTTGTCATTTTGAATTACAGGATTTTTAATTGGATGCTCTACTTCCCCTAGTTTTTTTGTTCATTGAGGAATTTTAGCATCACCTATAACTTCACCTTTAATTGATTTAATTTCAATTACTATTAAGGCTTTTTTAGTAACTAAAATACCATCTGTTTCAAATACCTTATTTTGATCATATTTATATAAAGAAGCTTTTAAAAATTTATTTTTAGTATGCTTAGCTCAAATATTTATATCATTATTAATTAATACTTCGGATTTTTGACCTAATTTTTTAGTCAATCTTTTAATTGAATGTTCTTTATAAATAAAATATATTCCTATAATTAAAATAACAAAGAAAAATAAAGAACCTAAAGTCATACCAGTAATAAGTCAAACCATTTTTACTCCTTTTTAATTAATTTAATTAAATTATACATACTTTTTTGTGTATAATATTTTCACAATCAAATTAAGGAGAAATTATGGCAAATATTAAATCAAAAATGAAGCGTATCAAAACAAATGAAAAAGCAAGAGTGAGAAATGCAGCTATTAAATCAAGAGTTAGAACAGCTACTAAAAAAGCAAAAGATGCATCAATTTCTAAAGCAAAAGATTTAAATGAGTTAGTTGCAAAAGCACATAAAGAAATAAATACAGCTGTTTCAAAAGGTGTTTTACATAAAAATAATGGCGCAAGAAAAAATTCTAGATTAGATAAGTTTATAGCTAAAAATAAATAATTATTAATAATAAAAACAACAATTAAGTTGTTTTTTTATTTTATAAAATCTAGTAAGAACTTTTCTAAACCTATTTTTGAATCTATATTACCTTTTTTAATATCAACATCTAAATCTGATAATTTTTTAATTAATTGTTTAATATCTTTTTCAGGTATCTTTTGTAATAATTCATTTGCTTTTTTTAATCTAAAAATATGAATTTTAGTTTTTTCTGATATTTCTTTTAATGATAAATTTTCTTCTAAATATTTGATTAATTTATTTATCAATAATAATATTGAAGAAATTTGACCAATTAATAATTGAGGATCATCACCTTCAATTATTCTTTCATTATAAGAAGAAAAAATCGCTTCTTTATCTTTATTTAAAATAGCATTTGTAAATGCAAAAAAGTCATCCGAAGTATAATCTGATATGCTTTCTTCAATATCTTTAATATCAATTTCTTTGTTTCTTAAAATTAATTTATTTATCTCATTATTTATAATCATTAAGTTATTAGGTAATTTTTTACTTAAAAGAATTAATGCTTTTGTAGTTATCTTAACATTTTTGTCTTCAAACATATTTTGTATTATTTTAATAATATCTTTAGATTTAATGTTTTGGATTTGTTTTGTATTTGAATTAGACATTAAATAAGATATTAATGGATTTTTAACTTTGGGCTTTTCTTCGTTTAAAATAAATACTAATGTTATTCCATCCAAACCTTTTTCTAATAACTTAACAACTTTTTTTGAGTCTTCATCATTACTAAATAAATCTCCGTTTCTAATTATAATTAATTTTTTATTTGCAAATAAGTTTACAGTCATAATTTCTTGGAGAATTTCATTAATAGAAGATAATTCATCAAAAATAATAGGTTTTTGACCTATCTTATTAACAATTCGTTTTTCCTCATTCGATATAAGGTAATCTTCTGTTCCATAAATAAAATACATATTATAAAAATTATATAATATATAAAAGCAATATTTAAAGAAAGAAAATTAACATTAATAATAATTGTTGTTTTGCTAATAATTTCAAACAAAAAAATTAATAAATTACATAAATGAATTTCAATATTAGAGAAAGGCAAAAATAATATTCCAAGAATATAAAAAATTGAAACAATAGGTGTAAATAAAATATTATAAAAAATACCAAATATTGAAAATCAATTATTAATATGTATTATTAATGGTAATGAAATAATATAAACAAATATATTTATTAAGAAAAATTCTTGTATTTTGTTTTCTAATTTAAAGCTGGTTATAAAACAAATGGTGCAAGTGGCTGCAAACGAGAATATAAAACTCATAGAAATTACGCTTCTTGGGAAAAATATTGAAATTAAAATCATAGATATTCCAGATCCATCTAATTTATTAAACTTTTTTATTGGTAAAGTGCTTAATGCAATCATAATAAAAGATCTTATAGATGGGGTTGAGAAATTAACTATATAAACATAAAATGCTAATGGTATTAATGAAATATGTTTTGAATAAGGTATTCTCATAAGACTTAATAATTTTTTTAAACATATAAAAAATAATGAAAGATGGAATCCTGAAACTACAAATAAGTGTATTATTGATAATGACTTGAGCTGATTTTGTATTGTTTTATCTATTCAAAATACATCGTTTAAATAAAGTAATGGCATTATTTTTCTTGTTGATTCTGAGCCGTTTGAAAAAAAGTCTCTTATTTTACTAGTTAAGCTGTAATCTTTATCTAATAATGATATTGTTCCTTTAAATAGATTTTTAATATTATTTTGTTCTAAAAAACCTTTGATTTTTTCATTTTGGGTAGTTATGATTTTACCTTTAATAAAAATAATATCATGAACATTTAAATGGATTTTGGTTCATAAAAATACATTATTATTATTTACCTTAATAACAACTCCTTTACTTAAAATTTTATTAACAGAATATTCTCCGCTTATTTGTTGAGGGATATAAGAGTTTTCTGATAACTTTCAAATAATTAGCATTAAGGTTGTTGTAAATAAAGATGCAACTAAATACTTTGGGTTTGTTAATAAAATTATATTAAGTAAAACTGAGCTTATAATATATATTGATGTTTGATTTTTAATACTGAGAAATAGAAAAATGGCATTAAGTCCGGTAATTAAATACCGTAACTTATATCTAGTTGTTCCTTTAGAACTTTTAAAGTAGCTATACCAACCCCAGGCAATGAGTCTATATCTTCTCAACTTCATCTTTTGTTATGTTTGAAATAATCAAACAATTCTTTCTTAACTTTTTTAGTTACGCCTAATTGTTCTAATTCTCTATACTTAATTTTGTTATTTATTTTAATTTTTTCATCTTTATTTTTAAAAGGAAATATTATAGTTTGATCATTTAAAAATATTTGATTCATGTCAATTTTTTGTCTATCTGCATTAGGAAGTAAGTTAATTTTACTAAGCAGTTCTTTCATTGTTGCATTTTGTTCTAAAGTAATTGTTCTTCCATTTTCCACGGCTCCAATTGCTTTTATATAAATAATTTTTTTAATTATTTCTGAAGAAGAAATATAATTTGATTTAATAATTAAAAAACCACTAATAGTTATTAGCGTTGCTGCTATTCATGAAATTATAATTTTTATCTTCATAATTTTTTATAACTTTTAAAAATAAAAAAATAAAAAAATAAGTTTTGAAAACTTATTTTAACTTTGATTTGTAACTCTAATTATTGATTTCATTAAATCTTCTTTTGACATTTTTGCATAACCAGAAATTGATAATCCTGATCCTATCTTTCTTAAATCTTCAATAGACATTTTTCTTAACTCTTTGATTTCTGGAGACTCTTCATTTTGTTCTTTTATATCTGCTTGTTGTGGTTCTGGACCTTTATTGCTTGTTTTTGGTCCTGCATTAGTAGATGTTGATTTTGTTTCGAAAGGTGAGTTAGGTGTTTGCCCTGAATTTGCTTGATTAAAGAAATTTTGCATATTTCTTTGCATTTCTTGGAACTCAGGAGATTGTTGGAATTTTTGGAAATCTTCATAAGCTTTAGCACTTATAAATATTCTTCTAATTTTACCTACACGTAAAGCAAAGAAAAATAATAAAATAGATAAGAATGTTGTACAAATTATCAATAAAGGTCCAGAAAATTCTTTAACAATATTAATGCTTTTATATGTTCCTACTAAATTGAAGAATGCTACAAATCCAACAAAATAAGATAAATATAATGGATAAACAGGTAAATTAGAGAAAGTATTCTTTTTATAAGAATTAGGTAATATAGATACAAAATAAATTATTCCAACTAATGCTAATATTCCATAAATTAATGGGAAAGCTATAAATGATGTTTTTATTATTTTTGCAGTATTATGTTCCAATGCGCTGTGTTCATGTTTTGTTAAATCTGGATCTGCTACAGATACTATTTTATCTAAAAAACTTTTTTCTTGAGTTATTGTTAATGCAGCACCTACTATTGAAAGTATTGAAAAAACTAACATACTAAATATAAATAAAATAATTCAAGCTCTTAATTTATTAGGTTCGTCTTTTCAAAGTTCTTTTTCTGTTGGCATTGGTTGAATTGATGGGTTCATACATTCTCCTTCTTATTAATGATATTATACCATTATATAAATACATTATACTACTAACTTAATAAATTAGCAAATAAGATGTTTGAGTGCTAAAAATATTGTGTTTATATTATAAATGAAGTATAATTTATATGGAGGAAAAAATATGTATCAATATAAAGCAGTTTTAAAATCAAGTAAAGAAGTTGTCGCTGAAGGTCATACTTTAAACGATATTGAAAAAGAAATAGTTAGATTTAAAAGAGGACAAAAAAGAAGTGAACATACTAATGCAAATGTAGGTATTGAAATCTTTCATGTTAAAAGAGACCAAAAAACTGGGATTGGAAAAGAAGATCTTATTAAAGTAATAATTTAATAAAAAACATCTATTTAGATGTTTTTTTATTTAAGATAATTAAATTTTCGATATGGTGAGTTTGAGGAAACATATCAAAGGGTTGCGCATAAGTTATTTCGTAATTTTCTTTTAAACGATTAAAATCTGCTGCTTGTGTTCCAGGATTACAAGAAAGATAAATGATTTTCTTAGGTAAATACTCTTTAATTAATTCACAAGTTTCTTTTCCAAGACCTTCTCTAGCTGGATCAACAATAAAAGTATCACTCTTAATTTCTTTATTTTTCTTTAAAAATTTGCTAACATCCTGATTTAATAAAGTTATATTTTTAACATCATTTTTTTCTTGATTCAATATAGCTGAATTAAATGATGCTTTATTTCTTTCTATTCCATATACATGTTTAGATTTTTTAGCTGCAATTAAAGTAATAGTTCCAATTCCTGAATAAAGATCGAATACAACTTCATTTTTATCTAAAAATTTCATCATCTTTGAATAAACTGCTTCTGCAACTTCTTTATTTACTTGATAAAAGGCATTTAAACCAACAATAAATTCAATATCCAACATTGTATCAGTTGTAAACTTTTTATCTCCCTTATGACCTGAAATAGTTGTATCGAGCTTTCTTATTATTACCTCGCCTGATTTTGAAGTTTTGGGTTTAATATCTGTAATAAGGAAATCATCAAGTTTAATTACTTCGTTTGTTTTACGTTTATGAAAACCACCATTATGTAAAGTTATTTTATTTCTATATCTTAATTGTTTTTTACCAACAAACATTTTTTCTAACTCAATATTTTCTTTTGCATTATTTTTAAAGGCATCAATAACTAGTTGATTTTTAAATCAAGTTTGTTCTTCTCTATTCATATGGAAAATTTCATAACCACCTATTTCTAAATGTTTATCTGGAACATCTTCATTTCTGTTTGGTGATTTCTTAATAATTTCTTTGATTTGAGCACGACCTCATTTTTCTTTTTCAAATTCAATAATACATTCAGCTTCTTCACCTCTAATTAATCCAGGGACATAAAAAACTTTATTATCTTTAACACAAATAGCTTCTCCATTTGTATTGTAACTTTTTGCTGTTAAAATCATAGTTATATTATAAATTAAAAAAACAAGTAAATTTAATTACTTGTTAATTCAATTACATTTTTTAATAAAGTGGTTACTGTCATTGGTCCAACTCCACCTGGATTAGGTGTTATGTAACTAGCTTTTTTAGATACATTTTCAAAATCGACATCACCAAATATTTTTCCGTTCTCTTTAGTTATCCCAACATCCACAATAATAACTCCATCTTTTACCATATCTTCTTTAATTAAGTTTTTTATTCCTGTTGCTGAAACAATCAAGTCTGCTTTCTTTGTGTGAATACTAATATCTTTTGTTTGTGAATGACAAACAGTTACATTAGCGCCTTTTTCTTCTAGCATTATTCTCATTGGTTCACCAACAATAATTGATCTACCTAACACTACAGCATTCATTCCTTTTACATCGATATCATAATTTTCTAATAAAGTAATAATTCCTTGAGGTGTACAAGGTTTGATTCCCTCTTCATTATTTCTAAGTAATTTTTGATTAGCTGGTGTTAATCCATCAACATCTTTTTTAGGGCTTATTGCTTTTAATATCTCGTTTCTATCAATATGATTTGGAAGTGGTAATTGAACTACTAATCCTGTAATAGATTTATTAAAATTTATTTCTATAATTTTTTGAATTAGTTCTTCTTGACTTATTTTTTCAGGTAAGATAACTTCTGAATATTGTAAACCAATATCTGTAGCTGCTTTAGCTTTATACTTCATATATGTAATTGAATTAATATCTTCACCAACTCTTAATATACATAAATGAGGCCTATTACTTTTAACTGCTATTTTAGCAACCTCTATTGATAAATCTGAACGTAATTTTCTTGACAAAGAATTACCGTCTAGTATTTTCATAAAAAATTCTCCTTTAAAATTCGCTTTTAATTATTAAAATAATTTAGCTAATGTTTTAACCATAGGTCCAAAACATTTACCATTATTATCTGCTGCTGTTCCAGCAATATCAAGATGAATATAATCTACATTTTCTGTAAATTCCTTTAAAAACATTGCTGCTGATGAAGAACCACCAAGACCTGTTAAATCAGTATTTTTTAAATCTGCAACTAATGATTTATTTATATACTTTCCAAAATCTTCATGGAATGGCATTCTTCATACTAATTCGTTTTGTATTTTAGCTGTTTTATTTATTAATTCTCAATCAGAATCTTTAGTAGTTCAAACTCCTGTAAATGTTTGTCCTAATGCAACTAATACAGCTCCTGTTAATGTAGAAATATCAATTATTTTTGTGGCACCTAGGTTTCTAATACCATAAGTAATAGCATCAGCCATAACTAATCTACCTTCAGCATCTGTATTATTAATTTCAACAGTTTTACCATTCATTGAAGTTCAAACAGAATCTGGTAATCCAGCTGTATTTGATATTACATTATCTGTTAATGGAGCAACAATAGAAATATTTGCTTTTGGAGAAATTGAAGCGATAGCTTTCATTGCCGCAGTAACTATAGCAGCACCTGACATATCATATTTCATTCCTAACATATGTCTACCTGTTTTAATATTCATTCCACCAGCATCAAAAGTAATACCTTTACCAACCATTACAGTCTTTTCTTTTGAAGAAGGATCTCCTTTATATTCAAGAACAACAACTCTTGGTTCATAATTTGAAGCAGAGTTAACAGCTAATAATAATCCCATGTTCATTTTCTTTATTTCTTCAAGCTTTAATACTTTAGTACTTATATTTTGAACTTCTGAAAATTCACTCTCGATCATTTTTGCTAATGTTTCAGAATTACATTCATTTGGAGCCATAGTTTGTAAGTTTCTAGCGAATGTTTGTGATTCAGAAAGAATTAATGATTCTGTAAATGCTTTTTTGCTTAATTCTGAATTAATATCAGTAATAATAATATCTTTTGGTTCTTTAGGTTTTTTATCACCTGTTTTTTTATTTCAAAGAACAGCTGTTTCAAACTCGTATGTTTCAACGAATAGCTTAATTATTTCTTCTTCTGTCATTTCTTCATTAGAAAAATCTTTAATTTCTAAATTCATACCTTTTTTGTTATTTTGAATAATAACCATTATTGCTTTTTTTAATTTTTTAAGTGTGAATTCACTTCTTTTTCCTAAATATATATAACCTATTTCATCACTTGGGAAATATGTATATTCCATTTCTTTTTTATTTACTGATTTAGGTATTTGTGAATCTTGAAATACACCTTTTAAATCAGTTAAATTTGATTTTGTTTTACTTGTTTTAATCATGCTATCTCCTTTTTTTATTAAATTAATTTTATCATTAAAGTTGTTTTAAATGTTTAACTTCTTTTATTTTTAATTTTCTAAAACTTCCTTTAGGTATTTTAGAAACATTTATTCCAGCAAACTCAATTCTATGTAAACCTTGAACATTTCTATCAACTAATTCGAATAACCTTTTAACATGGTGATATTTTCCTTGTTTTAAAGATACTAAATATGTTTTCTTTTCTATGTGTTGAACTATTTGTATTGATTGTTCTTCATCTAATTTAACATCCTTTGAATTTAAAAATTTTAAATCATCTAAAGTTAAAGGAGAATCTAATCTTGCCCTATATGTTCTTATTACTTCATTAGAAGGGTGCATTAATTTATTTGCTAATTCACCATCATTAGTTAAAAGAAGAACTCCAGTAGTGTTAAAATCTAATCTACCAATAGGAAAAACATATTTATCTATATTCATAATATCTTTAACGGTTTGTCTTCCTCTATCATCTGATAAAGCTGTAATTGTTTTAGCTGGTTTATTCAAAACATAATAAACATGTTCTTGTTTAAATATTGGAGTTCCATTAACTATAATATTATCTTTAAATGTAGCTTTTTGACCTAATTCTGCAATACTTCCATTAACTTTCACTTTACCTTGTTTTATTAGTTCTTCAGCCTTTCTTCTAGACATTAATCCGGCTTGAGAAATTAATTTTTGGATTCTTTCTTGATTATTCATGTTTTTATTATATATTAATAAAATAAAAAAAGACCCATTAAGGGCCATAGCGAATTTTTATAAGGTTGCATTGCGGTGTATTATTAATACCGCAATATAATTATATAATTTTTTAAAATTAATTATTGTTATATTAATATTACATTTTTTATTTTGTATTAATCTTGTCTTTGAGAAGAAAATAATTCAAACTCTCTTGTTTCTTCTTGATCTTCAAATTCAGAAATTTTAGGTAAATCCTTTATTGATTTTATATTGAAATAATCAAAAAACTTATTTGATATTTTATAAAGAGTTGGTTTTCCAGGTGTATCTAATTTTCCTGCTTCTTCAATTAATTGTTTTGTTAAAAGAGTTGCAACAACAGCATCGGATGCAACACCACGAATATTATTAATTTGTGCTTTTGTTATTGGTTGTTTATAAGCAATAATACCGATTGTTTCAATAGCTGAGCTTGATAATTTTTGTTTTTTTTCAATAGTTACTAAATCAGCAATAATATCTTTATGCTCTGAATTAGTTATAAACTTAAAAGTATCATTAAAGTTAACTACAGAAATACCATGTTCTTGTTCATTTCATTCTTTTAAAAATTGTTCCAATGTATCTCTAGCTTCTTGTCTTTTAATTCCTTTTAAAGAACTAAATTCTTTTGAATTTAAACCTTTTTTACCTGTAATAAATAATAGTGCTTCTATTTCTTTATTCATCATTACCTCTCTTTATAATTGTTATATCACCAAATTGTTTATCTTGTTTAATAAAGATCTTTTGTAATCTACTTAAGTCAAGCAAAGCTAATAAAGTAACTGCGAAATGGCCAAGACTAGGAACTGCAAATACTTCTTCAAATGAAAGTCCTTCTTTTTCTTTTAGTAAATTTTCTATTTCTTCTTTTCTTTCTTCAGGAGAAATATTTACTTGGCTAATTGTTCCTTCTCTTAATTTTTGAGCGTGTTTTCTTTCAAACATTCTTTTTAATACTTCATTTAATTTTTCAACACTTGAATTACTATCTAATTTAGTTTCATCGATCGGTCTTTTAAATTCTTCATAAGGAGAGTTGTCTTTTATAAACATGTTTTTTCTTAGTTCTTCTTTTTCTTTAAGTTTTTGTCCAATAGCTTTAAATTGTTGGTACTCTGCTAATTGTTTAACCAGTTTTGATTTACTTATTCTAACTTCTTCTTTTGATTTAGAATCTTCTAAAAGCATCTTTCCTTTAATTTGTAATAATGTTGTTGCCATTAATAAATACTCTGAAGCATTATCTATATTTTGTTCTGAATAATGACTTATAGATTCTAAATAAGCATTTGCTAACTCTTCAAGGTTAATTGAAAATAAGTCCATCTTTTTTGATTGAACTAAAGTTAATAGTAAATCTAAAGGACCGTTATAGTTATTTATTTGTAATTCAAAATCTTTATTTTCCATAATTTATTTAAATATTTTTTTTCCTGACTTTTTCTTGTATTCAAAAGGCTTATATTTCTTTTCAATAATATTTTTAACTCTTTCTGCTATTTTTTCGTTTGGTTGAGACATTATTGACATTGCTTTAATTGGTTTTTCAAAAATAATTTGAAATTTAGTCTTTCCTCTTCTATTTAAGTTCTCTAATTGTTTTGTTCCATTTATAATTACTGGGACTATTGGCAAGAACTCTTGTTTAGCTAATTTAAATGCTCCAGCTTGAAAATCTTGAAGTTTACCAGTCTTAGTTCTTGTTCCTTCTGGGAATATAACTCCGTATTCATTTGCTTTTTTAATATCTTTACCAAATTTGTTTAAAGCTTTTAAAGCTTCTCTAGGATTATTTCTATCAATATATATTGAACTTGTTAAATTCATTCATCCTCTTAAAGATCTTTTTGATTCTAATTCTTTTTTAGCTATAAAACGACATTTTTTATGTTCTACACCTTCTTCAAAAGATTGTTTATGCATTGCATTTATTAATGATGGTATATCTAAATTAGATTGATGATTAGGAATTAACAAAGCAGCACCTTTAGGAAGATTGTCATAACCGATTATTTCTAACTTTGCATTTAATGCTTTAAGAACTTTTTTTGTTCTTCTCATTACATAATTTCATTGAAAAGATTCTGGAAATCTATCTATATCTTTTTTTGCTTTCTTGGCTATAATTCTCGCTCTTCTATTTTTATAAGCTCAATAAGGGCTTAATAATATAAGTTTCAATTTTAACATTGGCATTTTTTCTCCTTTTGTACTATTGCTATAGTTATATCTTGTTCTGAAGAAGTTGAAATTGAAAAATCTTTAAATAAATATAATTCTTTAGATTTTTTAATATTTACTTTTGAAAATTCAAAATATGAATTATCAACTTTATATAAAGCTTCCTTAATTGCTCATCTTGTAGCAATAAATCTAGTTTTATTGGTAGAATTGTTAAACTCTTCCATTTCACTTGGATGTAATATCTTTTTTGCGAAACGTTCTTCTTTATTAGCAAAACGTGAAATTTGAGTTATATCAATACCTATCATTTTTTAATTATACCAAAATGAGTATTTAATATTTATAACTCTTTTAGTTATAATTAATTTATGAAAGAAAAATATTTAGGCCTTAAAATTATAGGAGCTGATGAGACTGGTGTTGGTGATTATATGACTCCATTAGTTGCGGCTGCTGTTTATGTGCCATTACAAAATGTAGATAAATTAGTTGAGTTAGGAGTTACTGACTCAAAGAAAATGACAGATAAAAATATATTGAAAGTATTTAATGAAATTAAGGGTTTAATAAAATCATCAGTTAGACACTTAACTCAAAAAGGTTACAATACTTTAAATAAAAGTTTTAATGCTCATGAACTAAAAACATTAATTCATTTAAATGCCATATCATCAGTTGAAAAAAGAATTGATAATGGTGTTGATCTTATAATTCTTGATCAATATGTTAATAAAAATTCATTTGAAAAATATAAGGAAAAACTTTCTAACTCTTCAATTAAGCCAGAATTTCCTAAAGCAATTATAAAACTTGTTGAAAAAGGAGAGATGGAACATATTTCAGTAGCAGCAGCTTCTATTGTTGCAAGAGCTTATTTTTTAAATATGATGCAAGAACAAGAAAAAAAATGAGGTATGAAGTTTCTTTTAGGTACTAACGATAAAGTGGTGCAAGTAGCAAAAGACTTTGTTGATAAGCATGGAAGAGATAATTTAAAAGAAGTAGCTAAACTATCATTTAAAACAACGGAAAAAGTATAATAAAAAACTCAATAATAATGAGTTTTTTAATTTTTATTTTGAAAACGAAGATTTTTTACATCTTTTTTATTGTTTTTTCATCATTTTGTAATTTTATCTTTTTCTATTTGGCTTAATTGATTTTGAATTAAAAATAATGATCTTATTTTTGAATTAACGTTTGTTGGATTAAGAGATGTTAAATTATTATTATTTAAGTTTAAGAAATAAATTCATGAAGGAAGTTTTGTAAGTTCAAATGATGTTAAGTTATTATGGTTTAAATTTAAACTTATTAAACCTTTAGGTAGGCTTGTGGGATCAAATGATATTATTTCATTATGTTCTAGCTTTAAACCGAATTTATCTAATCCTTCTGGGAGGTTTATTGGGTCGAATGATTTTAGTTTGTTATAACTTAAATCTAATTCTTTTAATTCTTTAGGGAATTTAGAAGTATTTAATGATGTTAAGTTATTGTGATTTAAACGTAAATCAAATAATTTATCTGGTAGTTTTGAAAAGTCAAATGTTGTTAGTTGGTTTTCTTCTAAATATAAGAAATTAAGTCTTGAAGGTATTTTTGTAACGTCAAATGATTTTAGTTTATTGTAATTTAAGTTTAATCCTATTATACTTTTAGGTAAGTTTGTAGGATCAAACGATGTTATTTTATTATGTTCCAGCTTTAAACCGAATTTATCTAATCCTTCTGGAAGGTTTGTTGGGTCGAATTGGGTTATTTCATTTTCAGTTAAATCTAAGTCTTTTAATTCTTTGGGGAATTTAGAAGTATTTAATGATGTTAAGTTATTGTTACTTAATCTTATTATTTCTAATCCTGATGGTAATGTTGAAAAGTCAAATTTTGTTAGTTTATTATTTTCTAAATCTAATATTTTTAATCCTTTTGGTAGTTTTGCTGTATTAAAATTTGTTAATGCCAAATTTATATTTAATGATTTTATTTTTAAGTTGGTATTTTTTTCTATAGATAATTGTTCAATTTGTTCAACAAAATAACCTCTTCCATTGTCTTCTGGGTTTTGATTTGAATCAAAAGATATTTCTCAGTTAGCGTTTGTAAAATCTGTTTCCATTCATTTGGGTAATATTAAATTAAATGCTAATTTAAAATCGTGAGTTAGTTCTAAAAGATTTAATTTATTAGTTAAAGCTTTAGCCTCTTTATCGCTAATTGTTAAATCTCTAAAAAATTCTTTGTCTAAGTCATCATTAAAAGATTTGAATTCTAAATTAATAATATTTTTTTCATTATTTTGTTTATTATTGTTATAAATTTGTTTAATTTTTTCTTTAATTTCATCACTTAAAGTAACATTTAAAGTTATTTTTCCTAAATCTTTCAAAGTTTTTTCAGAAATATTATTTACTTTCTTAAAAACTCACTTTCCATTTACTTTTTCCATTAATTCATTTACATGATTATTATCTTGTTTATCAGATAATAATTTAAAATTTGTTTTCATTCCATTATTATTGCCATCAAGTTTAATTTCAATTTCGTTAAAGTTATCATTATTAGAGCCACAAGAAATAACAACTGCAATTGGTGCTGCAATTGTAGCCAATCCTATTAATGATCCTAAACCTATTTTCTTCTTATTCATATTTCTTTAACTCCTTTCGCTACAATTATTATTAAGTTTAATTAATTATTATATAAATTATAATGTTTTATATAAAAAAATAAAAATAATAAAAAAACTCTATTATTTAAAGAGTTTTTATTTATTAAGATATTTTATAATTTAATATTTTCTTCATATTTTCCATGAGCTTTTCATCATTTATCAATTTTATTTTGGATTGTTTTATTTATATCGTTATTGTATAAATTTAATTTTTGTAATTGTTCTGAAAGGCTTTCTGGATCAAAATCTTTTAGTTTATTTCAAGCTAAATTTAATTCTTGTAATCCTTTTGGAAGGTTTGTTGGGTCGAATGTTGCTATTTGATTGTTACTTAAAAGTAATTCTTTTAATCCTCTTGGAAGGTGTGTTGGGTCGAATTCTGGTATTTTATTATTACTTAAATCTAAAACCTGTATTCTTCTAGGTATTTTAGAAGTAACTAATTTTGCTAATTCGTTATTATTTAATTCTATTATTTCTAATCCTAATGGTAATTTTGAAAAATCAAATGATTGTATTTTATTTTCTTCTAAAAATAAGTTTTTTAATTTTTGTGGGAGGTTTGTTGGGTCGAATGATGTTAGTTCATTGTTACTTATGATTAATTCTTGTAATCCTTGTGGTAGATTTTTTGGGTCGAATCCTGTTAGTGTGTTAAATTTTAAATCTAATTCTTTTAATTCTTTGGGGAATTTAGAAGTAATTACATTTTTTAAGTGATTATGATTTAATGATATTTTTTGTATTCCTGATGGTAATTTTGAAAAATCAAATGATTGTATTTTATTTTCTTTTAAATTTAATTCAATTAAGTCTTCTGGTGTGTTTGTTGGGTCGAATGATGTTAGTTGATTGTGCTTTAAATTTAATTGAGTTATACTTTGTGGAAGATTAGTTAAGTTGAATGATTTTAAATCTAAATGAATATATAATAATTTTATATTTATATTTGCATTATTTTCTGTAGATACTTGTTCAATTTGTTCAACAACATATCCTCTTTCATCTTTCGGGTTAGTTCTACTACTCATTTCTATACTTCAAGTTGTATAACCAAATTCAGTTTCCATTCATTTAGGTAACACTAAATTAAATGCTAATCTAAAACTTGAGCTCTTTTCTAGATCATTTAATTTTTTTGTTATTTTTTCAGATTCATCATCACTAGTAGTTAAATCTCTAAAAAATTCTTTGTCTAAACTTTTATTAAATGAACCTAATGTTAATGAAATATAATTTTTCATCTTTTTTTTATCAGAAAAACTATAAGCACTACTTTTTTCTTGAATGATTGTTTTTCTGATTTCTTCTTTAATAATATCGTTTAAAGTTATGTTTAAAGTTACTTTTTTTAAATTTTTGAATGTTATTTTATCCGCTTTCTTAAAAATTCACTTTCCATCTACTTTTTCCATTAATTGATCTATATTACTATCATTTTGGTCATTAGATAATAATTTAAAATTTGTTTTCATTCCATTATTATTATTACCTTCAAGTATTACTTTGACATTATTGACAAATGTAACTTCTGTTGATTTTGGTTTTGGTTTTGAAATATTATCAACACAAGAAATAGCGGTTGCAATTGGTGTTGCAATTGTAGCTAATCCCATTAATGATCCTAATCCTATTTTTTTCTTATTCATATTTCCTTATCCTTTCACTACAATTGTTTTTGAGTTTGCTTTTACTCATTCTTGTATAAATTATAATACTTTATATAATGAAATAAACATAATAAAAAACTCTGTTATTAAAGAGTTTTTA
>JAAEOJ010000338.1 GCA_024244685.1 Mycoplasma sp.
GGTGTCCATTTGGCCAAAAACATTTTGAAAATCGCCAGCGGATCGCTCTGGCGATCGATTCGGACCCGATTCGACTGCCGATTCGGTGGACCGGAAGTCGTACAATGTTCAAAACTGTGCGTACGTGGTCAACGCCACATTCGGTGTTCATCTAGCCGAAAAAATGTCGAAAATCGTCAGCGGATCGTTCTGGCGATCGATTCGGACCCGATTCGACATCCGATTCGGTGGACCGGAAGTCGTACAATGTTCAAAACTGTTTGTACGTGGTCAACATCGCATTCGGTGTCCATTTGGCCAAAAACATTTTGAAAATCGCCAGCAGATCACTCTGGCGATCGATTCAGACCCGGTTCGACTGCCGATTCGGTGGACCCGGAATTGGCACAACGTTCAAAACTGTTTGTACTCAGTCAACATCGCATTCGGTGTTCATCTGGCCGAAAAAACTTTGAAAATTGTAGACGACTAGTCGCCGAGCTTGGTCTGGAGTTGTCAAAATCGTCGAACTTCGTATCGGCGTGGCTCGAATCCTAATCGGATCAAGTTCCCCCGAGCTTACTTGGTGTAAGGGCATATGGGGA
>JAAEOJ010000339.1 GCA_024244685.1 Mycoplasma sp.
ATCACAACCATATGAGACTTCATACTTGACCAATCATGATGAAAATTTCATCATTCGAAAGCTGAAGAGTTGGAGAACTACATTCCCAGGTTAGGCGGGCAGGGCTCAAGCGATAATATGATTTTCGCCAGAGAACGTAAAAATCACGAGATTTTCAGCCGACTTATTTAAAAGAGCAACCTTGATATATATATATATATATATATATATATCAGTGTTGTCGTTTAGTTTTACACTCAGGAGGTCTAGAGGCTTTTTTCATTTGTTTTTAATCTTCTGGAATTTTTCCTGCTTCACTATATTTTTTTTCTCGGAAACTAAAAATTCTAAAAAATTCTCCTTCTCTCGGAGATTCTTCTGATATATGGTTCTCCTATGTTTTGATTGTGTTTTGCGGTTTGTTGTCGCGCTCGAACTTCGTCGGACTATCTCAAAACAGTGAGTCGATGTATTGCAAAAAGTGTGATTCTGGCAAATTCTTGCGGAAACCAGTATAAAAATTCTAGTTCCTTGTCTTATTTTTTTCTCCCTGAATGAATGTATGTTCCTGAATCCTCAGATCCGTAGCTTCCACCTAAGTATAGGTTCCTGTATGTTTGAGACTTGTCGACACTCAGGATTTGTTGTAGAAGTTTGGCGGACACCAGGTGTCTCAGCTGATCTCCTGGAAGTATTAAGTCTGCAAATCGAGAGGGCATTTTTCAAGTATTTGCTTTCTTCTGGAAAGTGTCCTGCGTCACCAAATTTTTTCCTCGGACACTAAAAATTCTCAAAAATTCTCCTTCTCTCGGAGATTCTTCTGATATACGGTTGTACTATGTTTTGATTATGTTTTGCGGTTTGTTGTCACGCTCAACTTCGCCAAGAGTTTCTCAAAGATGTGATTCCATGTTTTCTCTGTGTTTTACAAGATATACGATTTCTGGCAATTTTCTGGGTTTTCTTCTACAAATTCTAACTTACAGTCATATTTTTTTGTCTCGTCATGAATGTATGTCCCTGAATCATCAGGTCCATAGCTAACTCCTAAATATAGGTTCATGCATGTCTGAGACTCGTCGACACTCAGGATTTGTGGTAGAAGCTTGGAGG
>JAAEOJ010000340.1 GCA_024244685.1 Mycoplasma sp.
AAAAACTGTTAAATTAGGAAATACATTACTCGAATCAATCTAACATCTGAAAACAAAAATAGCGATATAACTTGTGTATGTTTAATTACGCGATTAAACAAAAAATCTAAATTTAAAAAATTATTGGTGTTTAACAGGACTTGCTGCATAGTTAATCGCTTAATAAACCTATAGCTATTAAAAGAAATTATTAGTGTTACTAAGGGCAGAAGAGTCTTAAATAACGAATCGTTGAAACCGATGTTAAGATTTAGTAGTTGTGTATGGTAGTTTAAATTAGCTAAAAATTGCGGCATAACCATTATTTTATAGTTTAATGTCCAAGACAACGTATATAAAATAAATAATAAAATACAAACAGCGACCCAACTTAATTTTATATTATCACTAGACTCTTTTAATAAACAGGGCTTTTGTACTAGACTTGATAGAGTAACAACCACCAGATTCATACTTATCAGAATAGTAATTACACTGACTAGTATTAATAAAAAGCTAAATAAAGATAAATACCCACTAAAACCCATACTTTTGGCTGCTAACGAACTTTTATAACCGTGAAAAGCTGTAAATGGTGCTGAAGTGAACACAATAATCGGGAACAAGGACAAAACTACTCATAATTTATTAAACCTATTTTGTTGGTGTCTAACATCTTGTAGATTATTATTACTAGTGATCATAATACCAAACAGGATAAAAAGCGCAGACTTATATACTGCATGAGACGTAAATTGCCCAAGTCAAGAAGAATTTAGCTGTAACCAGAGTATTGAAAAAAGCATACTAACCTGTAGAAGTGTTGAATTAGCGAGAATATTCTTTAAATCGTAGGATAAAAATGAGCAAACTGCGGCTAAAATTACCGAACTAATCATTATTGGTGATAGAATTCTTCACGAAAATGTTGTAAATACATAGGTAAACTTATTTAAAACAACTAGCCCTGCAATTACCATTGTTGATGAGTGTATTAATGCCGACACCGGTGATGGGCCTTCCATTGCATCATTTAACCAAAATGATAACACTGACTGCACAGACTTAATTAAAATTGGGGGGGTGATAAGAAGAGCCAGAAGTTTGTGCGAAGTGTTTGAAGTAACAAAAACCGGGTAGTACGTGCAAAAATTAGAAATACCACACCCAAATACCAAAATAAAGCTAATAGCAAAAATTAATAGAAATGCGTCACCAGCTTTATTAATTAGCAACGCTTTTGCCGCAGCTTTGACAGATTCAGTCCTTTTTATTCAGTAATTTATTAAGATGAACGACATTATTGCAATACTCTCTCAAAATAGTAATACTAGTATTGCTGATTCCGAAATATTGAGAAACAT
>JAAEOJ010000341.1 GCA_024244685.1 Mycoplasma sp.
AAAATCGAAAATTTGACAATCAAAAATTTGAAAATCGAAAAACTCAAAATCGAAAGATTTTTTTTAAACATCTTATATTTTTAATCCATAGTATATCAGTAACTCATCAATTTTTGACGAAGATCATTCTAAGAAACTATTAGAAGCATAGCGAACCATAAGTCAATGTTTGATACCATCTGGTAGGTGAGTTATATTTGCAGTTATAAAGTTAGTGTATTTTTCCAAATATACTGTATTGTTTACCAAAAATATACATTTACCTCCCCCCTTATTAGTATTATTTTTGGTACATATAACGTCATAACTTTGTTCAGAAGCGAGGGAGGAAATCGAAAGTTGTACCAAAAAAATCGTCTCACCGAGACGCGTCCATTGCGCTATGTTTTGGCATCTGATCGCGCGTATTTAAAAACGTATGGCAGAATACAACTATTTGACAACTTCGTGATAACTTTTCGGACATTCGTCTCAAATGAAAGCCGCTAAACGTTTAAAATCGGAAATGTTGAAAAATGAAAATGTAGACAGTCTAAAATTTAAAATTCAATAATTTGCATGAATAAATTACAATATTGTCAGAATGGAATGTGCACGGCTGTGGAGCTCACAAA
>JAAEOJ010000342.1 GCA_024244685.1 Mycoplasma sp.
AGAAACAGTTGAAAGAATGGTTGCACATGCAAAAAACATATACATTGCATTTCCCATTGAAAAAACGCTGGAAAAGATCCCAAATTATAAGTTATGGACCAATGTGGTTGGTTGAAGGTGATTTAGCAGCTATGGTACCAGGTCAAGTCGACTTTCTCACACACACAAACGATAGGAAAAGGGGGCGGGGCGAGAGGAAGCTTAACTATGGCGTATAGCATTTATAAACGCTGGTCACAAACCAATCAGCGAGCTTATGATGACGTAGCTGACGTAGCCACGTCCACATATGACATAATATAAAGTACGTTATTTATTTATGACGTAATAAAAAAAGTGTATGACCTGTTTTTTTATTACGTCATCACATGCATTTTTTTATGACGTAATAAAAAGTGTATGACCTGTTTTTTTATTACGTCATCACATGCATTTTTTTATGACGTAATAAAAGTGTATGACCTGTTTTTTTATTACGTCATCAAAATAAAAAAAAGTCAAAAAATGACGTTTTTTTTCATCACGTCATCAAAAAAAAATTTTTTTGGAAATAGTTCAAAAATATGTTTCCGAGCTAAAAATTAGAGGGAAACATTTTTTTCGCCAAAAAAACTAAAAGTCAACATCGGAAATTATGATTTTTTCTCTCTTTCCCTATCGTTTGTGTGTGTGAGAAAGTCGACTTCACTCAACATCTTAGTTCCTATGTTTTATCTTCTCGCGCATTACCTGTTAATCTAAAATTTGAAAAATTTACAGCATAAAATCACATACATTTTGTCGATTAGCACGAGGAAGAATGACACCGGATTGACCAATATTTACCCAAATCCAAAATATTGATCAAATCC
>JAAEOJ010000343.1 GCA_024244685.1 Mycoplasma sp.
AATGTGCACGAAAATTATGTATATCCAAAAGCGAATTTATTAGCGTGTTTTTTGCTGGGTGAGGGTGTTTATGTAACATAATGTTTGCAGGTGTAATAAGTATGCTAGATTTTTTTAAGTACATGGAAAATACGCGTCTACGTCATGCGGCTCACAAAATGTGCACGAAAATGGCGTATCTCCAAAAGTGAATTTATTAGCATGTTTTTTGCTGGGTGAGGTGGTTTATGTAACATACATGTTTGCAGGTGTAATAAGTATGCTAAATTTTTTTAAGTACATGGAAAATACGCGTCTACTTCATGCGGCTCAGAAAATGTGCACGAAAATGATGTATCTCCAAAAGCGAATTTATTAGCGTGTTTTTTGCTGGGTGAGTGGGTTTATGTAACATAATGTTTGCAGGTGTAATAAGTATGCTAGATTTTTTTTAAGTACATGGAAAATACGCGTCTACTTCATGCGGCTCAGAAAATGTGCTCGAAAATGCTGTGTCTCCAAAAC
>JAAEOJ010000344.1 GCA_024244685.1 Mycoplasma sp.
GTCAGATGGCTTTTGACTGTCTGAAAGCCAAACTGGTCAACGCCATTGAACTCACACCCTATGATCCGACATTTCCGATTTTGCTTCGAACTGATGCGTCCGATTATGGACTCGGAGCAGAACTTCTCCTCATCAAAGACGGAAAAGAATGTCCAGTGACCTACGCAGCTCGAACACTCTCTCCGGCTGAACGGAACTATTCTACACCGGAAAAAGAAGCTCTTGCCGCTGTGTGGGCGATCGACAAACAATTCTCGAAATATCTTCTCGGACATTATTTTATTGTCGAATCAGATCAGTCGAGTTTAACAGTTCTTCTTTCACGTTTTTCCTCTCGCGCATCTCAACGGATTCAGCGCTGGACTGAAAAATTGCGCAAGTATGACTTCGACTGCCGTCACATGAAAGGAACGGACAATAAAGTCGCCAACTTTTTGTCAAGGATTCATTTTGATGAAACAGACTCCCCATCGACTAACGACGGAATTTACGCTTTGGACGATGAAGACTCCCAAGTGATTTTTTGTTCAATCTCTGGAATTCCGATTTCGGACTTCGTCGAATCCACCTCATCGGACGCCGACTTACAAAACGTGATTCGCTTCCATTCAAACGGTTGGCCTGCGAAATCAGCGATTCCCTCTTCTATTCGCCCTTACTTCGAGTCCCGTTTGAGCTTGTCCGTTGAAGGAGGCCTATTACTAAAAGGCTCCTGTCTGTGCGTTCCGAC
>JAAEOJ010000345.1 GCA_024244685.1 Mycoplasma sp.
AAATGGATTGGCTCTGTTCAAATCCGAAAATGGATTGGCTCCATTCAAATCCGAATTCTTGGATCCAATTCCGAATTCTCCGAATCCAAATCCGAATGCGATGCTGGAAGCTCCTGAATTCCATGGCCCAGCAGTGGAAGTTCCTGCTCCGACATTCCTGTGTGGATTTTGACTTTTGGGATTCAAATCCTTTGTCCCTCTCCGTCGGTCGGCGACCTTGCTCCATCGACGCGATTCCGAGACATCAGACCTCCGGATCCTCCGTTCAGATTGCACCGACTCCATCAGCATCGATCGGCGATCCGAAGATTTCTGCAGTACAGAAGACTTCCGGTACCATATCCGGTTTGGACTTTCGGCCGGAAACTTTTCAGTCTTCCTTGGATCAAGCAGGAATTTCGATGAATATTGCCGGACGCAATTCCGACTCCATGGACTCGGATCGTACCCTCGGACCCGGATCCCGGACACCTGGGCAACCCGGATCCCAACTGCGAATTCGTCGAAAACTCATTCCGTCCACTCCAGTCGACTTCAAAATGGCTGGGGCGATTCATTTGCCAGTGGA
>JAAEOJ010000346.1 GCA_024244685.1 Mycoplasma sp.
GAATAGGCTATCCCAATGGCCTTTGCCATTGTGGAGTAAAAAATGGCTTTGATTTTGGGTAACAGATCTGTTTTTGTTAACCTACCCTAATTTTCTTATTTCCGATTCTACATATAATCAATATGTCCACCTTTTTCATTTGCAATCAGTCTACCTTCGTCGTTTATGATATCACCATGATTTCCATAACGAACATAGTTTTATGCAGAATTGCTAAACTAGATACAAAATATTGAACATATATGCAATCAGAGGTTGCTTAAACAATTCATTTGACCTTGCCACAGTGTACTAGCCAATGAAATGGCTTCGGTGGAGTAGAGAATTATCTCTTACATAGATTAATCAGATATAATTTAACCCATCTTTTGGCCGAACAAAAATGTCCTGAGATGAAAGTGAAGATTTTTACGAGCAGATATATGTAAATTGGTCAAATTTTCTTTTCTTTATGTAGAGTTAACCAATGAACATATAATGTTGTAACTTTACATATAGCTTAAAATTTTTATCTTTTTTATGTGAAAATTATCAAACATCAAATTATGTCACTTAATTTTGAATAAAAGCATTTTTTTCAAAGAAAGGGTCATAAGTAATGACAGGTTGCCTCCCCTCTTA
>JAAEOJ010000347.1 GCA_024244685.1 Mycoplasma sp.
TATACAAGAAAGAGTAACAGCAAACTCAAAAACGATGCTAGTGAAAGCATAAGAAAATAGGAAGAAGTACAAAATAGGATTAGGAGCATTAACAGGATTAGCAACAATCACAACACCGATTGCAGCAGTTGTTTCATGTGGTGTTTCTGATGACAATTTTAATGAAATTAGAATGGAATTTGATGATTTTAAAAATAGTGGAATGAAAATGAATTTTAAATTATTATCTGATAAACAAGATAATTTTCATGCAAATGAATTAATGAAAAAAGAAAATGGAAAATGAGTTTTTAAAAAAGCTCATGATATTATTGATAATAATTTAGATGGATTAGGAAAAGTAACTTTAAATATTACTTTAAGTGATACTATTAAAGAAAAAATTAAAGGGAAATATAATCTTGCTAATAAAAAATATAAAAAGAATCATATTTATTTAGAATTAACTTCATTTAATAGTTATTTAGATAAAGAATTTTTTGAAGATTTAACTACTAGTGATGATGAAGCTAAAAAATTAGCAAAAAAATTAGAAGATTTAGAAAAGAATTCAAGTTTTAGACTAGCATTTAATTTAGTATTACCTAAATGAATGGAAACTGAATTTGGTGATACAAATTGAGATATAGATTTAGATCATTCAGATAATAGAAAAGATAAAAGAGGATATGTTGTTGAACAAATTGAACAAGTATCCGTAGAAAATAATTCAAATATAAAAATAGATAAATTATATATTGATTTAGGTTTAAAATCATTCGACCCAACAAACCTTCCAAAAGGATTAAAACGATTAAATTTAACTTGAAATAAACTAACTTCATTCGACCCAACAAACCTTCCAAAAGGAATAGAATTTTTAGATTTACTAAATAATAACTTAACTAAAGAAACAAAAGAAAAAATTACAAAATGATGAAAAGCTAATGGAAAAAATGAAAACAATCTTCATCTATAAAACATCTTAATAAATAAAAACTCTTTAATAACAGAGTTTTTTATTATGTTTATTTCATTATATAAAGTATTATAATTTATACAAGAATGAGTAAAAGCAAACTCAAAAACAATTGTAGTGAAAGGATAAGGAA
>JAAEOJ010000348.1 GCA_024244685.1 Mycoplasma sp.
CAAAACATGTTTTTATGTTTTTCAAAATAATATTTCTTCTGAAAAATCAAAATTTACACGAACGAATCACATCATTGTCGAGACATCAAAAACGTTGTTAGAATTGACTGGGGACGGCTATGGAGCTCACAAAACATGTTTTTGTGTTTTTGAATACATGTATTTTTCTAAATAATTAAAATTTACAAGCATGAATGACAATATTGTCGTCACCTCAAAAACGTTATCAGAATGGACTGGGAACGGCTGTGGAGCTCACAAAACATGTTTTTATGTTTTTCAAAACAATATTTCTTCTGAAAAATCAAAATTTACGCGAACGAATCACATCATTGTCGAGACATCAAAAACGTTGTTAGAATTGACTGGGGACGGCTATGGAGCTCACAAAACAAGTTTTTATGTTTTCAAATACATGTATTTTTCCAAATAATTAAAATTTGCATGAATGAATTACAATATTGTTGACACATCAAAAACGTTGTCAGAATGTACTGGGAACGACTGTGGAGCTCACAAAACGTGTTTTTATGTTTTTCAAAACAATATTTCTTTTGAAAAATCAAAATTTACACAAACGAATCACATAATTGTCGAGACCTCAAAAACGTTGTCAGAATTGACTGGGGACTGCTATGGAGCTCACAAAACATATTTTTACGTTTTAGAATACATGTATTTTCTAAATAATCAAAATTTACATGAATGAATTATAATTTTGTTGACACATCAAAAGCGTTGCCAGAATGGATTGGGAAC
>JAAEOJ010000349.1 GCA_024244685.1 Mycoplasma sp.
CACTTTAAGGCCGAAATTTCTGAAATTACGAAAGCAAAAGTTCGGTTATTTTCTAAAAAAATGACTGAATCAGATAATTGACACTTTTAGACCGAAATTTCTGAAATTACGAAAGCAAAAGTTCTGCTATTTTCTAAAAATTGACTGAATCAGATAATTGACACTTTTAGGCCGAAATTTCTGAAATTACGAAAGCAAAAGTTCGGTTATTTTGTAAAAAATTCAGACACGCACTAGGAAAGTGCAGTTCATTTTGAGACAAGCACATGGAAAGTGCACATCATATTTGGTCTGCATTCTGCGTTTTATATGCAAATTCGGTCGTTAATTGAGCAATTATGCACTAAACCCTACGATTTTACCCAGACGATCAGCTTATATTGCGTCAAGATATCCACCGGAAATATAGTACTTTTTTTTATGTGTTTGCACTTTTCTAGGCCATCGTGACACTAATAAAAAAATCTTCCCTCACAGTACATTACGTCTACAACAGTACTACAGTACCCCCAATACTCATATGTCCCACATATACTTGTGTATAAAAAATAAACCCTGTCAGCTGTATCAAGCCCTCCAATGTGGTCGTCGGTTACCAACTTTTCCATAGAAATTAATTTTTCATAAAAATAAAAAAACTTCCCCTGACAGTAGTACTTTACGCCTCCCTGTACAGTACTCATACAGCACATACATATATGCAACTTTATACTTGTAATATATAGTAGAAAAAATATACCGTATCAGCTGTATCAAGCCCTCCAATATGGTCAGGTTAACAACTTTTCGATAGAAATTAATTTTTCATAAAAATAAAAAAACTTTCCCTGACAGTCTACAGTAATCCCAGAGTCTACAGTACCCCTCATACTCATATGTCCCACTTATACTTGTAATATATAGTAGAAAAAATATACAAAGTGCGAGGATTACTGTGCAGCAAAATTTCACTGTTGACCGACTTTTGGCCAAATCCATAAACATTCATTTTTCATCTTCCCTGACAGTCTACAGTCTACTACAGTACCCCCCATACTCCCACATATACACATATATATATATGTGCCCATAGACTTGTAATATATACTAGAAAAAATTGCCTATCAGCCGACAGTTGCTATACAGCGAAATTTTCCTATTGTACCACACCTATTCCCCGTACCAGATTGTTCGCATTTTGATTCTCAATCCAATCCTAAACCAACATTTTTTTCATTTAAAATTCAAATTTTCCCACAAATTCTCCCAAATGGTTCTACTACCAATTTTTAGCATTATAGGTA
>JAAEOJ010000350.1 GCA_024244685.1 Mycoplasma sp.
AAATAGTCAAACAAAATCTGGCAAGCAGCTTCTGGTTCATTTCAGTGTTTACATTTATGGCAAAAGAACTGAGCAGAAGAATATCTAGAATTATTTAAGTAGCTGCTTAACCCTATATTGCCAAGATGGCCGATATAGGCACGTTTCAAACTTTTTGATATCAGGGCTAGGCATTATCTTTGATAAACTTTTAAATATACTGATCTTTAATAAAATGCTCTTGGCTTTCAGATGCCGAAGACTAGACATTGATTACTCTATAAGTTTTCGAATGGTAGCGTTGCCAAAAAAATAACTTTTCCTTTTTTGAAATTTTGAGGAAAAAAATAATTGTAACCCCCTCTTTTTCTAATAACACGAAAACTACTCAACCGAGAGTGATAATATGATTTACCCATATACTTGTATGGATTTTGAAGCATAAAAATCAAAAAAATATTTAAAGTTTAAAAAAAATTAGCTGTGGGCACTATCTCAAATTTTTGTGATTGGAAAACAGTTTTTTTAACACTATTTTTTTTGTTTATGAACCGATTTGAGCAAACTCTGTACGAAAATCTTTGTTTTAATTAGTTCTAGTACCCCAAGAAAGAAAAATTTACACTTCGTACAGAAAAGCCTATTTATAACCAAATTATGGTAGTGGTCCAAAAAGCAAATGTTACCATTATTGCAGATATGCTTTTTTTTACCAAAATTCAAAGTTTTATGATTTGGGGTATCAGAACTCATAAAGGCGAGCATTTTTAGCTATTATATGCTAAAATAACTATATAAACAACGGAATTGTAGTTATTAGAAAATTTCCTGGAATTAGATTTTGAGAAATCTCTGCCAGTTATTTTGATCTTAATTTAAATAATTTTCTTCTTTAAAGGTTAACATTTGATGTGAAGAAT
>JAAEOJ010000351.1 GCA_024244685.1 Mycoplasma sp.
GTAGAAAATCAATCATATCATGTAATTTTTGAAGAAATATAGATCGTTTCTTGGATGCATTCTATATTATAAAATTGTGAAGATCTTGTCAAATCCTACAAATCAGCACAAGGACTAACCCTATGGGGCGAGGTTCTATCACTCTTGCGGTCACAGAGAGCCTATTGGTTCCCAAGGGCGGCCATATATTCTTGTTATCATCAGTAAAAAAACTTGTTAAGTAACAAATCCCTAAGAAAACTCATACAAATGTTCAGCTAAATGGTATATATTATTCTTTGAAAAAAGTGTGATTTTACTAAGTTATGCGGTCAAAATGCTTGACATTTCACTAAAATGACAAAAAAGAAGGAATATTTTATGCTGGTTGTTGACTTTGGGCCTATGTTATTTGAAAAATCCCATAAATAATTAAATTTTCATTAAATTAATGGCCTAGCTATTGTCTGTATTTAATGATTGGACACTGGAAGTTCTTAAAAACTTGGCATTTTTCGTAAATTTCTTTTGACAAATTATGGCTTTTAATAATCAGAATATATAGGGTTTAGAGCTGTTTCCAGTTTTTTAGTAGAAAATCAATCATATCATGTAATTTTTGAAGAAATATAGATCGTTTCTTGGATGCATTCTATATTATAAAATTGTGAAGATCTTGTCAAATCCTACAAATCAGCACAAGGACTAACCCTATGGGGCGAGGTTCTATCA
>JAAEOJ010000352.1 GCA_024244685.1 Mycoplasma sp.
CTTCTCCGTGTTCTGTTGGGAAGAACCGAGACATCCTTCTTGCGTTGTACATCTGACTGTCGGAGAGAATATAGTGCCACTTCCCAAGGCACTTTTCGACCCTGAGTGGCTTGGATCTGGGGCAGAATCCCTTTGGTGACATCGGAAGCTTGATGGTGACCCAATTACCGACCATGTAGGGTCTGAGTGACGGAACTGAATCTCCAAATCCAAATCTTCTCCATGACCATTTCTCTTTGACGATTCTCCGGCGCTCTGCCAACTTGATGGACTGGATGTCCATTTTGCCGGAATAATCAACATCCGCTCTTCCCCTAGGCAAAAGAAACTTATTATAAGCAGCCCAAGTTGGTCTGAGCCTCCAACCAAACATTAACTCGGCTGGGCTAACGGAATTTTCAGGAGCTGTACACCGAAAGTGCACCAAAAGTTCGTCGACTTTTTCACTGAATTCTTTAGTATAGAAGCTGTATTTCTGAATGCCATGCTTCAGATATCGGTTGAATACTTCCACTAATCCGTTAGATTGGGGATGATACACAGGGGACCTATCATGCGCAATGTTTCTGTTTTTAAGAAAATCCGCAAATTCTGTAGAGACGAATTGAGGTCCGTTGTCGGAGCGAATTTTGAGTGGATTGCCGAAAAGACTAAATACGCATTTCATCCATCGGATAATGACTTTCGTAGTAGTTTTCTCCGTCAATAGAACAACAGGGTATTTGGAGAAATAATCCTGGAGTACGACGATAAATTGTTGATTGAACGGAGCAGCAGCGAAAGGTCCGGTGATATCAAGTGA
>JAAEOJ010000353.1 GCA_024244685.1 Mycoplasma sp.
GATATATAGATATATAGATATATAGATATATAGATATATAGATATATAGATATATAGATATATAGATATATAGATATATAGATATATAGATATATAGATATATAGATATATAGATATATAGATATATAGATATATACATATATACATATATACATATATACATATATACATATATACATATATACATATTTTCTAGTGTTTCTAGTGTTTGATCTAGTCTTTACGACAGGGTTAACCTGCTCTAAGTTCACCGCGTTAGGAGATGGAACCATCTCTGATTCCAGCTTTTACCCCAGACATTCTGGTCTCCCCCTTAAGCAATGATAATTCTTAACTTTCTAGTGTCCACAAGTGTCCCTTTGTAGGCCCACGTATTTACGCTAGACAGATAACAATCTTCACATCTTAATTATACCTCAATGTCCGACGGGCGCGTTCGAACCCATGACACACCTTCTTAGGCGTGACATTGATACGTATTAACCCGTTGAGACAGGGAGCTATATATATATAAATATATTTA
>JAAEOJ010000354.1 GCA_024244685.1 Mycoplasma sp.
AAAAAATTGCACAGAGTCACATATAGTCATAGGGTCACTGGTCACAGATTAACAGTTACAAAATCGCACAGATTCACATAGAGTCATAGGGTCACTGGTCACAGATTAACAGAGTCCAAAAATTGCACAGACACATAGATCCATAGGGTCACTGGTCACAGATTAACAGAGTCCAAAAATTGCACAGAGTCACATATAGTCTTAGGGTCACTGGTCACAGATTAACAGAGTCACAAAATCAGACATAGTCACATAGAGTCATAGGACCACTGGTCACAGATTAACAGTGTTAAAAAATTGCACAGCAGTGGTCACAGATTAACAGAGTCACAAAATCACACAGAGTCACAAATAGTCATAGGGCCATTGGTCACAGATTAACAGAGTGAAAAAGTTGCACATAGTCACATATAGTCATAGGGTCACTGGTCACAGATTAACAGAGTCACAAAATCGCACAGAGTCACAAATAGTCATAGGGTCACTGGTCACAGATAAACAGTTACAAAAAATTCACACAGAGTCACAAATAGTCATAGGGTCACTGGTCACAGATTAACAGTTACAAAATCGCACAGATTCACATAGAATCATAGGGTCACAAGTCACAGATTAACAGAGGGAAAAAATTGCACAGAGTCACATATAGCCTTAG
>JAAEOJ010000355.1 GCA_024244685.1 Mycoplasma sp.
AGATTTACCATTTTCTGACCATAAAGTTTGATATTGTAAAAATTCCAAACTGTTCATAAATGAAATCTTTTAGCAATTACTACAAGTAATGCACCCAACAATACCTTCCAACTTATTTTTCCAGAAATCTGTCTTTCATGCTCAGAAGGACAGAGCACATAAACTACAAAGTATATCATTTTGTCATGATGAATGACCAGATTAAAAACTTCCATATATTTTTAATATTAATAATTCCAATTATTTTCCCAAACTAAAATTTACATTACTTTCTTCAAATTCCATTTTTCAGTGTTTCAACATTGTATTGGTTGGCTTCACACAGCATGACAATGAAGGGGCAAGATTAGATCTTTCTATCTTGTTATAAGCTTACATTTTGAAAAGTAAGCAAAAATTGAAAATTCACTTCCTAGCAAGAAAAAACATATTTCCACATCTCATCAGTTCAAAATATTATACATAAATATATTTTTCTCTCCACACCCTTTTCCTCAGTTTATATTATTTTAGTGATATACCAATTCTAACTCAATGAATGACCAAGTCTATTCATAAAACTGGACTACAACTGTAAAACTCTCACACATTTCCAATGTCACTTACTAGATATTTAATGTTGTTTGGTTTGGCAATGTATGGTATGATTTGGCACAACATGGTAAATTTTGGTATGATATGGTACAGGGTAGTGTTGCATGGAAAGATAAGAGAAAGTATTACC
>JAAEOJ010000356.1 GCA_024244685.1 Mycoplasma sp.
GCTCTACCGATCTCTCTCGCCACTCTAGCTACTCTAGCTACTCTAGCTACTCTAGCTACTCTAGCTACTCCAGCTACTCTAGCTACTCTAGCTACTCTCTAGCTACTCTCTAGCTACTCTCTAGCTGCTCTCTAGCTACTCTCTAGCTACTCTCTAGCTACTCTAGCTCGTCTAGCCACCGTGTCTAGTCCACCTACACTACCTTATCTAGCTACTATAGCTACTCTAGCTACTCTAGCTACTCCGGCTACTCCGGCTACTCCAGCTACTCCAGACAAGACTAGACAAGACAAGACAAGACAAGACAAGACAAGGCTACTCCAGCTACTCCAGACAAGACAAGACAAGACAAGGCTACTCCAGCTACTCCAGACAAGACTAGACAAGACAAGACAAGACAAGACAAGACAAGACAAGACAAGACAAGACAAGCTACTCTAGCTACTCTAGCTACTAGACAAGCTACTCTCTAGCTACTCTCTAGCTACTCTCTAGCTACTCTCTAGCTACTCTCTAGCTACTCTAGCTACTCTAGCTACTCTAGCTACTCTAGCTACTCTAGCTACTCTAGCTACTCTAGCTTCTCTAACTACTCTTCCTCCACTAACTACTTAACATCAATTTAATAATCGAACGTAGATAGGAACAGCGTCTAGTAGAGA
>JAAEOJ010000357.1 GCA_024244685.1 Mycoplasma sp.
AAAAACACGTATTTACAATGCAATAAATATTGCAACATGTCGCTCAGCGGTAACATTAACGGAGATAAAAACACTAGAGGATATACGCAGGGGCTTTTTGATAGGTTTGGAAATGAACAGGCGGAGGGAATTATTCACTACTGCGAAACAAGCGCCGAAGTAAAAAAATGGGCTTGGCAAGAATTAGAAGCTATGCGTAAAGAGTTTAATAAAAACATTAGAGAATTAGAGCAGGAGTTGTTACCATGGACTTTCTAATTAACCATACAATTATTGAGATATTATCATTATGGGAACTGCAAAGCGCAATCGTGGAAACAAAAAGTCTTCTAGTAGCAAAAAACGCAAGTAATTTGCTTGTAATCTTATATGCTGTTGTTGCCGTAAAAACTAATAAAGGCTGCTTTTTTGCAGTCTTTTTTGTGGATGAAATATTTTCATATTCAATAATTGCTGACTCTCTCACTGAATACCAATACTATCTAGTAATAGCCTGTATCTATTCCGCGCTGTATTGGTATATAGAAAACAAAAACATAAAGTTAAATACATTGGTGGCTTGTGGTAT
>JAAEOJ010000358.1 GCA_024244685.1 Mycoplasma sp.
AATTTCAGTGTTTTTTTTTTTTTTTTTGCAATAAATTTTGGGGTGGTCTGAACAAATCGACCCCTACCAAAGTGGGTAGTCGACTTTCAAAAAATATTTTTTGTGAAAATGTTCCTATGTGTGCCCCGAATGATGTAGTAAACATAAAAACATGTTTAGGTAACGTTATCATGTGGTTTTGTCCCTTTGAAAAAGTGAGTGCACCATTTGAAAATATTTTTGATCGAACTTTTTTTCAGGTCCCACCCCTTAACCTACCCAATTTTGGGTACTGATGACCCTCCACAGACTGACCAAGTTGGACCCCGGACCTCAAAATTTGTACTCTAGGGTAAAAACCTATGCTGATTAAGATGGTAACAAAAGAAATTGGTTTTAACAACAATTTTGATGTGTTTGAGCCAAAAAACGTGTTTTTCAGACATTTTCTTCAAAAGTCGACACTTTTCAAAGCCCTGGTAGACTACTATAGAGGGTCGACAATTTTTTCGAAGAACATTTTTTTGGTCCGTTATGATCACATGAACACCAAAACACAAAAATAACTAAGTAAGGAGCTCAACTACGCCAAAAAATCGACCATACGCCGTTCCAGACCGTTTTTCTCGAAATATGAAAAAGCTAGATCGTTTTTTTTTTCTTTTTCTAGAAGCTAGACCGTTTTTTTTTTTTTCACTCTACATTTTTCTGCGGTTTTGCTGCAGGCGGTTCATTTCGACGCACATTTTATGGTTGAGCACGAGGCCCGCTACAGATCAAACGTGTTCTGGTCGTTCAACGGAACTGCT
>JAAEOJ010000359.1 GCA_024244685.1 Mycoplasma sp.
AAATGCGATTTTGAGCGTTACCGACCGTGTAAAACACGTTTTTATGGTGTTTTTCGGAATCAGCACCCAGAAAAACATACTTCTACACTTTTCAACATCCAAAAAGTGACCTTTATCTAGGTCATAGGTCAAAAAGTGCTACTTTTTGGGGAAGGCCTGGACCGGGACCACTTGAAAAACAAAAACGGTCTAGCCCTCCAGAACTACACTTTCACCTCTACTGACCGCATGAATGCATCTATACACCTGATTTTCGGTGAGAGGGCGTAGTATACTGTCACATACAACATACTTGAAGAAAAATTGTTCGTCAACCGCATAGTACAGTTATTTGTACTTTACTACCCAAAATATAGGTGAAATTCGGGTTTCAGACCTCAATTTCAATGTTTTTCAAAATTGAGAGGCCATATATTTTGGGGTGGTCTCAACAAATCGACCCCTACCAAAGTGGGTAGTCGACTTTCAAAAAATATTTTTGTGAAAATGTTCCTATGTGTGCCCCGAATGATGTAGTAATCATATAAACATGTTTAGGTAACGTTATCATCCAGTTTTGGCCCTTTCAAAAAGTGAGTGCACCATTTGAAAATATTTTTGATCGAAGTTTTTTTCAGCTCCCACCCCTTAATCTACCCAATTTTGGGTATTG
>JAAEOJ010000360.1 GCA_024244685.1 Mycoplasma sp.
GAACCACCACAACCACCAGAACCACCAGAACCACCAGAACCACCAGAACCACCAGAACCACCAGAACCACCAGAACCACCAGAACCACCAGAACCACCAGAACCACCGGAACCACCAGAACCACCAGAACCACCAGAACCACCAGAACCACCAGAACCACCAGAACCCCCGAACAACCAGAACAACCAGAACAACCAGAACAGGCAGAACCACCAGCACCACCAGAACCACCAGAACCAGCAGAAGCAACAGAACCACCAGAACCACCATAACCACCAGAACCACCAGAACCACCAGAACCCCCAGAACAACCAGAACAACCAGAACAACCAGAACAGGCAGAACCGCCAGAACCGCCAGAACCACCGGAACCAGCAGAAGCACCAGAACCACTTGAACCACTTGAACCACCAGAACCACCAGAACCACCAAAACCACCAGAACCACCAGCACAACCAGAACAACCAGAACAACCAGAACAGGCAGAACCACCAGAACCAGCAGAACCACCAGAAC
>JAAEOJ010000361.1 GCA_024244685.1 Mycoplasma sp.
GCAATAGACTCACTCCATCCTTCAACACTTTGAAATAGATCTTCTGTCGCATATATTTAGCCATGGCTCGCGTATAGAAGAAGCACATTCTCTCCGTTACTAATCGTCGCATCTCTATTTTTTCTCTAACGTCCTGATAATGAATATTGCGAATGGCAGCGATAATCTGTGGATATCCTTCTGTCCAAAATCCCCCTTGTCGCTCCAGAATTCGTGGATCCCAATTTCCTACCGCCACGTATTCGTACCAAATTTTCTTTGCAATCGTGAGTGCAGCATTCCTGATTCTAGTAATGTGGTCCGCTCTCCAATCTTCGGTAGCTCCTGGAATGACTAACCGATAATGACACATGGGCATTGCTGAGAAAAACAATGGAACAGATGTAGCTGCTCTGACGGATTGAGATACTTCCTTGTACAGCTGCCCTGCTTCTGTGTGACGGTATTCCTCCTTGCGGTAGTTTCTCAGGAGCATAATCAGTAATGCTGAGGCCAGAGTAGCACATGCATCGAA
>JAAEOJ010000362.1 GCA_024244685.1 Mycoplasma sp.
ACTAGTAATATATTAATTTTATCATTATCAAAAGAAACAATTATTCATAATATCTTTTTATTTATTAATTCTCCTTTTTCCTTTATTATTGTAAATTTAGGTGCTGTCTTTACTACTCTATATACCTTAAAAATTTATATTTATTGTTTTTATATTTAATTATTTTATTAAGCGCATGCGCTTAATTATTTATTAATCGGCCAGCGGCCGAATGTTTAGTTATATTTGGTATGGTAATAAAAATAAATAGCATGGGTTATATAGTTCCTTTCTTAACAATAAGTTCTATTTTAATTGATGTATGTTTCACTAATCTTATTTTTATTGGAGCTATATTTAATTCATATAATTATTGATATTTATTATCTTATTCTAATCAGTTTACATTACATTATTCTATATTATTATTGATTATTTTTATTCTTATTATTTATTGTTATTTTAGGTGTTATATCCAATTTAGCTTAATTTTATCTTCTTTTTTTTCTAATTATACCTTCTTTATTCCTATTTTTTTAGACTTTTTTCTTATTTTTTCTACCTTCTTCTTTAAAGGTCCTATTAATAGTATTGAAGTATTTACTGGTTTTAATTTTTGTTATTCAATCTTATTTATTAATTTCTTCAGCGTGTTTTTGCAAATTCAATTTATTATTATTTTTATTTACTTTTGATATTATTATACTATTATATCAATCTTATTGGTTTTTTTTCAATGTTATATTCTTTATACAGAACAATATTTTAGTTTGATTGTTGACATGATTAATACAGCATTACAATTAATTAGTGTTTGAAAGAAAGTTCCATTATGTTCTTTATTATATTATTTACTTCTTACTGCTGGATATTCCATTACTTTGGTTAGTATAAAGATATTTATTACAGTTTCTATGCTGATTGGTAATATTATTGATATTTACTTATTAGGTATTATGGTAGTATTGATAAATTGATTATTGTATAGTGGATATTTTGGTTTAATTCTATGTTCCTATTTATTATATTTATTTTTAACTAGAATGGAGCTATTTTTAATAATCTTATTTATATTAGAGTCTTTTTCTATTATCTTTCAATCTTTAACTTTATCTAATCGTTTATCTATTAATATTCTTGCTGGTTCTTTATTAATTAATTTATTATCAATAGCAGTAATAGTATTTAGTATTTATTTATTCATCAACCTTTATCTTATTATTCTTCTTTTGTTTATTTATTCTTTTGAAATTCTTAATTCATTTGTTCAATTATTAATTTTTAATTTATTAAGCATTGAATACTTATTAATTATCCATTAACTAACTATCTATCAACTACTAATCGATTAATTATTATTATTTTATTAAGCGCATGCGCTTAATTATTTATTATTATTCCAATATCAACTTCTTATCGATTATTCTTCAACCTCTATTTAATATTTCTTGATAATCACATGCTAATTTTTCTATTTCGGTCGATTTTATTTCTATTGCAGTAATTAGATCAATATATTTTCCTCTTTATTTCTTTATTATAATTAAGTGCAATTTTAGTATTCTATCTATTTTGGATTTATTCACAATCGCGCGATGTTATTAATTATTAATACAGCAGTTTTATTAGATATTATAGCTAGATTTTAATTGAACGAGAATTTAATAGAGAAACTAACTTTTCTTTTTCAACATCGGCCGTTTTATTTAATACCAATTATACCTAAATCTTACCTATATTATTATTATGTTTCTTATTTCTAGTTTCTTATTTTTATTATTTTATTAAGCGCATGCGCTTAATTATTTATTGGATTCAAACTCTATTCAACATTATTTTTATTGGTTTAATTATATTTTCTCTTATGTTTGGTATTAAATTATCATAACTATTATTATATCATTTATTTCGTATATTTTGAATTTTATTGAATATTATCTACTAATTATCGATCATTATTATTTTATTAAGCGCATGCGCTTAATTATTTATTAATCGGCCAGCGGCCGAATGTTAATTAGTTTGATCGATTTTAACTCAACTCATCTAAAATTCGGCTTTATTTATTTATTAAGCGCATGCGCTTAATTATTTATTAATCGGCCAGCGGCCGAATGTTTAATTATTGCCTAATTAATTAGTTCTATCTAGGTTGGATTTATTTAGTTATTCCAATAGTATATAATTATC
>JAAEOJ010000363.1 GCA_024244685.1 Mycoplasma sp.
AGTTTTGACACTTTGGAAAAGTGAGAGTCTCAACTTGAAATATTTTTGATCGAACTTTTTTTCAGCTCCCACCCCTTAACCTACCCAATTTTGGGTATTCAAGAATTTTTTCAGACTACCCAAGTTGGACCTGGGACCTGAAAATTTGTAACCTAGGGTAAAAAACTACGCTGATTACGATGGAAACAAAAGAAATTGGTTTTATCCATCAATTTCGGCTATATATCCAAAAAACGTGTTTTTCACGTATTTTCATCAAAAGTCGACACTTTTGAGGGTCTGGGTATACTACTATAGAGGGTCGACAATTTTTTTCAAAACATATTTTTTGGTCGATTAGGGTCCTAAGAACCCTCAAACACAAAAATAAGTAAGTGTAAAGCTCTTCTGCGCCAAAAATACGCCTACGTCCCGTTCGGGTGCGATTTCCCCGGATTTCCCAAATCTCAGTTCATTTTTTTTTCTTTCTAAGTCTCGGTTCATTTTTTTTCCACTCTACATATCAAAGATTATGTTATACCCCTCCTTCTCCCTCCCCTTGGAAAGCAAAATTTCAAATTAATATGTTAAACCCTCCGTTGGATATTGAC
>JAAEOJ010000364.1 GCA_024244685.1 Mycoplasma sp.
TGGCAGATTTACATGTGTACGGGTTCTGTGTAGCCCAATTGTATCACGTGCTGACCAAAGATACTCCGCAAATGCTCAGTGAATATGGAAGTGGAGTCACCGTGGAAGATATCCGTCGTCCATTGATTCACATTTTGGACAGTTTTCGATTCTGTTGCATGATTCAAGCTGGACCACATGCATTTTTGGATATGAATTCCGTAGAAGAATTGGATTTATCCTATCGGCCACCAGCTCCTACGGCCGGTGATGCAGCGGGAACGTATAAATTTCTTCGAGTCGTCCAGGATTTGGATGTAGACATAGTGATTCCAGCTACGTTTCAGCAGTCTTCCAACGCCAGATTTTTCCAGTTCTATGGACCACATGTACAGAGATGTCTGAATAGATGGGGATTGCCGGCGTATACATGGGAGATTCGGATTTACATCCGCCAAGATCATCAGGCGAAAATATTCGATTCCAAGCGCTGTCGAGGAACGGATTTTTCAGCTCGGCTCCTGCGATCGAATTACGAAAGATATCGGAACCCTATTAATGGACAACCGAAGCGACCACATGTAATCGGACGGAATCTTGGGAACACAGTGAATCTTACTTGGCCGGTTCTAGCAACAACCATCAATCAGAACAGATTCCCGTATTGGATGTCAGCCGGAGATTTTGGGGATAATCTAGACGCAGTGCCATGTATGATAGAATATTTTGGAAGATTCCTGCAACGGTTGAGGGTGGACAGTTCTAAGTTGGGCAGTGGAACTCATGTGAAATATCTGGAGCATCACTTGCGTAAGGAAGATTCGGAAACGGAGTTAGAACAGGCAGAGGAAGTACAATTATTCCAAGAGTTTCCATATGTTCCAGCTAATTTCCAAGTAA
>JAAEOJ010000365.1 GCA_024244685.1 Mycoplasma sp.
AGACGACCTGTGGCTGGATTGTGCCCGAGGTCAAGCTGATTAAATTCATCGAAAAAAATCAGGCAGGTTAATTATCGATTTTTGACAAAATCGCCTTTTGTTGTAGCGCGTCTTTTCTGTGCGTTATGCAAATTATTTGGTAGCAACTTAGCACACGTTTATAAAAGGCGATTTTGTCAAAAATCGATAATTAACCTGCCTGATTTTTTTCGATGAATTTAATCAGCTTGACCTCGGGCACAATCCAGCCACAGGTCGTCTTCCTAGGGTTTTTATTCATGGAACATTATTCTTTTGAATTTGTCACGTTTTCGTCAATTTTTAGCAAATTTTACCAGTTTAACTTGGAATGGTCCATGAACTATAAAAGTTGGATTTTTTCTGCCACTTTCTATGCATCGGCCTTATTGAGCTTGACATTTGACGTTCGTTTCATCGCTTTCCGGTTTGTCGTTTTGGAGCAAATTGCAGAAAACCACCTAAAAATGAGCATTTTTCGCCAAGTCCAAATTTGCGTTTCATTTTCTCGCCACCAGGAGGCGCAACCGGAAATATTATTATATATTCTTGTTGCCCAGGCTGTCTACTTTAATTTGATATGTCACACGACTTTTAACTCCCTCTAGATAAAAAGTCGTGTCGGGACCACCTTGCACTCAGGGACGATTTTCTCCGAATTTCATAATTAGACCAGTTAATTTTTTTCCACAAATTTTGAGTACTGATTCGGGCAGGCACACAAACAAACCGCACCTTTCGGCGATTTATATTTATTGAGATCCAGATTCAAAAAGTGCGTTTGTAAGTGTCACGGA
>JAAEOJ010000366.1 GCA_024244685.1 Mycoplasma sp.
CTCACTCTGTGTATATGTAAACGGGGACCTGAGAACCAGCGCATTAGGCGCGCCCATACATAGTAAACACGCACATCGCCCATCTGCGGGTCAGGATAGCCCTATTGTAATCAATGACAATTCATGGGTATTGTATTGATGGGGGGGTTATGATATAATGGGCGTATTATTCATAGTCGATTTAGTAGAATATAAGGACTTAACTCTTTGTTGTCTGTCACGTGCAATGACGTAAAGTAGAGTAACTTTCCCATGACGTATTGTATATGAATTTACATAGGAAGATAGTTAGGAAGTCCAGGAATGTTCTATGTAATTCTATTCAATCGTTTCTGCCATATTCAGTCGTATGAGTAAAATCTTCAAGCCCGGTTGGAAGAATCTTATTGTTGTTTTTGATCCGTCAAAACGGACCAAGTTACATCACTGGCGACTTCTCTGAAGACTCAAACTCATCGCAAGGAAACTCCGTCAGTTCTCTCCATCAGCTTTTCGGACGCCGACTTAGTTCCCCCGAAAGCTGACTTGGTTCCGGAACTGCGAGGCTCTTAAGTTCTGAGCCCTGGGTCTCGCGCGCAGCGAAGATTTGCAGTTCGACTTCTCGACGATTTGTCCTCCGTCAACGGAAGAAAACTCGTCCGGCGAAGAATCGACCGAATTTCGGCGCGGAGATCGAGTAAGCCCTTCCCAGCCGTCCCTGGTCCCTAGTCTGGCCCCAAGTTTCTTTCCAGGACCCTCCGTACTCTGCTACCAGTCCATCAGCGACTCCCCAAATCCCCCGAATTACCCTGCGCACACAAGGAGTGCGCCCCTGTCGACTGGGCTTCTCGGTCAACTATTGGCGCAGAATCGGTGTGGATTCAATGGACAAGCTCCTGACGCAGCTCTGGAAAGCAGATGCCGAAGACTATGGCTGAAGGACAA
>JAAEOJ010000367.1 GCA_024244685.1 Mycoplasma sp.
GACAAAAAGTCGGCGACTTTGTTGTCCGTCCCTTTCACGTGTCTGCAGTCGAAATCATATTTCCGCAATTTCTCCATCCAGCGCTGGATCCGTTGCGAAGCACGTGAAGAAAAACGTGAGAGAAGGACAGTGAGACTCGATTGATCCGATTCGATAATGAAGTAATGACCAAGCAAAAATTTAGAGAATTGCTTGTCAATCGCCCACACGGCAGCTAAAGCTTCCTTTTCTGGCATGGAATAGTTTTGCTCTGCTGGAGAGAGAGTCCATGCTGCGTAAGTCACTGGACATTCTTTCCCATCCTTAATTAGGATCAGTTCCGCTCCAAGTCCGTAGTCAGAAGCGTCCGTCCGGAGAAGAATCGGGAAAGTCGGATCGAAGGGTGTAAGTTCAATGGCGTGGACGAGTTTCGCTTTCAGACAGTCAAACGCTGTTTGACACTTGTCCGTCCAGTCAAAAGGAACACCTTTTCGCATCAGATTCGTCAGGGGCTCTGCAACGTGCGAAAAAGAAGAAACGTGAGTATGTTGACACGCCCCAAGAAAACTTTTGACCCCAGTAATGTTCAACGGAACTGGGAACTTGGAAATCGCTTCCGTTTTCTTAGGGTCGATGGAAATCAATAGTCCTGCTGGTCCTCTGGCGGTTAGGATGGAACTGAGCATCGGAGGAGAAGTTTTGCAAATCAAAACTTTCTTCTTATTCAGATGAAATCCGGCCTTTTCCA
>JAAEOJ010000368.1 GCA_024244685.1 Mycoplasma sp.
AGTGCAATGGAAGTGACACAAAATCTCATCCACTTTGTTGGAGAATGATTCGGAATAGAGCATAGGAAGTGAATCGGTAGGATTGATTCCAAATTTTTGAATCCCATGTTTCAAATATCGATTGAAAACTTTGACCACTCTGTTCAATTGGGGAGAATAAACTGGTGAGGGATCGTGGGAGATGTTTCATGAAGAGAGAAAATCAGAGAATGTCTCTGAGCAAATTGGAGTCCATTATCCAAATGGATTTTCAAGGGATTCCCAAAATAAGAAAAGACCTTCCACATCCACCAAATGATCATAGATGTTGTGATTGAATCCATCATGAGGCAGACCAGGTATTTGCTAAATAGTCCTGTAATACAACAATAAATCATTTAGATTTGGGTGCTGAATCAAAGGGTCCTGTAATATCTAAACTGAGCTTTGTCCAATGTTCAGACGGAGCAGGAATTGCTCCAGTTGGAATATTTTCCTGATGTTTAACTGAATCGCTCTGTTGACAGGCTTCACATTCTGTACAGTACTGCTTTGCCACTTCATTTCTGCCAGGCCAATAATGTCCCGAAGATGTCCCGAAGATGTCCCAATAATGTCCCAAAGATCCCAAGGATGTCCCGAATGCAAGAGTTGGATCGTTTTGTTCCTGAGCACTGTTGGAATGCAAATGGCATTACCTCTGAGTAAAATACCACCTTCCTCTGTCAAACTTTCCCTGGCTTCAAAGAATGGTCGGAGGTCCTTTGGAATGGATTCCTTCATCTTGGGCCATCTTTTCATTGCCATTGAATGACTTTTTGAAGATTGGAATCGAGTGCAGTTTCATCTATGAATTCTTGGACCGGAATACCAGAGATAGAGCAAATGATCATATTTGAATCATCATCTTCCAATGTAGATTCATCCAAATTCGTCGAGAGATCATCTGAGGGATTGTAATGAACTCGGGACAAGAAATCTGCAATAATGTTTTATCTTCCAGGAATACATGAGGCTGAAAAATCATATTTCCTGAGCTTCTCAGTCCATCGCTGGATGCATTGGGAGGCCCTAGAACTAGATTTGGAAAGCAGGGTTGTCAAGGAACTTTGG
>JAAEOJ010000369.1 GCA_024244685.1 Mycoplasma sp.
GTTTGATGACTTTTCGATACAATTTGAATAGAATTGCGTTTGAAAAAAAAATCGATGATACTTCATGATTTTTTACAAAACCGAAAACCACTGAAAATAAAATGTATCGATACTACGAAAAAAGTTTGATAGCTTTTCGATACAATTTGAATAGAATTGCGTTTGAAAAAAAAATCGATGATACTTCATGATTTTTTATAAACCCAAAACCAACTGTAAATAATATGTATTGATACTACCAAAACAGTTTGATAACTGTTCGATACAATTTGAATAGAATAGCGGTTGCAAAAAATCGATGATACTTCATGATGTTTTATAAAACCAAAAACCACTGAAAATAAAATGTATCGATACTACGAAAACAGTTTAATAACTTATATATACAAGTTCAATATAATATTAAAAAAAAAAAAAAATCGATAATAATTCATAATTTTTAATAAAACAAAAAAAAAATGAAAAAAAAATGTATCGATACTACGAAAACAGTTTGATAACTTTTCGATACAATTTGAATAGAA
>JAAEOJ010000370.1 GCA_024244685.1 Mycoplasma sp.
TCATATTGCATTCGTGAAGTTTGGCAATGAAATATTAGATCCCTAGGGAATTTTAAATGTGAGTAAAGCTTGAAAATATCATCCAGTTTCCTCATCATACTATGTTGGTGAAGTTTGGCAATGAAAAATTAGATCCCTAGGGAATTTTAAATGTGAGTAAAGCTTGGAAATATCATCCAGTTTTCTCATCATACTACATTTGTGAAGTTTGGCAATGAAACATTAGATCCCTAGGAAATTTTGAATGTGAGTAAAGCTTGAAAATATCATCCAGTTTTCTCATCATACTGCATTCGTGAAGTTTGGCAATGAAAAATTAGATCCCTAGGAAATTTTAAATGTGACTAAAGCTTGAAAATATCAACCAGTTTTCTCATCATACTACATTGATGAAGATTGGCAATGAAACACTAGATCCCTAGGAAATTTTGACTGTGAGTAAAGCTTGAAAATATCATCCAGTTTTCTCATCATACTACATTGATGAAGTTTGGCAATGAAACATTAGATCCCTAGGAAATTTTAAATGTGAGTAAAGCTTGAAAATATCATCCAGTTTTCTCA
>JAAEOJ010000371.1 GCA_024244685.1 Mycoplasma sp.
TCCCTTTGCCCAAAGAATCTGCTTAACAGCAGGAATTTTTTTCTTACTTACAAAGAGAGTGTTTTCTCCACTCCGTAAATCACAGGATTGTAAACAAATCCTTTAGAAACGTTATGTTCCGGAGACGTTATGTACCAGAGACAAGCCTTGTCTCTCTACTGTTTATGGATCAGAGCAATCGATATGTTTTTGTGTCGGTTTTTGCGGCGTTTCCTGTTTTCCGGTTCTCGGGAAATGTTTTTTCTGTATCTGCGTCATCAACGCAGATAGGGTGATTCTTTTCCTTTGAGAAAGCACTTTGTTATACCCAAAATTTAAGAAAGAAGAATATTTATGTCTGTAACACAAGATTTGATTAATCTATCCCCTGATTCAAAAGGATGTCTTCGGAATAAGCTGCGCAGTCTGCTCATGAAATTCCCCGATACTCACTCCCTCGTAGTCACCTATGCCCCGGACGTTTCGGAAGCTGTGGAGTGCCGCGATTTCAGAATCACCGTTTTGATCGAAAAAAAGGAGGATGCCAAGCGATCAAAA
>JAAEOJ010000372.1 GCA_024244685.1 Mycoplasma sp.
ACCGTCGTAGCATACCATGCCATAGAGTACCATACCGTAACATGCCGTACTGTACTGTGTCACATGCCATGCTGTACCGTACCATACCATACCATACTGTACCATGCGGCGCGGCGCGACGCGGCGTGGTGCGGTGCGGTGCGGTCTGGTATGGTACCTTACATTACGTTACGTTACAGTACGGTGCGGTGCGGTGCGGTGAGGTGCGGTACGGTTATTTATGATGCCATAGCAGGTACCGTACTACACTGCAAGGTATACAACGCTGTACAGAAGAGTCGCATGCAGTACAGTACTGTACAAAAGCATTGATACGGTATTCTAATGTATCATAGTGTTATGTATGGTACTGTAGGACCGTACTGTACTGTACTCTACTGTACAGTACAGTACAGTACAGTACAGTGCAGTACAGTACAGTACAGTACAGTACAGTACAGTACAGTACAGTACAGTACAGTACAGTACAGTACAGTACAGCACAGTACAGTACAGTACAGTACAGTACAGTACAGTACAACACAATACAATGTATTGCATTTGTTTCGGCTTGGGATGGACTTCAAAATAGGTTTTTTACTGCAGTCAGTCCATTCTTTAAAAAGTGTTCCTTTGTTTCAGTGGATAAAATGGGCAAAGGGTGTTTGGATGTATTCATTCATTTCAGCTTCAAAGATATTCCTATGGATCATCCAAATCAAGAAATTAAATAAACACTACAATAATTGAACTTCTGTCAGAGCTTTTCGGGTAATACGTGTAAAATGTGAATTGATATTGTTGATGTTTAGCATAATAGTATAGTGTAAGTGTAATTTTAAATTTACGAGTGATGAGATAAACTGTGGTAAACATTGATCCGAGTACGTTGTTTAGGTATGTAGTAGATTGACTGAGTTAGTTGTTGTGCATAAAATGGTAAATGTTGGTTTGTTGATGCTGGTAATAAACTGATATAAAAAAACTCCAGTGGTTTACTGGTAAACACGGCTTATGTCATGATGATTGTAATAGTACAACTGTCAAAATGTGAGAAAGTAAGTATAGCATAAATAGCGCAGAAAATAAAGTATAAATCACTCCGCTACTTTAAATTAAGAGCAGAAAATAAAGTATAAATCCCTCCGCTGCTAAATTAGAGCAGAAAATAAAATATAAATCACTCCGCTACTTTAAATTAAGAGCAGAAAATAAAGTATAAATCCCTCCACTGCTAAATTAGAGCAGAAAATAAAGTATAAATAAATCACTCCGCTACTTTAAATTAAGAGCAGAAAATAAAGTATAAATCCCTCCGCTACTAAATTAGAGCGGAAAATAAAGTACCGTAAAATCTGTTATAGATGCCTCCAATGGGGGGCTATCTATAGGGGGGCTTATCTCTTAGGGGCATTTTTGGATTTTACCTAATGGGGGGCTATCTATGGGGAGGGGCTATCTATAGGGGGGGG
>JAAEOJ010000373.1 GCA_024244685.1 Mycoplasma sp.
CCATATTCAGGATGAGTCCCATGGCTTTCATTTCAGGTCCACAAAGGACTGATGGTCCAATTTCCATCACTTGGAAAGAGGCTGGAATGGCTTCTGATTGATCCAATGAAAGTAGGCATTCCACTTGACCCAATGCCTTTAAACTTGATCCATCTAAATTGTGGAGGTGGGTTGAGGAATTGTGGATTGTGGCAATCTGCTTCACCATTGCATAGTCCCCCCAGGACAGGACCTAAATTTCGGCGCCTGAATCCAGGAGTAGGGGAATTTTGACCGTTCTTCAATATTGAACTCAACTGGATGGTATTGAAATGTCCTGAAAAGTCGGGGCACATTCCAGTTGGCTTGAATCCAGATTTGGGGCTGATTCGAAAAAGTTCTGACAGAATTTGGGCTAATTCCGATGGAATCCACATCAATATAGGCAGTTCCGGCGCCAAAAGAAGGCTTCAATGAAGGCTCTGGCTCCAGCAGAGAGGGAAGGCTGGCTCCGACCAGTGCATCAAGATCATTTCCATATCCAATCAGTGGAAATGGAGTGGATGGAAGAGAGACCCAATCCGATGGGGTTCCATTCTCAGAACAAAAAGGGGGTGGAGAGTGAGAAACGGAAGGTGTTCTGAGCGAATTCTGAATGGAATTGGTCCAAGGAAAATGAATTCCTACTGGAGAATGGGGCTACAGGCTGAAGGACAGGTGCAAATCAGCAGATTTTCATCTAGCCGATCTCTGGAGCTTTTTCCTAACCGAATTCCTTTTCAGGATGGATGGGGGTTTTCTAGGCTCAAAGAACCCCAGAAATCTAAGACTTCTGGACCCATTTATCAAGGTTTCAGGAAGATTCCGATTTGGATTGCTTTTAGGCTCAGAATCGCTGGAAAGGAGAGAATGAGGTACAAATGTATGCTCATCTCTTTTGGTGAGATTGTCTACAGAGACAACTCATAGATTTTTAGCATTCCTGGTCTTAGGGGTTTGTTTCCCACCACCTTGCACTCTGCGCGATGCACCATCACGTTTGCTACTGCCCTTGCAAACCGTCGACCAGTGTCCTTTATGGCTGCAGCTATGACACTTTGAATCTAGTGTGGGAAAGTTTTTGGGGTACATACGGTGTCCAAGTTTACTGCAACCAAAACATGTGCTAGGTGAGGGATTTCCTGAGGTTTTGGAGGGTGTGCCAGCCTTATTACATGAACATTTAACACGCAATTTGATATAATAGCCTTATAGTATCTGCATCTGCGCAGCCCTACATTATCCTAGCTTAGTGGCACCTTAGTGTAGGTTCTGTAGATC
>JAAEOJ010000374.1 GCA_024244685.1 Mycoplasma sp.
CTATCTCTCTCTCTCTCTCACTCTCTCTCTCTCCCATATTTGATAAAAGGTACCATACACTACCATAGGGGTGTCGAAAAATATTTTTGATGTCAAAATCGTGTTCAGAGGTGGAAGATACCCTATACAGACAATTTTGGGTGGTCCTACCCATCACATGTGCCCAAAATAGGGGGTTTCCTTAAAAGTGAGGTAAATCTGGGACCTGAATTTTTTCCCAGTCAATTTTTTCACTTTTGTGCACACTCACATTTCAATATATAGGTATCCAACCATAGGTCACCAACCATTGGACTATGGATTTTTTTTCCTTCACATATGGAAACTATGTATCTTATATACCTAGCATACCAATTTTCAGGTCGTATCGACATGTGATACCTAAAGAAATATTGATGTACGTTACCTATCATAGATTTACACTCTTCAAAACTGAACTCACCAGAATCCACCCAAAATTTCCCTCTCTCACACCCACTGTGGACTCGCCCCTTGAGCATGGGACCCGATTTTTTTTGAAA
>JAAEOJ010000375.1 GCA_024244685.1 Mycoplasma sp.
CTGCCTCCTCGAAAGTTTTCGGTTCAGGACTCACTGCTGCACTGAGCGCGAAATGAACTTCGTCTTCATCTATCCCTTGATCCATTTCATCTCCAATTATGAACTCGGGTCCAAATTTCTTGGGAATATTTCCGCGTTTGGATCTTCTTATTGGAGGTGTCGCCGGCTCTTGAGGAACATGGTCCTCTTCCGGCACTTGAGGAACATAGTCCTCTGTTGTGTCTCCCACTGGTTCTTGTTCCACTTCGGTTTGACCATGGAAGATCATTTGATGCTGTATCCTATCGCCGAATCCGGTTTCATTGAGCTCACATTCCGAGTAATGACGAGTCTTCTTCGGTTTGGATCCCACAATCGGTATCCTTTCGAATGAACGTCGCATCCGAGGTAAATCATCTTTTTCGATCTTTTGTCCCATTTCTTTCTCTGCTCCTTTGCAACGTGAGCGAATGCGTCGCATCCAAAAATCTTTGCGAAGCCCAAAGTTGCTTTCCACCCCATGAATAATTCGTAAGGGGTCTTTTCCACTGCAGTTGATGGGACTCGATTCTTGATGAAATTTGCGTACCGGACGGCTTCTTCCCAGAATTCGTTTCCGAGGTTTGCGTAGCTCAGCATCATTCGCGCGCTGTTGTTCAGCGTCTGATTCAGCCTTTCTGAAACTCCATTCTGCTCTGGCGTTCTGGGACATGAGAATTGACGCGAGATTCCATTTCTCTTCAAGTAGGCATCGAATTTCGAATTTCTGTATTCGGTCCC
>JAAEOJ010000376.1 GCA_024244685.1 Mycoplasma sp.
CTCACGGATATCGCCGTTTTTTACACATTCAAATTTCACGTTTCGACTTTGAAGTTCAGTATATCTGCGAATTTTAGTCTTATAAAGCATAGCTACAGTTACAAAAACAGCGAGATCTCGGTTACTGGATCATAGCATGTCGTCCAAAAAGTTACAGATTCTCACAGCTGACAGGAAGTGTCTTCACATGATACCCATATGAGTGGTGGACAAAAAAAAACGAGTAAGTCACATTTCACGCGGTGGACAAAAAAAAACGAGTAAGTCACGTGAAAATCATAAAAACCAGTAAAACTAATTTATTCGGATGTTTGAGACATTCTAACATTTTTCATGGCGGAAACAGCGGTAAAATACATTTTTCGCCAAAAATTTGATGTGTGAACACTCAAACATGGCGAGTTATGGAATCCCGAAAACCTGAATTTTGAGGCCTAAAAATAGCATGTAAAAAAACTCGTTGCACTAACGTTTCTAACATCTGTAACTATCGACATACTTGACCATTTCCCTCTAAAATATGCTCATTCGATGCGTTTCGTCGAGATGAATCGAATGGTGGTAGTTTCGTTGCGTGAACTGATCTAGTTCGAAAGATATTCAACATTTTGTGGTTTTTCACTACCAATATTGCCGATTTTGGACTGTCGATTTACAATAGGAAATAATATTCCATATCACTCCGTCAGAAATCGAAAATTTGTAATAAAACCGCATATAATTGGTTTCACAGGTTGAAATTGGCGTTTCTAGATCGAAATTGAACATAGAACAGCTTTTGCACGCAATTTTTGGAAAATCTCGAAGTCTCGAGGCTGTATGGACAGTGTTAGGTGAAAAATCAAGATTTTTATTTTTGGGCTATCATTTGAAAAAGTATGACTTTTTGAGTTCCTAAACTCACACTTGCAGCCAGTCCGAAAAAAATCGTAATTTTTGTCACAAAATCATCTCTCTACCCCTAGAACCTATTTATGTTAGCATAACATATCATCGGATCGCAAAATCGCTGATCGAAAAAATATTTCGGCATGACTTAGTCATTTTTTTTGTCAACCGCGTGAAATGTTACTTAGTCTTTTTTTTTTGTCAACCACTCATATAAACGGCAATTGCTCTATTAGTTAATTTCTCC
>JAAEOJ010000377.1 GCA_024244685.1 Mycoplasma sp.
ACCTTCTTCTTATTCAGCCGGAAACCTGCTTTCTTGAGGGTGGAACAGACGGCAAGCAGATTCAAATCATGCTCTTCTTTCGTTGATCCGTAGACCAAAATGTCATCAACATAGCTGTCCACTCCATTTAATCCTTGGAGGGTCTGCTCCACTGCATGGCAGAAAATGGTGACGGAGTCAATCATGCCCTTAGGTAAATGAGTGAACTGCAAAAGGCCATGGCTGGGGGTGATAAAGGCAGTAAGAGGCTGAGACTCTTTATTGAGATTGATATGCGAATATCCCTTTGAGAGGTCTAGCTTGGAAAGATGTGTAGAGTGTCTGGCACGTTGATAAATGTCGGCTGGCTTTGGGAGAGGGTGTAAAACGGGGATTATTGCATGGTTCAGCCCTGTACTGAAATCGACTGTGACCCTAACACATTTTCCCTCTTTCTTCACATAGTGCACAGGTGACACCCAATCACTGGCTTTTATTCACTCACACAGTCCATCTTTCAACATTGATTTGATCTCATCTGCTGCCAACTGGGAAAAAGCTTGAGGCACTTCTCTCATACGGGATCATGTGGGAATGGCATCAGGCTTAAAACGAATTCGATGTGAATCTCCAGTATAAATCCCAACTCCTTCAGTGAATAGATCTGGAAACTTCCAGATTAGCGATTCCAGTTCAGGGTTGTCAACCTCCCTAAGAAGCATAGCTGAAAGCGCACTATCCAGGGAACTGATGGCACAGTTTTGGATAACGTGTTGTTCAACCAGGGGCTCAGGTAATGCTGTATCGAG
>JAAEOJ010000378.1 GCA_024244685.1 Mycoplasma sp.
TATGGCCGGATAAGAGGCTGATCTGCTTTCCGGTTTCCGCATCCCACAGCCGCACTGTATTATCAGAAGAGCCGGAAGCCAGGCGGCGGCCGTCCGGGCTGAACGCCACACTGTTGACAGAAGATGTATGGCCGGATAAGAGGCTGATCTGCTTTCCGGTTTCCGCATCCCACAGCCGCACTGTATTATCAGAAGAGCCGGAAGCCAGACGGCGGCCGTCCGGGCTGAACGCCACACTGTTGACAAAAAATGTATGCCCGGATAAGAGGCTGATCTGCTTTCCGGTTTCCGCATCCCACACCCGCACTGTATCATCATAAGAGCCGGAAGCCAGGCGGCGGCCGTCCGGGCTGAACGCCACACTTCTGACATAAGATGTATGCCCGGTGAACTGACGCACTTCGCGGCCCGTTTCCACATCCCACAGCCGCACCGTATTATCACCATAAGCATCAGAACCGCTCCCGGATGCCAGCCGACTGCCGTCCGGGCTGAACGCCACACTTCTGACATAAGATGTATGCCCGGTGAACTGACGCACTTCGCGGCCCGTTTCCACATCCCACA
>JAAEOJ010000379.1 GCA_024244685.1 Mycoplasma sp.
ATATCTCATATTCTTGCATATTTCGGCAAAAAAGTATTTAAATTTTTTTGGCACTTTTTTTTGTAGATATGGATTTTTGACTTATTGGATCTTGTCAGGACTATTTTTAGAAACAAAATTGCACAAACTAAATTGAAATATGTTATATAGTATAGGCGTGGCGATATTTTGTTCTATTAAATAATCGCGCGTCATACAATTAATTAGATAAACTTTATAATCTTTGAAAATTCATAAATCATTGAAGAATTGTCCAAAAAATAAAAGTTATACCATTTTTAGAAAGAAAAAACTATTCTGCTTCCAATTATGACCTCAAAAATTAATATAACCCTTTTTAAAGGGCCAAAAAAGGGCGCTAAACTCAAAATATAGGCGAAAATTACCTTTATTGACCTTTAAGTGACCTTAAAGGGTTAAGTTGACCTTTTATCAAAAAAATAACTGTTTCATCTGATTCCTTGACCCCAAAAACCTATTAAAAATGGTATCATTTATTACTCTGACATTTTTGGCTTTTTTGGGTAATTTAATTATATAGCATATTTTTTTCGACCCTTGGGCCGAAAACGTACCAAAGTAGAGATCGCGAAAATCGGCGGTGGTCTAGGCACCCTATTAGGTTTCTAAAAAAACATATGGCGATAAATCCCTAGGGGGGAGGTTTACCCCCGCTGGCTCCTGGACTAGAACTAAAGCAAATCATTTCTGTTTTACCTTGTACAGTTAAATAAATGTGAGTATGTCAAATATGGTAGACCATTAA
>JAAEOJ010000380.1 GCA_024244685.1 Mycoplasma sp.
ATTTTCTTCTTGATAAGAAATTTGTATTTCTTCCAGATAGCTTCTTCACAGTCTTCAACACTTGTGTCAACAGACAGTTTCTTTGACATCTTTGCACTCTTTTTGCTAAGTAGCATTGCCAGGTCATCATTGTCACCAGCAAATGAGATTTCACGAATTTCATTATATCTTTCTTTCAGTCGTCTTATGAATGCTGATAGGTTTTTGCCTTCCAGTAGTTGTGACACTTCTGTTAGGTCGGATAAATGTGCAGGATGTCCATTGGCAAGCCTTTCGTGGCATATAGAATCGACTGTTTCTCGAATTATCAAGGTCCAGAAGCTTTCTTCTTCATCATCACCTTCTTCTTGTTCTTCTTCATTTTCCATGTCAACGGTTTCACTGGCTTGATCTTTATTATCCATGGAACTGAATATGTCTTTATGACTGTAATATGACTCGTTTGAACTTTGACTTGAATCTGGTGAACTGTTATTGGATGCATCTGTCATGCTGTCATCCGTTTCGGATTGGTCCATACCAAAATGTTTTCTGTTAATGTGGCGTCGCAATGAATACTTGGATGCAAATTCTTGTTTGCAGAATGAACAATGCATTTTGATGCAACCGCACAGTCGAAAGGCAAAGTGAACAATGGTGATAACCAACAACAGAAATCTTTTATAGACAATCCAGCCTAGTAACCGTGGTTACCATGATGCTATACCATACCGAACAAGCCAACATGTTGAACAAATTGACAGGTTGACCACAGGCTAACCATCTGTTAGACCATCTGGTAAACCTATATTGCATACCATAGAATGTCAAAACTATGTCTTTTGTTCTAGGTGTGTTGATTCATTAAACAAGTCAACAAGTTGAACAAATCGATCGGTTAACCAAGGTTAACCATCAGTGCACCAGGTTAACCAACTGTTAACCAAGGCTAACCATCGGTGCACCAGGTTAACCAGCTGTTAACCAAGGTTAACCATTGGTGCACCAGGCTAACAACAAGTTAGCCGAATGTTAGCCACAGCTAAGACAAAGGCTATTGATGAGCAGAACCAAAGGAATCTAAGCCACAAAATGTTTGCAAGAAGAAGAAACTTAAATCTGTGCGTGCATGAGAAATATACCCTCAGTTTACCACATTAACCACAACTTGATGTGATATTCTTGTAGCAATCTACGACCAATGTTTTAGGTTGTGGGCTATGAAGGTTTCATAAAAACTTTGTCAAATAAGACATTCAACATGTGTCCAGATTTGAATTCGCGCCAAAATATACCATTATCTGTTAATAGTCCAATCGCATACAAGTCTAAACCAGTCTCATTGTCTTAGCCAACATGTGCAAAATTTTAGGAACATTCATGTGATAAAAATCTACAATCTCCAAGAATGTTTCAAAGAATCGCTATGTTTAAACATTATGTACAGACTTTATGATGTCTAAGCAATGTTATAAGGTTATTAAACAAAAATGTTACCTGGTGGCCAAAAGACTAACAATCAAAATGCCTTCAGTCTTATCACACATAGGACACTTTTTAGCATTACAAAATGTTACAAGGTTATGTGACAAAAGTTTCAACGTTAAATTTGCAAATGTTCAAGAATGTTTCAAAGAATTATGAAGTCTAGACATGTTCTATACCGACCGGCAGGGTCGGTGGCATTAGGACAATGTTGCAAGGTCGTTAAAAACCTGGTGGCCAAAAGACTAACAATCAAAATGCCTTCAGTCTTATCACACATAAATAAACGTTGATGTTAAGTCTAAATTGACGAAATCAACCGCTGGCCTCTCTGGATTCGCACCGTTGGTGGATGGCGTCGGGCAACAAATGTAAAAGACACCCGACGCCAGATACCTTACGGTGCAATCCAGC
>JAAEOJ010000381.1 GCA_024244685.1 Mycoplasma sp.
GCAGCCTCTTCGCTATTCCACGAAGTAGGTATCTGTCCAGAAAGAATCTCACGAAACGACTCCAACGACCGGATGAGTCAGTAAGAACTTTTACTGCTGAGCTTAGGAAGTTGGTTACGTATTGTGGCTACTCCACTGCGGAAGTGGACGAGAGGTTGAAGGAAAACCTCATAATCAACACGTTTTCCAACGAAATCCGCAGGAAATTGTTCGCTCTACCCGACGACACCCCTTTGAATGAAGTAATCAAGCAGATGGAAACATTAGAGCAGGCAGCGCGCGAATCAAAAATGACCGGTAATTCTGCGAGTGGTAAATCTTCTGCCAGTTCTGCACAGTTGCAGGCCGCACAGACTCGGGGAAGAAGGTTTCCGGATTCGGTGGATGACGAATCCGGTGTCGATTACGCTTCTGAGTACAGAGAGCGCTCCGTCGATTTCGAATCTGATGAACTTGACGAAGATTCGTCCGATTCTGATGTGCAACAGAAGATTTCGAGCCTTGCAAACCAGCTCGCCAAATTGCAAACTAGCGTCGACAGAAAAACTCGAGCTAAGGGCAAAAAATACTCCGGGCCGCGCAATCCAGAAAATGTTCATTTGGC
>JAAEOJ010000382.1 GCA_024244685.1 Mycoplasma sp.
AAAAGCGATGTTTCTATAATGCGCTTGAACTAGCATCAGGGGTAATCGCGTAGCTGAAAATATTTTTTTTATGCGGGAAACTTTTTCTTTTTTTTTTCGCGAAAAAATATTTTTTTGATACTAAAATATAAAAAAGAAAACGACCCGAAAAATTTCGGGAAAAAAATCTTCAAATTTTTTTTTTGATAATAAAAAAAAAGGAAATGTATCAAAATTTCCGCAAAATCTTCATAAAAAATATTTTTTTGATACTAAAAAAAAAAAAAGCTTGCGATTTTTTTAACTTATATATTTACACTATATGTTCTGCCAAGGATTTTCTGATGATAACTATGAACTTGTCAAATATGATTGATAATAATACACTGATTATACATATATTTTGGCAGCTACAGGTAGGGTATAGTTTGATTTCACGAATGCTATGGAAATTGTTACACTATATATTCGATATTATATATTACTTGGGGCATGTTGGGGTTATAATTAAGCGGAGGAAATTTGGTCAGGTATTAGTCGTTGGTGCTGAGAAAAATGTAGAGTTGAGTAGGCTAGTCTCCGGGCCACTCTAAATAGTAATATGTAGTAGAAACCAATTAAATATCCAGACACAAGAACATATCATAATCTTCATTCATTTCTAAATATGTTTAAAATATTGTAGTACAAGAACTTGTTATTTCCCACTAGAAATTTGAGAAACAACTACCGGTATATGAAATACTATGAAAAATATTTTTTAATACTAAAACAATAGCCAGAAATTTCGGGAAAACATGTTTAAAAAATATTTTTGTTTGATACTAAAAAAAAAAAAAAAAACTAGCAAAAAAATCGGAAAAACCATCTTCAAAAAAAAAAATTTGATACTAGAAAAAAAAGAAAAACTAGCCGAAAATTTCGGGAAAAAACTCTTCAAAAAAATATTTTTTTTGATACTAAAAAAAGTGAAATTAGCCGAAATTTCCGGGAAAAAGTTGCAGATTTTTTTGAATACTCTTCACGCATAAAAAAAATATTTACAACTACGCGATTACCCCTGTTAGTTCTTGGACATTTTATCGAATTATAACTAAAACACACAAAAATTTACAATTAAAGAACGTTTTGGAGATTGAAAATTTCTTTGGAAGCGCCTAAGAGCT
>JAAEOJ010000383.1 GCA_024244685.1 Mycoplasma sp.
CATCACCAGCAGAATTTTGCAAGGAATCGAAGTCATAATTAGCGTTAGTGCCAAAAATCAATATTTCACCTTGAAAAACCAGCCTCAATTTCCGTTTTTTCTAAAAATCCTTACATTACAACTTTTGATCCTGTGGATCGATTTGAATAAAAATAGCATCAATCGATTTCTCGTGGTCTATTTAGTTGGGGTAGCCGAAGTTATAAGATTGGTGGACTGCTTCTTACTATTTTGTAATTATAGCTCACCTCAGAAATCCATTTTCTGAGGTGATTTATAATTACAAAATAGTAAGAAGCAGTCAGATTGGTATAGTGTCAAAGACCAAAATAGTTAAAAGGAACAGAGAAATCGATTGATGCTCCTTTTATTCAAATCGATCCGCAGGATCAAAAGTTAGACAGGATCAAATGTTAGAAAAAACGGAAATTGAGGCTGGTTTTTCAAGGTAAAATATCGGTTTTTGGCACAAACGCTAATTATGACTTCGATTCCTTGTAAAATTCTGCTGGTGATAGCGCAATAAAAAAAATTTCGAAAAAGTGCTGCACTGTAGACTTTAAGCACAGGGCAACTGTCTGTGTGTTAATAGTGTGTTAGTGTGTTAGTGTGTTTGTCACG
>JAAEOJ010000384.1 GCA_024244685.1 Mycoplasma sp.
CTCATTCAAATTCGGTCAATTTCATGGATTGGCCCTATTATGATTTTCAGCAGAACATTTCAGCCCTAGATGCCCAGTTAGCCCATTTGAAAACCAGCATCAATCGGCAGAATCGAGCTAGGAAAAAAGGCTCCTCGCCGCGTGAAAGTTCCAATTCTGATCAACCAGCCGCGCAACCAACCTGTACTTCGTGCGACAAAGTTGGACATTCAAAGAGTGATAGGAAATGTCCAGCCTTGCGTTCGAAATGCCATAACTGTCAGAGGATAGGGCATTGGTCAGTGGTATGCCGCTCACCCACTGTCACTAGTGCAAGTTTGGGTCGTGCAATTAAATCACGTTTAAAGGGACCCTTTTTGTGGGCCCCTGTATTTCAGGCTCAAATGGGAAGAAAACAGAAGAAGCGGCAGCTAAATCAACCAATTCCACAAATTGGCATGAGATAGCTCATTCCCCGATTTGGCCAGATACTGGGTTTTTTCCACTGGTCGATATCCTCCGTTGCCAATGGCTGTTTTGGATACTGGTTCTTATGCCACCGATCAGTCTTCTTGAGCCTCTGATCTGCTTCCTTCAGTTTCTATTCCGTCGGATGCCCAGAGAGATTGGCCACCCATTCCTGCAGTACCGGAGTGTTCCATTACTAATTCTATTCGGCCGGACACTGAAACTCCTTTGAATCAGCCAGGAATCCCCCTTCTGTTGACTTGTCCCAGTTGGACCCCTGATCGTACACCCAGACCCAGTTCCCATACCCTCAGACCTGGATCCCAATCTGGAAGTCATCGGAAACCCTATCTATCCATGCCAGTTGTCCTGAAGTCAGCTGGTGCAATTTCCTGCCTGCAGAGCTGACCTCCGCTGGTTTCAATGCTTTGAAAACGGATTCCATACTCTTCCTAGATGTCAGACTCCATTCATTGGAACTCCCTCAGCGGAAAAAGGCCTCTGTTCGCTTTTTGGTTGACTCCGGAGCCGAAATTTCTGCATTGACCTATGA
>JAAEOJ010000385.1 GCA_024244685.1 Mycoplasma sp.
ACGATTCGTAGCCCCAAGGATCGCAAGAGCGTCAAGGAGGCGCGGGAGCGAGCGATCACCGATGCTGCGATCGAGATTTGGGAGGGGACCGAACTGTTCGGGGCACGCATCGAGCACACGTGGGGCGTGGACGGGGACAACGAGCAAGTTGTCGCGTTCTCTCACGCCCTCATGGTGTGCGACGACTGCCTCGAGCCCGCTCTGGTGTTGAACGCTCCGAAGGGGCGCAAGTGCTTCATGACCCCAGGTTGTCCCGGCACGTTCTGGCGACACTCGTCGCTGATGGGTACCAGGCGCCCCACTTTCTCCCAGGCAGCCAAGAAGGGCTTGCCTCTGCGGCGACTGTCGGATAGAGTGACTCTCACTGAGATTGAGAAAGGATGATGAACGATGAGCAAAGACCCCCTGTACCTGGTCACCGACACCCCTAAGGGCTACCAGAGCCCTCCCGGTCACGGCGTCTACCTCTACCGCTTCATCGCCTACGACCACCGCCACCAACCCATCGGTCTCCCGGTCCACTTCACTCTCCCAGCCGTTGAACTCCTCTCCCTTCTCTTCGACCTCAGCGTCATCCCACTCTCCCACCACACCACCGTCTTCTGGCGCTCTCATCCGCTCCCCATCCTCACCGACGTCATCTCCGATGAGCACTTCGAGGACGACGAGCGTCTCGAAGCCGACACACTCACATGGAGGGCCAACGCCCGATGACTGCCACCGCACTCGCCATCACCACTAATGCCGCAAAAGCTGTCCAGATCGAGTACGGCATCGATTCTGGACCGTTCGCTGATGAATACGCCATAGCAATGCTCGACGCTCTTGGCATCGAACCAGACGCCGTCCCTGTCGGGCTCATCGCCAATCTTCGGATGGTTCACCGTGGCGACGAACCCGCAACACCCGAAGGCGACGGCGTCCTGGCATACCCCATCAAGCGAAAGGGGCAGTAGTGGACAAACGCATGGTCATATTCAGCAAGACCCAGTTGTGGACCACCACCGTCCCCGTCTACCACCGCCCACACCACTATGACATCGGTCGACACTGCTGGGTCTGTGATTGCCGAGTTCGATTCGAGTTCTCCAATACCGTTTCACTTCCCTTGGAGCACGCTCGAAAGATTGGCCATCCTTGCGAGCGGTGCCTCCATGCCACATGGAGCCCCGATGAGTAGAACCGTCATCACAGCCGAACGTCCAATGGTGCCGTGCCCCCACCCTGACGCCGAGAGTTGCGATAAGCCTGGTTGCGTTGGCCTTGGTCGCCCCGCTCGTGGCCCTCGCCCGTGTGTTGATCCGAAGTGCAACCACATCCACGGCTCTTCCTCTCCGTACGGTCCCCCCAACTGCACCAGCCAGATCTTCGACATCTACGACGCCCCGTGTGGCGCCTGTCTGGACACAGCTGGCGACCCGGTTGGTGCGATCTGGACACAGACCGCCGATGGTTGGGAGAACCAGCCATGCGAGGTCTGCAACGGCTCCCATGCCGTTCCTGCTCGCGTGGATGCCGAACCCATCGAACAACACAGTCCCGACGACCGTCCAACCCGCACATGGCACACCGAGGTCACCGACATCAACGAGGAGTCACCATGATCGTTATTCGCATCAACGAGGGCACGGTTGCCATCAGCGAATCGCTGACACCCGACCAGTGCCGGTCCATCTCAGTTCCGAGGGTCTTCGGTGATCCCTTCGCTGGGGGTGAAGTGGTCGCGCTGCGTCATTCCTCTTCCCTGATCCACGCAAGAACATCCCACAACGACGACCCCACCCTCACCTTCACGCGCACCTGGCGACTCTACACAGTGCTCGACAGGACTGAGCAGATCATCGACCGGGTTTCTGCGGCACTCAACGTTTCACCCGACACGGGGGCTGCGGCAGTCAAATGGGCAGTCCGTGCCACTCTCGACGTCATCGACGAGCTCGACAATGCCAGCGACAACGACGAGGTGACAGATGATGAGTAGACCCGAACCTCAACCGTGGGGAGTCACGCTGGAGGTCACCCAGACCTATTGGGTGATCGTGGATGCCCC
>JAAEOJ010000386.1 GCA_024244685.1 Mycoplasma sp.
TTTCTCCGGACGATACTAGAAAAATCACCTATTTGAGTAATTTCCCTGCTTCGTAGCTTCTCTGAAATATTTTTTTCCGATTCCTCATCGTCGATTTGATATTCATGATGTCGACTTTCGACACTCCGGAACCTTAAATGTTGACGGAGATTGAATACGGGGCGGACGAGGCTTGAATTTTACAGACGAGACCGGGAAACTGTCCAATTTGAGCACTTTCCAGGCATCGGACATACTCGAAAATACTTTTTTTGGATTCGCAAGAGCCTATTTGATAAAGAAAAAATGAAATCAAGAAATGTCTTTTGGAGAAAAAGTTTTTATAAGAAGTTCAAAAAAAATTGAATCAGGAAACTAAAACCGACAGTTTTTTAAATGCCAATTTCGACATGTTGCAGATGTCGGAAGATGTTAAAAATAACTTTTTTTTAATCCTCAGCCCTTTTTACATATAGAAAAAGCAATTTCAGTTTCATTTTTGAAATAAAATAAAAAGAAATTCGAAAAA
>JAAEOJ010000387.1 GCA_024244685.1 Mycoplasma sp.
AAAAGGAGATTTTAATATGATGAAATCAAAAAAAATGATTTTGGGAACATTAGGAACTATGGCTATTGTAGCAGCGCCTATAGCAGCAGTAGTATCTTGTGGTTCAAAATCAACAGAAGAAATGTCAGCTTTAGATAAAGCTTTAACATCGGTTGCAAAACCTCAAACAGGAGAAACTTATAAAAAAGCAGTTATTGCTTCATTTACAGGTTTATTTACAGATGCAAAAAATACAACAGCTGTATCAGCAGAAGATTATAAAACAGTTACAGCTGTAAAAGTTACAAATGATAAAAAGACAGCAGAAGCAGAAACAAAAAAAATTAAAGATGAAGCAGATAAATTACACTTCTTTACAGCAATGACAGCTGAAGTATTAGCAACATCAGCTAATACATCAGAAAATATTGAAGCAATAGATAATGCAAAAACAAAAAATGACGTTATTGCAGTATTTGCTAATCTTAAATCTAATGATAAAGGTGCATCACTTGATGCAGGAGCTAAATTAGCAGAAGCAGTAAAAGCAAAAACAGCAACACCTACTTTATTTGATGATGCAGCAGACAAAGCAGCAAAAGAGTTAGCTGATTATCAAGAAGCAGGAAAAGAATTACTAGCAAATTCATTTAATGATAATTATAAAGCAGCAAAAGATGGTCAAGCATTTACTGTAGCAGCACCTATTGCTACTTTGGCTGAATATAAAAAACATTTAGCAGAAGCAATTGCAAATTCTGGATTCTTTAAAGAAGATGGTAAAACAGCAGCAACAGCAGATGATTTAACAAATGACGAAGATTTCAAAAAAGCAAACACAGCAGATGAAGCTTTAAAAGCAGCTAAAAAACTTTCAAGCACTTTATTAAATAAAGAACAAGCAGCAGATAAAGTAGCAGCAGATAAAGAAGCAGCAGATAAAAAAGCAGCAGAAGCTAAAGCTAAAGCAGAAGCAGATAAAAAAGCAGCTGAAGATAAAAAAGCAGCAGAAGCTAAAGCTAAAGCAGAAGCAGATAAAAAAGCAGCAGAAGCTAAAAAAGATGCAAAAAAAGACTCATCTAAAGATACAACAGCATCAACTCTATAAATTACAATAGAAAAGAAATAAGTAATTTATTTATAAAAACAACATTAAGTGTTGTTTTTTATTATTTTAATTAGCGTAATACAAAAATCATTTTAATTTTTTATAGTATAATAAATTTATTATTAATTAACAAAATATTTACTCAAAAATTAAGGGAGATTTTAAAATGATAAAACATAAAAAAGTATTATTAAATTCATTCGCTTTATTAATGACTATATCAACACCAATAATTACAGCAGTATCTTGTAGTTCAAAAGAAAATGTTGATTTAACAAAAATAAAAAAAGAATTAAATGAAGTTAGAAAACCAACATCATTTAAAAATTACAAAGAATTTTTAATGGACAATATTAAAGATAACTTTACAAAAGATGTTGCGGGTATTAAATCTATTTCAAATAGTGATTTAAAAGAAATTCAAATAGCAAATAATGAAAAAGAAGTTGAAAATGCAGTATCTAAATATAATAAATTTTTTATAAAACCATTAAAAGAAGTAAATACAATTTTAATTATTAATGGTAAATATATGGATTTGAAAAAATTTGTAGCAGATCCAATAATAATTAAGAACCCTGGATCAAAAGTTTCTTTATCAACTCAAGCAGAAATTCAAAAAGAAATTGAAAAAATAGGTGCAAAAGAAACAGCAACAAAAGTCAATAAAATTCAAGTCGAAAAAGAATTAGATAAAGCTTCATTTATTTCAGATGTTTTAAAAATGCTTAAAAAATATACATTAGATAGTAATAATAAAAAAGAACTAAATACTAAAAAATTAGAATCTTTAAAAAGCTTACAAGATGTCATAATTGAAGCAAAAAAATTATTGACACCTTTTGTTTATCAGAAAGATTATATTAAAAATTTAAAAAATGCAATTTTAAATAAACTTAATAAATATAAAAAAGATATTGATCTTCAAATACCTATTAATACAAATAAATTGGTTTTAGCTGAAGAAAAAATTTTAATAATAAAAGAAGCGAAAAACACAATACCAAAAGAAGGGCTTTATAATTCTGAAACGCTTCAAAAAACAGAAATAACAGTAAATGGAAAAGATATTACTTTAAATCAATTTGTTAAAAATGTTAATACACTTGTTGAAATAGTAGGTCGTGCAAAAAGAGAGAAAAAATCAACTCCAACTCCAGTACAATTTATCCCTAAAAAAACACTTTCAGTCTATAAAGAAGAGTTAAAAAAAGTATTTACAAATAAATATACAATTTTTTTCAAAAATAAAGATCTAGATTTATTTACAAATCAAGACCTTAAAACAATAGATGAAGCAAAAAATCCAGAGGAAGCTCTAGCAGCAGCAAAAGCAATTGATGTTTTTACTCTTAATAAAAACCCAAAAACAAACCTTATTTTTAAAATGCAAAAATAAAGATTTTATTTAATCTTTATTTTTTATTATATTTTTTATCTTAATAATAACTATAACAATAATTAAAAGAACCGAAAAAGAAGTAAAACTTATTGCAGGAATATACTTCATTGGACTAACATTGAAAGCTTGAATCGATAAATAAGAAATCATTAATATGTTACCAACTATAAAAGCTAAACAAAGGTTTAATGATGTTGATTTTGTATTTTGGGTTTTAAGAGTTTTTATTGTTTGAGGCAAGAAAGCAAATCCAGTAAAAGAAGAACCTATTAATGAAATTGTAAAAATAGTTTTTTCCTCACTTATTTTACTATTTTGATTAATAGACATTATAGAAAAGACAACGCATATAATAATTAAAGTTAATAAAACGACTAACATTAAAACTCTTCAAGCAAATAAATACTTATTGAAATCTTCTTTTTTATATCTTCCTTCATTTTTTCTGTTTCTTAAAATATAATAAATAACTGGAATTGACATCATAGCACAAAGACCTTGCCCAATAGTTAAAACAATACCACCACCTGTACTTAAAAGCATTCCATAAATAACTCAAATAACTCTACCCAGCATATTAATTGTTCAAGATGTTAAAGATAAACCATGAGAATGCTTTTCATTTCAAACTTTTATTATTTGAAAAGTAAAAGAAACAACAAGTATTATCATCCCTAATATAAGTATTATTAATAAATTATTCATATGAAATATTTTACTCCAAAAAACACTCTTTATATTAAAAAAGTCATTAAATAAGAATGCTATAATTAAATTAAGAGACTTTAAGGATTGAAAGCTAAAATATTTTATTGTTGCAAGTGGTATAATTAATTAAATAGAAGGAGTTTAAATATGAAATTATCAATAGTAGTACCAATTTATAAAAGAGTTGATGAAATTAAGTCATTTTTTGAAAATATTTCAAATCAAACTTCTAAAGATTTTGAGTTAATTATTATATTGGATGCAAATAAAGAAAAAGAAATCAATTTAATAATCCCTTTAATCAAAAAAGAACCTAAAAGGTTTAAACTTATTTTTAATACTAAACGTAGAGGATATTCAAAAACAATTAATACAGCATTCAAAGATGCTTCAGGAGAATATGTTTTAATAATAAATACTTCAGATAAATTAAAATCAAAAATTGGCGTATCGTCCATTATTTCAGAAATCAAAAAAGCTAATAATCCAGATATCTTAGAATTCCCATTATTAATTCGTGGAATATTAAGATGAAATCCAGAATTAAGAGTTTACACTCCTAAGGCCACAAAAATAACAGAAGTTCCTAATTTTATTGCTAAAACAATGCCAACTTTAGTAAATAAAGTATTTAAAAAAGAAAAATTTTTAAGTATTACATATTTAAATAACAATAAAAATAAAAACTCAAAATTTATATTTGAAACTCTTTATTCAGAAATGATTTTAATAGATGATTTAACGGTAGCAGTTTCTAAATCAAAATTAATTAAAGTATATATTTCTAAGTATGCACCATGTTTAAACCCTACGACATTATCAAAAGAATGAAAATCAATATTTTCGCTTTCAGATTCAAATGATCATAAATATTTTGAAGAACTATTATATGCTTCTTTATTCCATAAAGTTATATTTATAAGTAAATTAGTATTTGCTTATAAAGTTAAAATTATGACAAATAAGAATTGAAAAAATATAACTGATTTCTTTAATAAGTGAGAAAATGAATTAAAAAATAATACATATATATTATTTAACTCCAAAGAAAATAAGGCACTTCAAAATGTTAGGACATTAACAGAATTGAAGAAAATTATGAAAGATTTTTAATGCCTATAATAAAGAAAAAAGTACCGGCTGGTTTTTGAAGAATATTTTCAGCTAGAATGATTGATTTAATTATTATAACTATTTTATCTGTAGGAACTTTATTTTTATTCTTAGATCAAAATACAAAACACTTTTATTATTCATATAATTTTTATATTTGAAGTATTCTAACTATTATTTATATTTTTTTAATAATGGTTGCAATACCTTTGAGTTTTAAAGGAATAGGAATAGGTTCTTGAGTTACAAGAATTAAAATAATTTCTATATCAGGAAACTTATATAAAAATATATTAAAAAGAGAAATTGCATACTCATTCGCTTGAATATTTGTAATTCTTTTAACAATGAGTGTAGTAAATCATACATTAATAGATAAAGTTGCTATATTAAAAGGAAGCTTCAAAGTTGGTTCAAAAACATTTGGACCCGAAAATCTTCAATTAACAAACTTAGAAAAAACTAGAATAACACTTTGCGGTTCTATATCAGGCTTAATAACATTTGCTCAAATGTGATTAGCAATAACAATAATTCCTCACCCAGAAAAAAGAGGATGATTAGATAGATGAGCTAATACAAAAGTAATTAGAATCAACAAAACAAAAGACTTTTTTATTGAAGATAAAATGGAAATTATTAAACCTATAAAAATAAAACAAGCAAAAGTTGAATACGAATAAAAAGAAAGGATAGGATAATGGAAAAAATACTTGAAGGATTAAATAAATCACAAAAAGAAGCTGTTCTTAATACAAAAGGACCTTTGCGTATTCTTGCTGGAGCAGGATCTGGTAAAACAAGAGTTTTAACTAGAAAAATAGCTTATCTAATAGAACACGAAAAAATAGAACCTTCTCAAATTCTTGCTGTAACTTTTACTAATAAAGCTGCTCAAGAAATGAAACAAAGAGTTAAAGATATTATCGGTAAAAAAGCCGATGATTCCATTCTTGCAACTTATCACTCTTTTTGTGTTAGAGTTTTACGTCAAGATATAAATGCATTAGGTAAAGTAAGAAATTTTAATATAATTGATAACTCTGATCAAAGACAAATTTTAAGACCTATTTATAAAAAATATGGAGTTTCTTCAAAAACAATTACTTCTTCACAAATGATTGAATATATTTCTAGACAGAAATCAAATTTAATTAAACCAAGTATTTTAATTGAAGAAGCTGAAACAGATGGAGAAAAATTTAAAGCTAAAATATATAGAGATTATTTAGAAGTTACAGAAAGAACAAATTCATTAGATTTTGATGATCTTTTAATCAAAGTTTATGAACTATTTAAAAACCATCCAGATGTACAAAAAAAATGAAGTGAAAAATTCAAATATATTCTTATAGATGAGTTTCAAGATACTTCATGAATACAATATGAAATTATCAAAAGATTATCATTACATAATAACTTTACAATAGTTGGAGATCCAGATCAAACAATTTATACATGACGTGGAGCAAAAGTTCAATTAATCCTTAATTTTGATAAAGACTTTTCAAATTCAAAAACAATTAAATTAGAAGAGAATTACCGTTCAACTAAAAATATCCTTAATGCTGCAAACAATTTAATTAAAAATAATAATTCAAGAATAGAAAAAAAATTAATTTCAAATAAAACAATTGGATTACCATTAGAATTTCATCATGCATACTCTCCTGAGTTAGAAGCTAAGTGAGTCGCACAAAAAATTATTAACCTTCAAAAATCAAAAATACAATTAAAAAATATAGCTATTTTTTATAGATCTAACTATTTATCAAGAACAATTGAGCAGGCTTTAATTTTAGCTAATCTTCCATACAAAATATATGGGGATGTTAGATTTTATGAAAGAAAAGAAATAAAAGATGCTCTTGCTTTTTTAAAAGTTATTAATAATGGTGATGAAGTTTCTTTACAAAGAATTATTAATGTACCAGCAAGAAAGATTGGTTCTACAACTTTAAGTAAATTAAATGATTTTGCTTTAGAAAAAAAAGAAACACTTGCAAATGCTATTATTAAGTACTACAAAGTACTTCCTGTTTCATTATCTCAAAAGAATTCTTTAGGAACATTATTTAATTTAATTATAAAATATAGAAAAGCAATAGAAACAAATTCTATTTCTATTGTTATAAACCAATTTTTAATTGAAGTATCTTATATTGCAGGTTTAGTTCAAGCAAAAGAACAACAAAAATTAGAAAATATTAAGGAATTTATTTCTACAGTTAAAATTTGAGAAAAAAATAACCCTGAAAAAACAATAGATGATTATCTACAAGAAGTTACATTGTTAACAAATCAAGATAATATGGATAAATTCCAAACATCTGTGACGCTTATGACAATACATGCATCAAAAGGTTTAGAATTTGATAATGTATTTATTATAGGTATGTCAGAACAAGTATTTCCGAACTCAAGAGCTATAATGAGCGGGGAAAAAGAAATTGAAGAAGAAAGACGTTTAGCTTATGTTGCTGTTACACGTGCTAGGGAGAGATTGTTTTTATCTGATTCAAAAGGATATTCAATAGATCACAGATTTATGAAGAGGCCATCAAGATTTATTGCTGAAATGGGAATAGACATGAAAAGATTTGCCAAAGAATTATTAATAGAAGGTGTATTTGAAAAAAATTACAACAAAGAAAATGACATTATTTTAGAAGTTAATGATAAAGTACAACATTCTATTTTTGGAAAGGGTATAATTAAAAATATAGAAGGAGAAATGGCCGTTATTTTATTTGAAAAACCTCATGGAGAAAAATTGCTAATGAAACAACACAAGTCACTTAAAAAAGTTTAATATGGAAATATCAGCAGTAGAAATATTTTTAATAGTTATAATTTCAGGCTTAACATTAGCACTGATATTTCTTATTATATTTTGATATGCTCGTAAAAACTACTTAAATCCTAATAGGGGTAAAGTTATGTTTGAAATTGACAATAAAAAAAGACTTTATAGACATATAGTTTATAAATGAATCGGTAATAATAAAATTCCTAATATAAATCATTCAGTTGTTTTATATAGTCGTAAATGAAAACCTATTGAAAATTTTACAAAATTCTTTAATAAAGAAACTATAAAAAAATATAGAGAAGCCTTACACTTATTAGATACAAACAAAGAAAAAGAGGTTGAATTTGAAACTGTTTTAAAAAACATTTATTCAAAACATAAAAATGATAATTTTGAAATGAAAACAACAATGAATAAATCTTCTAGTGAATTTATTCATGTTATGTTATCTTACAATAATAATACAAAGCAAAGTCCTATTGAACAAATTCCTTTGTTTGAAGCTTCATTTTTTAAAAAATTAAAACTATCAAGTACTATATTATTAATTTTAAATACCAAGCAAAGCAAAAACAGTCAAGAAGAAGAACTTATAAAGCTAAATAAAATAAAAAAAATTGTTAAACGAAATATTTACAATCGTTCTTATGCATTTGTTTATAAAGATAGACTAATATTTTCAATACCAACTAGCAATCAAAATAAAATTAATGTTCAAATTAAAAAGTGAATCAAAGACATTATTAAAGACATAAAAAATATTGGTTTAGAATCTTGGTGTTCTTCGGGTGGTTTTATTTCAAATATTATTCCGGATACTCCAAAAAAAATTCAAACAGCAATTATTAGATTAGAGTATTTAATTTATAAGTCTAAAAAAACAAAACAATTCGAATATTTTGTTTCTGAAGATTTAGCTAAATTCAAAGAATTTAGTAAAATTTATTTTGAATATGAACAAGCATCAAGAGCAGGAAATGTAGAGATTGAAGAAATTCCTGTCAGACATTATAATAGTAGAAAACTTTTGGTTAATTATTATAAACCTAAAGTAAAAATCGAAGGTGATGACGACTTAATTCAAAAAATAGGTTCAATAAATTATTTAAAAGTAAAAATGGCTGATAGTTTTACAAAAAAAATAATAGATACAAAACCAGAACAATCTCTATTATTAGATGTGAATTCATCATGATTTATTCAAAATTATTCAAAATTAACAAACAAAAAAATAGTTTATACATTAGATTTCAAAAAAATTATAGATCATAAACATATTGGTGCTTCTATATCTCAAATCCAAGAGAACGGATTCCTTTGTGCAATTAAAATAAATTTATATAATATAGAAGTTTCTAACTTAATAGATGAAGCTAAACCAAAATTCATTATTATAGATTCTATTTTAGCTCAAAAAATTTGAGAACCTAAAGTATCACTTAAATTAACAAATTTATATCAAGTAGCAAAAGAAAGAAAGATTAAATTAATATATGAAAATCCAACAAGGAATATAGATTCTAAACAAGTTGAAAAAATAGGGTTGGAATTTTATTATAAAAAACAATAAAACCATTTTTAATATAAAAAGTGGTTTTTTAATACTTTTTTGATACTATTAAATTATGAAAAAGTTAGAAAAAATAACACCACAATCAGAAGATTTTGCTAGATGATATACAGATGTAGTAAAGCAAGGTGACTTAATGGAATATGGTCCAGTTAAAGGAACAATTATTTTTAAATCTAATTCATTTGGTATTTGAGAAAACATACAAACAGAATTTAATAAAATTATAAAAGCAAAAGGAGTAAAGAATGTCTACCTTCCTTTATTAATACCTCTTTCTTATATTGAAAAAGAAAAAGAACACGTTAAAGGTTTTGCCCCTGAATTAGCAACAATAACAAAAGTTGGAGAAAAAGAATTAAATCAACATTCAGTTATTAGACCTACTTCTGAGGTATTATTTGGAGAATTATTTGCAAAAGAAATTAATTCATATAATGATTTACCAATTATGTACAATCAATGAGCAAATGTTTTAAGGTGAGAAAAAACAACTAACCCTTTCTTAAGAACTTCAGAGTTTTTATGACAAGAAGGTCATACAGCCCACTCAAACTCTCAAGAAGCAATAAGTTTATCTAAAACTATGATTGAAACATACGCTAATTTTTGTGAAGAGTTTTTAGCTATACCAGTTATAGTTGGTGAAAAAACAGAAAAAGAAAAATTTGCTGGTGCTGTAACAACATATACAATTGAAGCTATGATGAAAGATGGAAAAGCATTGCAATCTGGAACATCTCATTATCTAGGTCAAAATTTTGCAAAATCATTCAATATTAAATTTATGAATAAAGAGAACAAACAAGAATTTGCATATCAAACATCATGAGGGATATCAACAAGGCTTATAGGAGCTATAATTATGACTCATGGAGATGATAGAGGATTAATTATGCCACCTCGTATTGCATCAACACAAATTGATATTTTAGAACTTTTTGCTAATAAGAATGATAGGGTCAAGGAAGTTTCTCAAAAATTAATGAAAACACTTTCACAAAAATATAGAGTTAATATTGATGCAACTGATAAAGGACCTGGATTTAAAGCAGGACAATCAGAAATTCAAGGAACTCCTATTAGAATAGAAATAGGTCCTCGTGATTTAGAAAAAGATTTAGTTACATTAATTAGAAGAGATACACTAGAAAAGAAAGAAGTAAAAATAGAAGATGTTGAACAAGAAATTCCTTTATTATTAGATTCTATTCATAAAAATCTACTTGAATCAGCAAAACAAAGATTAAAAGAAAGAACTGTTGAATTAGAAACATATGATGAATTTAAAAAAGCATTTACAAATGATAAAGATCTTAAGTTTGTTATTGTTCCTTTTGATGGTGGCGAAAAAGAAGAAGAAATAATTAAAAAAGAAACACTTGCAACAACAAGATGTTTACCTTTTAATTATGAAAACACTGAAAAAAAGAAATGTATAATTACAGGCAAATTAACTAATAGATATGTAATTTTCGCAAAGGCATATTAATTTATTCTCAATACTTTTAATATTAATAGTATAATTATTTTACTTAAAAATTAAGGAGAAAAATATGAAAACAGAATTCATTACACCAGAACAAATAGCAGATAAGCTATCTTCTGATAAGAAAACAGTTATTGCTGTTGCAGCAACATGATGTGGACCATGTAATATGATGACAGATATGGTTTGAAACCCAATTAATGAAGAAAAAGGTGATATTCAAGTATTTAAAATTAATGCTGATGATCACAAAGAATGAGCTAAAGAGCAAGGAGTTTCAGGTCTTCCAACAATGTTTATTTATGATGGTGAAACAAAATTAGAAAAAACAATTTCAGGATTCCTTCCTAGAGAAGAATTTGAAGCACAAGTTAAAAAAGGTTAAATACCTTTTTTTATTCTTTATAATTAAATTATGATTAAACTAAAACCTTCAATAGTATTTTTAGATTTAGATGGAACTACTTATGATATATATCAAAATAAAACACACGATATTTCAAAAGAAAACAAAAGAGCCATAAAAGAATTAAATAAAAAAGTTCCTGTAGTTATTTCAACAGGTAGATCTCCTGAATTTGTTTTAGGAATACAAAAGGAATTGGGTTTAAAATATTCTGTTGTTCAAAATGGAGCTATGATTTTTGATGATAAAGAAAAAAAAGTTTTTCAAGATTACATTCCCAACAAAAATGCTTTAGAAATATTAAATTTTGCACAAAATAATAATTCAGGAACAAAAGTTAATGATGAAAAAATATTTTATGGAATGCCTAGAATATTTAATAAGATTATCTCTTCTTGAGGTTTTCAATCAACACATAAAAAATCAAAAATAGACCCCAAAAAAACCTATACTAAAATAATAGTGATTGGTAAAAGAAAGCGTAAAACAAAAAAACTTAAAAAGCAATTAGAAGAAAAGTATAAAAATATTAATATAGTAACATCTTTTAATGGATTCTCTATTGAGATAACAGGTCAAAAATCTTCAAAAGGTATTGCTAATAAATGAGTTGCTGAACAATTGAAAGTAGATTATAAAAAAGGAGTTCACTTCGGAGACTCTATGAATGATTCTACAACATCACAATATATGAGATTAGTAGCTATGAAAAACGCTTCTAAAAAATTAAAAAAAATGGCTACTATAACAACATCTTTTAATAATAAAAATGCTGGTATTTCAAAAGCTTTTAAAGAATGTTTAAAAATATAGTTTAATAAACTATATTGTTTTTAATCTATAAACAACAATTATAATAATTATTAATAATGAAATAAATTCAATTACTACTAATATTAAATTAATTCAAGACATTATAATTAACGATCCAACTAAAAGAACATTCAAAGTTCAAAGAAAAATAAAAAATAATACATTTTTAATTTGAGATTTTTGATAAACATACATTCCAGAGAATCAAATTATTGAAGAACAAAATATTTCTATAATTATTACGCGACTATTAAAAAAAGAATTAATTCATAAATTAGTTAAAATTAAACCTCCCAATGCAGATTGAACCAAAGATAAAAACATTATAACCGCAATCATTTTTTTAATCATTATAACCCCTATACTTTTTAACTAAGTTTTTTTCTTTAAATTCAGAAATAATACCAATAATAATTGGAAAAACTGAAATTCAAATAATATATCCAAATTGATCTTTACCTATAATTAACGAAATAGTAGGATAAGTTAGAGGAGTAAATAAAAGCATTCCCATTGCAGTTCCAAATAAATATAAAAAACTATTAAGTTTTATACTTCTTTTATTCTTTAAAATTAATGATGTTTTTATAATTCCAAATAGAATAATTAAATTATATAAAATATAATTAACAGTAATAATTTTATTATTAAAATATTCTGGTTTTATAATTGAAGAGTTTATTCCAAAGTGGAATCAAGGAGCTCTCGTATTACCCATTGTAAGGTTAAGAGTAATAGAAGTAACTATTAAAGAAGTTACTATAGCAAATAATAATAAATGTCTTATTTTGTAAATTAAGGCATCATAATTAAATTTATCAATCCTTTTCCTTAATATAAAAATAAATAATAATGCAATAGAAAATAACAATAAAATAATTAAAGATAAATTTTTACTTGCTTCTGCAAATATTAAAACTAAAGAAACAATGGAGATAGTTATTATATGAATAAATAAAAACATAAATACTCTTGGTCTTTTCATATAAATATACAATATGCCTAAAATAATATTATAAAAACAAAATAATCAAATTAATTCTGTTTTAAAAGCAAAAGCACAAAAAATGGTTAATGAAGATAATCAAAAAGTAGAAACTTGTGGACGAGAAATGATTTCTCAGCCAATAAGACCTGTAGTTAATAATATAATTAACGAACCACAATTAATATTAAAATTACCTTTATAAAAATAAACAATGGTTAAAACAATCCCAGTTAAAACAAAACTAGAAAAAAACAAGGTTAAATTCATTTTTTTGAAAATTAAGAAAATATAACTGCAAATAACCGAAACAGATAAAATAGAAACTATAACACCTTGCATTCAGTAAATATTAGCCCTTGCTGATATTTCACTTATAAAAATAATGATGGAGTTAAATACAACCCAAGTTTCTCTAATTATTTTTTGATTTATATTTTGAATTTTAAAAATATGATTAAACTCATTATGTGGTAATGGTGTAATTGAATAAGCTATATTACCGTTTAATAAAAAAGGTATATTTATAAGAAGAGATGCCGCTAAAATAATAAAACCTATTTTTAAAAAATTACCTTTAAAATTAATTTTATGTTTATTAATAATTAAAAATAAAAAAATCAAAACATCTTTTAAAAGTTCAAAAACAACAAATATAATAGGAGTAACATTAAGAGCAAAAGGTATTAAATAAGAAATCAAAGTAAAAAAACAAAAGAGAATAAACCCGATTATTGGTGCAACAAAAATATTTTCATTAAATATATTGTATTGAGTTTGAAATCATTTCCCTAAACACAAAATAGTTGCAAAAAATAATAATATTAAAAAAATTGTAATAGTAATTGAATAAACCATATTTAAATTATATCTAATTCATTTATAAAATTAGATATAATATAAAAGCATAATAAATTTAGATATAATATAAAAGCGTCAATTTTGGCACCATGGCCAAATGGCTAAGGCATGGGTCTGCAACACCCTGATTACGGGTTCGAATCCCGTTGGTGCCTCCAAATGCGTTTGTAGCTCAGCTGGATAGAGTGTCTGGTTACGGCCCAGAAGGTCAGGGGTTCGACTCCTCTCAAGCGCACCATTTCAATTTATTTGTCCTAATAAAAATCACTTTAAGTGATTTTTATTTTTTAAAAATAAGAAGACAATAATTAAGTTATAATTATAATAATTAATTTTTTAAAAGGGGTTGGAATGGAAAAATCGAAAGCAATAATTGTAGGTGGCCCTGTTGCCGTAGGTAAATCAACACTTGTTGGAGGATTACCATTTAACGCTGTTCAAGAACTTGATCCTAATGATGAATTACAAAGAATAACATTACAAAAAATGTATGAAGGCGATAAAATCGCTGCCCAAATTTTTCAATTAGATATGATTTTAACAAGAATGGATAAATACAGAAAATTTTCAAAAGAAAAAATAAGATCTGTTTATGATAGGTTTATTTTTGAAGATTATTTTTTCGCAGAAAAACTATTATCAGATAATGAACACGCTTGAAACTATTATAAAAATATTTGAAATGATTTAGTTGATGAAATAATAAATAAAATAGGTAAACCAGAGATTTATATAATCCTTACTTGTTCATGAGAAAATTTTAAAAAAAGAATTTTATTAAGAAATAGACCTTCAGAAATTGAGCAGTTTAAAAATAACCCTGAACAATTCAAAGAGATTTTTATGGACTATGATTTAAAGCTATCTAAAAAATTAGAAAAATATGATATTGATTATTTAATTATTAACACCGATGATGTTGAACCATTAGAACTATTAGAAAAAGTTAAGATTATACTGGCAGAAAAAGGAATTAAATAATTATGAAACAAGCAAATTTAATAATTGTAGGTGGACCTATTTCAGTTGGTAAATCAACACTTGTTTCTTTATTGCCATGACCTTCAGTATCAGAACTAGATGAAAAAGATGAAATTCAAAAACTTATGTTAGAAAATACCTATAAAAAAGGTAGAGTTCATCCAACTGTTATAGAAAATTATTTTTTACAAAAAAGAAGACAAAAATATGAATTGAATGCAGATAAGAAACAAATTTCTATATTAGATAGATCAATTTTTGAATCTTTATGATTTGCTAAAAGTAATATGAATAATAATGATTTCAAAAACTTTGAAAAACTATGAAGAAATACAATAAAACAATTAATTAAAGATTTTGGTAAACCAAAAATTTATATTTTATTAACTTGTTCATGAGATACATTCAAAAAAAGAATATTTAAAAGAGGTCGTTTGGTTGAATTATCTAATTTTAATTCTAATGAAGTTTTTTTTAAAAATCATATTAAAGAATATGAAAATCATATGAAAAGTATATTTGAAGAATTTCAAATAAATTATATGAAAATTGAAACAGATTCATTAAGCACTCAAGAAGTTTATGAAGTTGCAAAAAAGAAAGTTGAGAGTTTATAATGAAGAAAGCAAATTTAATAATTGTTGGTGGTACTGTAGCCGCTGGAAAATCAACTCTTGTTGATAAACTTTCAAAACACTTGGGTTGGAATGCTGTAGCTGAATTAAGAGAAAACGATGAAGTACAAGACATTGTTTTAAAAAAGATGTATGAAGGAAAAAGACTTCATATGCTTACTATTCAATGCTTTTTTATTAATAATAGATTAAAACAATATGAAGAAAACTTTAATGGAAAAGTAATGTCAATCTTAGATCGTGGTATTTGAGAGGATTTAATTTTTGCTAAATTATGATTTAAGGATGATATTAAATCTCATGAATTTTATATTCAATTTTGAAATGGATATGTTGAAAAAATAATAAAAGAATTTGGTCTCCCTAAATTATATGTATATTTATTGGTTGATTGAGATACTTTTAAAACAAGAATTTTTAATAGAGCAAGAAAATCAGAAATTCAAAACTTCCATAAAAACTCTAATTTTTTTAAAGAGCTTTTAAAAGAATACAATACAAATTTTATAAATATTTTAAAAAAATGAAATATAGATTATATTGTATTAGATACAAAAAAAATTTCAAAAGAAGAAACTTTAAATCAAACTTTAAAACTTTTAAAAGAAAAAAATCTTGTTTAAGTTAAAATATAAGTATGACAGATAATTTAATGAATTTATTAAGATCATCAGAAATAGGTGCTATATGCGCTTCTAAAAAAGTTGGTACTCATGATAAAGAAGGTATAGATAAAAATGCAGTTGATGCAATTCAATTGATTTTAACTAGTTGCAAATATCCTGGTGAAGTAGTTATGGGTGAAGGCGAATTAGATAATGCTCCTATGCTATATGTAGGTCAAAAGTTTAATGATAAAGTTATTTATGATATTGCCGTTGATCCTGTAGAGGGTACAAACCCAGCTGCTAATAACAAGCCTGGAGCTATATCAACATTAGCTTCATCAAAAAAAGGAACAATGATTAAAGTTCCTGAAATGTATATGGAAAAATTATTTGTATCATCAAAACTTAAAAATGTTATTGATATTAATAAAAATTTAAAACAACATGTAGAAGAATTCAAAAAAATAAACAATAATTTAAAAGCAATAGTTTTAAATAAACCTAGACATAAAGAAACTATTGAATGGTTAATTAAAAACGGAGTTCAAGTTAAATTAATTAATGATGGTGACGTTATGGGTGCAATAGAAGTTGTAGATGGAGATGCTGATTTCTTATGAGGTATCGGTGGTTCACCCGAGGGTTCTTTAATGGCATCTTTAGCTATTGCTTCCAATTCAGAGATGATTTGACAATTAGTTAAATTTGATGATGTAAAAGGCGGAAAACTACAATCAGAAACTAGAGGTCAAGAAGAAATTAAAATTTTAAAAGAATCTGGTTTAGAATATAACAAGCCTGAACTATCTTTAGGATTAGTTAAAGATAAAGAAGTAGCCTTTGTTGCTACTGCGATTACGCATTCAAAAACCTTAAATGAAGTTAAAGAAAATGAATTTGAATTCAAAGTATCTTCATTATATGCCCACAAAGGATCAGTAAGATTTATAAAATCAAGACATAATAAAAATTCTTTATTTGAAAAATATCCTAAATTAAAAGACATTATTTAAATGTTTTTTTATATTATAATTAAATTAACGAAAGTTAAAAGGATATAAATGAAAATAGAAGATAAAGCAATTGCTACATTAAAAATGAATGGTATAGCATCTATAGATCAAGCTAATTCAGGTCATCCAGGAATTGTTCTTGGAGCGGCTAAAATTATCCATACAATTTTTACAAAACACTTAATAATATCAAAGAAAAATCCAACATGAATAAATAGAGATAGATTTATTCTTTCAGCAGGTCATGGATCAGCTCTATTGTATTCAATGTTAGAAAAAATAGACTATCTTTCAATAAAAGATTTAAAAGAATTTAGACAATGAAAATCGTTAACTCCAGGACACCCTGAATATGGACATACACCAGGAGTAGATATGACAACTGGACCATTAGGTCAAGGAATTGCAAGTGCTGTTGGTCTTGCCATTGGAGAGGCTCATTTAAATTCTAAGTTTAAAGAAATTAATCATTATACATATGTTTTATGTGGAGATGGAGATTTACAAGAAGGTATTTCTTATGAATCTATGTCTCTTGCTGGTAAACAAGAATTAAACAAACTAATTGTTTTACATGATTCAAATTCAATTCAATTAGACACAAAAGTTGAAGTTGCATTTAATGAAAATCTTGAAAAACGTGTTCAATCAATGGGTTGAAATTATATTTTAGTTGAAAATAATGAAGTAGAGTCAATAAATCAAGCTATTATTGAAGCTAAAAAATCATTAAAAAAGCCAACTTTTATTGAAGTTAAAACAATAATTGGTGAAGGAGCAAATAAACAAGGAACTTCAGCCGTTCATGGAGCACCATTATCTAAAGTTGATTTAGATGCTGTTGCAAAAGAATTGGGTATTGAATTAGATGATATGTTCTCTTCTCCTAAAGATGTAAAAGAATATTATAAAGAGACAATTTTAGATCGTGGAGAAAAAGCTTATTTAGAATTCAAAGTTTCAAAAGAACTTTCTTGTTTCATGTCTAAAGAACCAGTTAAAATTGATATTAATCTTTCAAAAGATGTTGCAACACGTGTAACTTCAGGTGAGATTATTCAAGAATTAAATAAAAAATTACCTAATTGAATAGGTGGTTCAGCAGATTTAACATCTTCAACTAAAGCTATTGGTGGAGATGGAGATTTTATGCCAAATAATAGACAAGGTAGAAATATTATGTTTGGAGTTAGAGAGTTTGCTATGGCAGCAATTGCAAATGGACTTGCTTTGCATTCTAATTTTAAACCATTTATATCAACTTTCTTTGTATTTGTAGATTACCTAAAACCAGCTTTAAGATTAGCAGCTTTAATGAAATTGCCTGTTACTTATATCATGACACATGACTCAATTTTTGTTGGAGAAGATGGACCAACACACGAACCTATCGAACAATATGCAATGGTTAGATCGATTCCTAATGTCAATGTTATTAGACCAGCTGATGAAAAAGAAGTTCAAGCAGCTTATGAAATTGCTATAAATTCAACACAAACTCCAACTCTAATTGGTTTAACAAGACAAGATATAGTTTCTCAAAAAGAAACTCAAGTAAATGATTCTAAAAAAGGTGCATATATTATTTATAAAGGTGAAAATGACAAAACAATTATTGCTACTGGTTCTGATTTATCACTTGCTATAAATGTAGGTAAAAAAACAAACACAACGGTTGTTTCTATGCCATCTACAAATTTATTTGAACAACAATCAAAAGAATATAAAGAATTAATTTTAGGAAATTATAATAAAACAGTAACTGTAGAAAGTGCTACTACTTTTGGTTGAAGAAGATATGGTAAATATAATTTAGGTATTGATAGATTCGGAGAATCAGCTCCTGGTAATAAAATTTATAAAGAATTTGGCTTTACAGAAGAAAACTTAATAGAAATAATTAATAAAATAAAATAAATCTAAATAAGATTTATTTTATTTTTTCGCAACCACTAAATTTTTCTGCAAAAGTACCTTTATTTTTATCCATTTTAACAACATCAACAATTCATAAAATTCCTAATGTAATAATGTATAAGAATAATGCAATTGCCAATGACACAAAATACATTAATTGACCTAAAATAGGTTCTGCAAATTTATGTTTAAAACCCATAACACTTCCACCAATAGTTTTACTTTTTGTAAAAATTAATATAAAATTTATAATTAATCCTATAATAATAACATTGGCTAAATTATTTATTAAAAAGGCAATAAATCTTTTAGTTCTACTTATTTTCATATTTTCTCCATTTTCAAATATTTGTTTTTATCTAACTTTATTATTATAATATAAATATATGTTAAATAAACTTTTAAAATTACAAAAAAATGCTTATTCTCCTTACTCAAAATTTAAAGTTGCTGCTATTTTAGTTTCAAATTCAGATAAAGAGTATGTAGGAGTTAATATAGAGAATTCAGCTTATGGGGTAACAATTTGTGCCGAAAGATCAGCTTTATTTTCAGCTATATCGCAAGGAGAAAAACCAGGTTTTTTTAAAGAAATCCATATTATTGGTGGAGAAGGCGAAGATATTATTACTCCTTGTGGGCCATGTAGACAAGTACTTTTAGAGTTGGCTCCTAATTCCAAAATTATTCAATATTCTTCATTAGGAGAAAAAAGAATTAATACAATAAAAGAATTATTACCTTTTGGTTTTACAAAAGACAAACTACAAAAATAAATTTTGATACTGGAAATAAAATTTAAAAGTAGGTTTCTTTGAAGATAATAAGTGAAATATTTCTATTTTTAACTTGAAAGATCAAGATTTACATAAATGACAATAAGTCTTCTATAATAATTGATTCTTCATCTGTTCTAATAGCATATAAATCTATTTTAGAATTATTAGATGATATTTTTAATAAATCATCATATGATTTTTTATTATTTGTATTAGAGATTTCTAGATTTAATAAAGGTATTGCTTTTATAATAGCTTCTCTAATTTCAGGAGAATTTTCACCAATACCAGCAGTAAATACTATTCCATCAATTTTGTCATTAATTTGATTTGCGTAATTTACAACATAAGTTGCTACTCTTGCAGCAAATATATCAATTGTAAATTTAGCTTTTTCATTACCTGCTTCAGCTTCTTTTCTTATATCTCTAAAGTCAGAAGATATTCCAGATAATGCTTTAAGTCCAGATTCATTATTTAGTTTATGTGTAACTTCTTGAATAGTCATTCCAGTTTTCTTTACAATATACTCAGTAATAGAAGGATCTAAATCTCCAGAACGAGTTCCCATTATTAATCCAGCTAAAGGAGTTAATCCCATTGATACATTAATACTCTCACCATTTTTAATAGCACATATAGATGCTCCATTACCTAAATGACAACTAATTATATTTGGTTTTTTATTTAATTCTTTTTCCATTCTTCTAGCAATATATTTATGTGAAGTTCCATGAGCACCATAACGTCTTACTTTATATTTTGTATATCATTCTTCTGGAACCGCATAAGTATAAGCTAATTTAGGCATTGTTGCATGAAAAGAAGTATCAAATACAGCTACATTAATTGTGTTTGGTACTTTTTTCATGAATGCTTCTATAATGTTAGCTTCACCAGGATTATGTAAAGGTGCCATATCACCTAATTCTCTAATTTGTTTTAATACTTGTTTATCAATTAAACAAGATTTAAGAAAAACTTCTCCACCTTGGACTATTCTATGACCAATTCCTTTTATTTCATTTAAATCAGTAATTAATTTGTGTTCTTTTAATTGTTGTAATAATATTTCGATTGCATCACTATGACTATTTAAAGGAACATTTAATTCATACTTCTTTCCAAATACTTTTATAATAAATAAACCATCAACGAAAATTCTTTTTGCTGCTCCATTAGCTAAAGATTCTTTAGTATTTTTATTTAATAATTCAAATTTTAGTGAAGAAGAACCACCATTTATTATTAGAATTTTTTCCATATTATTGTTCCTCCTTTTGAGCTGCTGTAATATAAGCAACATTAACTATATCCTCAATAGATGCTCCTCTTGATAAATCATTAACAGGCTTAGCAACACCTAACAAAATAGGACCTATTGCTTCATAACCACCTAATCTTTGAGCGATTTTATAACCAATGTTTCCTGAATTTAAATCAGGAAATACAAAAGCATTAGCTGATTTTTCTCAGGTATTATCTTTTGCTTTTTGTTTTCTAACACTATCAACATATGCTGCATCAAATTGAATCTCTCCATATGCTTCTTTAACATTATCTTGTTTTAAAATTTTATAAGTATCAGCAACTTTTTGTACATCATCACCTTTACCAGAACCATTTGTAGAATAAGATAATAAAGCTAATCTTATATCTTTTAATCCAACAGTTGTTTTACCAAATTTTAAAATTTGTTTACTAATATCTGCTAATTGTTGTGAGTTTGGTTTTAAATTAATTGCACAATCTCCGAATAGTAATGACTCTTCTTCTTTCTCTAAAACAAAAACTGATGATACTATTTTAGAATCTGGTTTTGTTTTAATTATTTGTAGCGTTGGTCTTAATGTATCTGCTGTAGTATATTCTATACCACCAACATATCCATCTATTTCATCTATTTTTAATAACATTGTTGTAAAGTAATTAGGTAAAGATATTAATTTAGAAGCATTTTCTAATGTCATGCCCTTTGCTTTTCTTAACTCGAACAATAACTCTATTATTTTTTGTTTATGTTCATACTCATCAATTACAATTCACTCTAATGAATCATCAGTAATTTGTTCTTTAGTTTTTACTATTAAAACTGGATTTATTTTTCCTTCTTTTTTCAATAGTTTAGCAGCCTCAACTATCTTGGGATTTCCTCCTTCAGGAAATCCTATCCTTACTTTGTTTGTTATATTTAATTTTATTGTTTTTATTAATTTACCCATAATTAAATATTACTCCATTTTATATTAAATATTTTTATATAATAAATCATTAAATAAAAAATAACTATATATTCTAATAATAAAGAATATATAGTTATTATAATTTAAATTATTTAATTAAGCTTTACCGTTTGAACCGAATTGATTAATTTTAAACTTAACTGTTTCTTTCATAGCTTGGAATCCATCAGCATATAATTTACGAGGATCAAAGTTTTTACCTTCGTCAATTTTACCTGATACACAGAATTCTTTAACAGCCGCAGCATTAGATTGTTGTAATTCAGTATTAACATTTATTTTTGCAACACCTAATGAAATAGCTTTTTTAATTTGATCTTCAGGAATTCCTGAACCACCATGTAATACAATACCCATTCCAATAGCATCTCTAATTGATTCTAATACTTCAAAATCTAGTGATTTTCATTCTTTTGGATATGGACCATGAATATTTCCGATACCAGCAGCTAGAACTGAAAGTCCTAATGCAGCCATTTTTTTAGCTTCTTCTGGATCAGCTTTATCTCCTTCACCAATAATTCCGTCTTCTTCACCTGCTAATGTACCTACTTCAGCTTCCATAGATATATTTTTAGCTTTAGCTAATTCCATTAATTCTACTGAATTATTATAATTAGTTTCAAATGGTGAGTGTGAACCATCATACATAATTGAAGTATATCCTTCTTCAATAGCTTTTTTAGCACCTTCATAAGAACCGTGGTCTAAATGTAAAGCTACTGGAACTGTTATATCTAAATCTTCCATTAAACCATTTACCATTCCTACAACAGTTTTCATTCCACCCATATATTTAATAGCACCTTCAGAAGTTCCTATAATAACTGGTGAATTCATTTCTTGTGCTGTTTCTAAAATAGCTTTTGTTCATTCTAAATTATTTGTATTTATATGCGGTACTGCATATTTACCTTCAAAAGCTTTTTTAGTCATGTTTGTCATATTTACTAATCTTGACATCTTTTATTCTCCTTTTGCAATATTTCAAATATCGTATTTAAATTATAACATTTTAGTTAATTTAATTTATAACTATTATATTTTTATTTTCCAAATATACATAATTGCAATTATTAGAATATAAATATTTATTTGTTGTTATTTTGACAATGAAAAGATTCGTTAAGATTTGATTCTCCCTTTATTAAAAAAGATTGATCCATTTCTTTAATACCACCTTGAACATTAATAAGATTTGTATAACCTTGTTTTTCTAATTCCTCAATAGCAAGAGAAGACCTACCACCAGATCTACAATGAATATATACTTCTTCATCTTTTGAAGCAATATAATCACTAGGTTTTTCTAATAGTTGAGCTTTAGGAATATTAAAAGCACCCTTTAATTTAATTATATTTGATTCTTCTGTTTCTCTAATATCAAAAACTTTAATATCGGCTATATTATTTTGAACTCATAATGCATCTTTTTGCTTCATGACTAATTCTCCTTTAAAATGTTTTTTTAATTACTGCTCTTAATTTATTAATATTAGTACCTTTAGAAGCTGATGTAATTAAAAAATCAACTCCTATTTCATTAATTTGTTTAATAGTTTTAGATAATTCACTTTGCTTAGCTTTATCTGATTTTGTTCCAATTATGAAGAAAGGTCTTCCTACTGCAAGTAAATATTCAAACATATCTCTATCATCACTAGTAATACCAATTTTTGCATCAATTAAACAAAATGTCAATATTAATTGTCGTCTATCTGCAAAATATTCTTCAACCATAATTGACATTCTTTCTAATTCTTTTTTTGGCATCTTAGCAAAACCATAACCAGGTAAATCTACTATCATTTTTTGATCTTCATTTTTAAAATAATTAATTAATTGTGTACGCCCAGGTGTATTTGAAGTTCTAGCAATCTTTTGATTTGCTAAAGCGTTTATTAAAGATGATTTACCAACATTAGATCGACCGACAAAACAAACCTCTTTACCATGGGTATTTAATCAATTACTTTTTTTTGAAGATGATATTATAAATTTTCACATATATTTATTATAAAGAATAAACTTTATTTAATTTTTTAAATCTCTTATTATCTTGAAAAATATTTCTTTTTAAAATACTAACACTTATCTAAAGTGGCAACACGTTCTTGGTGTCTTCCGCCTTCAAACGGTTCAGCAAGGAATGCATCTACCATTTTAATAGCTTCTTCCTTATCCAAAAGTCTTTCTCCTAATGCAATTACATTCGCATCGTTATGTTGCCTTGTTAATTTTGCATCTTCTACATCAAATACTCTAGCAGCTCTAACACCTTTAAATCTATTGGCAGCAATTGATATACCAATACCTGAACCACATACAATTACCCCAAAAGGAGCTTTCCCTTCATGAATAGCTTCTCCTAATCTTAAACCATAAGAAGCATAATTAGCTCTTTCTGGTGTTTTGGTACCTAAATCTTCTATTTCAAAACCTTTATTTTTTAAGTGTTCTTCTATTGCTTTTTTTAACGCGAATCCTGCATGATCTGATGCTAATAATATTTTCATAATATTTCTCCTTAATTTAATTATAAATAAATTTATAGTAAAACAAAAATCATGAAATAATACTTTTTAAAAACTAAATATAATCATTTTATTTTCAAAAAATAAATTTATATTATTATTTCATTTCTGATTAGTGTTAATAACTTAAATACCCGTTTTTCTTTTCTCTTTTATAATTGTTGAATTTCTTTATTTATAAGTATTTTGATATAATGTAAAAAAATATAGTGATTATAAAAAGGAGGTATTAATTTATGAATTTTAGAAAAAAACTCTTTCTAAAAATAGGTGCTTTAACCACTGTTATAACTGGTACCTCTGCTTTTTTGTTTTCCCAAAATAATATAGCTGAAAATATTAAAGCGTATAATTCATTGCAAACTAAGGTACCTAATTTTTTAAGTAAGTTAGAAATAAAAAATAAATTATCTAAATTAAAAAATGGTGAAACAGCCAAAATTAATGATGATGTAATAAGACGTGTTATACATAATTTTTCAACAGGTTTTTATTCAGAACAAAAACAAAACTTAAAACCTTACAACAAAACTATTGAACCTTTTAGTAAAAACACACAAATTATATTAAAAAACAAAAATAGCTTTAATTCAACTAACTTAAAATTACTAAGTGGTATTTCTATTTCTGATTTTAATAATAATAAAGATGTAATTGTAATAGATGGTAATAATAAATTAATTTTTAGAAAAAAAAATAAAGGCACAAAAAATAAAATGTTTTCTGGAACAATTGATTTAGAAAATTATGAAAACATAAAAGTCGCAAAATTATCTGAAAATAAATTTGTAGTTTTAGATAAAGAAACTTCAAAAGGTAAATATATTTTAAAAAAACAAGCTTTAAAAGAAATGTTTGTAGAACAAAAAAAATGAATAGTAAATGGAAATAATGTTTATTTTATAAAATCTTTTAAAATGGACGGTTGAATTAAAAACAAAAATAATCAAATATTATCAAATATTAAAACTTTTAATAATATTTGATTAGATTTACATTTAAAAACAAATACCCAATTTATAGAAACAAGTAAAAACGAATGATTATCAAAAAAAAATTGATTTAATTCAAATCATAATGTTAATACAATATATGAAAATTCACCTTTAGACAAAAATTTAAAACTTAAAAGTTTTGATAATAAATGGTTAAGAAAAAAAATAGGAACTAGTAAAGCTTATTCCAATGTTTCTTTTGCCAATATTAGTTTTCAAAAAATAAAAAATACAACAAAAACATTAACAATATTTTATCAATTAAAGATTAATGGTGAAGTTCAAAGTAAAATTCATAGATTAATTGTAAAATTCAAAAAAACAATACAGCAAGTTAAAAATTCAAATATAACACCTTTTGCCGATAAAATATCAACTGATGTTACAAGTGTAGATCTTTCAAAATTTGAACTTGAAGGCGATACAATGCATATAGGATGAAAAAATAAACCTAGTTTCAAAGGATATCACTATGAATTCCAATTGGGAGCAAGTGATAATGTTTGAAAAACTTGAGATGTTCTTGTAAAAGCAGCAAAAGCAAAAGAATTATTTTGAGCCCCAGGTACAGGTAATAATGGGCCTACTTGAATTGCAAAAGATTTAAAAATAAAATTAGTTGCTAATTCTGGTTATGAATTAAAAACTGCAACAGGTAAAGTAAATGAGACTCCTGTAACAAGTGTTGATGTTTCAAAATTTAGTAGTTTTAAAAGATTTATTACTAAAAAAATGGTAGATGAATTAATTGATATTTTTGATAAAGAATTCCGTGCTCATGGTAATAGTAAGTCATTGTCATGAACAACAGGGAATATATTGAACTTCATAAAAAACCATGGTTTCAAAAAAACTGGTCATTTGAACGTTTATTACTTGAATAAACGTGGTATGGCTGCTTTACAGATATTTGATGCTTTTATAAAAACAAATCATATTGATAGGGATATGATCGAAATCGGAGGAAGCATCGAAAGAACTCTATCTTTAGTTCATTTAGACAGTGATTGAGCAGAAGATGGTTTTATTGTTGATCCTTCAACTAGAAAACAATTTGAGTTAAAAAAATCTGGTTATGCTACTATTCCTATGTATGTTGACGCTTCATCAATTGATATGAATTTTGAATTAAGCGGAACAACTACAAAATTAGATAATTTAACTCATAAAAGTTCTTCTGTTAAAGGATATACTCCAGATTTCTTATATTCTATTGATAATGGACAAAATTGAATAACAAAAGACGAACTTATGAAATTGTATGATGGTGTTGATGTTAATAAAAATTTATGAGTTCCTGGTACAAAAACAGAAAAAGGTAAATGATTAGCTTCAACAAATGGAAATATATTAGTTAAATTAAAACCCACTCAATACATAGCTCTTTCAACAGAAAAGAAAACATCTATCCCTCTTTCATCTTTCAAAAAATTATTAAAATTTATTCCTGATGGAACAGCAGACTCAATTCTTGCAGAAATTAAAAAAGATGTAAAAGTTGATGGTGGTAATTTTAAAAAAGTAATTTGAAAACCAATTCAAGCTATTATAGACTTTGCTGAAAATGCAGGTTTATTAATAGAATTCGCTATATCAAAAGACGGAAAATATTCTTCAGATCTTCCAGAACAAGTTGAATCAGATCAATCAAAAAGACAATTATGAGTTAGAATAAATCCAAAACCTGGATTTGCAATTTCATCTAACAAAAACCAAAATAATAAAACTGATATTACAACAACATCAGATATATTAAAACTTAAACAAGAAGTTGATGTTACAAGTGTAGATCTTTCAAAATTTGAACTTGAAGGTGATACAAAACATATAGAATGAAAAAACAAACCTAGTTTCAAAGGATATCACTATGAATTCCAATTGGGAGCAAGTGACAATGTTTGAAAAACTTGAGATGCTCTTGTAACAGCAACAACAGCAAAAGAATTATTTTGAGCCCCAGGTACAGGTAATAATGGGCCTACTTGAATTGCAAAAGATTTAAAAATAAAATTAGTTGCTGAACCTGGTTATGAATTAAAAACTGCAACAGGTAAAGTAAACGAGACTCCTGCAACAAGTGCTGATATTTCAAAATTTAGTAGTTTTAAAAGATATGTTACTTCAAAAATGATAAGTGATTTAAAAAATCTTTATGACAAACAATTCCGTGTTACTGGTAATACTCATGCAATGTCATGATCATTCGGGAATATACTTAATTATATAAAAAACCACGGCTTTAAAAAACCTATTTTTGAAGTATTTATGATGGATGGTAATAACACGACTCATAGTGAAACAAAAAGTGCAGATGAACTTTTAAATTGAAAATCAATGCCTTCTACATCACCTTTTTTCCGAATTGATGAGGATCTAAATAACGGAGTTACCAGAAGAATACGGTTAAACGACAGAGATACTATGGCCTTGATAAAAAATAATGACATTATTATTGACCCTGGTGCTGATTTAAATTGAACATATGAAGAACTTCTTGACTCTGATTTTTCTATTCTTCCTATGTATATTGACACTTCACCAATTGATATGAATTTTGAATTAAGTGGAACAACTATAAAATTAGATAATTTAACTCATAAAAGTTCTTCTGTTAAAGGATATACTCCGGATTTCTTATATTCTATTGATAATGGACAAAATTGAATAACAAAAGACGAACTTATGAAATTGTATGATGGTGGTGATGCTAGTAAAAATTTATGAGTTCCTGGTACAAAAACAGAAAAAGGTAAATGATTAGATTCAACAAATGGAAATATATTAGTTAAATTACAACCCGCTGCATACACAGTTCTTTCAACAGAAAAGAAAACATCTATCCCTCTTTCATCTTTCAAAAAATTATTAAAATTTATTTCTGATGGAACAGCAGACTCAATGATTGAAGAAATCAAAAAAGATGTAAAAGTTGATGGTGGTAATAATAATAAAGTAACTTGAAAATCAATTCAAGCTGTTATAGACTTTGCTGAAAATGCAGGTTTATTAATAGAATTTGCTAGATCAAAAGATGGAAAATATTCTTCAGATCTTCCAGAACAACTTGACCCAGA